>NZ_JAJCIA010000099.1 GCF_020554845.1 Blautia faecis | reverse complement strand
GGCGAAAAGCTGTTCTGTGAATACGACCAGCAAGTGAAGCACTACCCGGAAAAGCGTGGTATCGTCCACAATGAGATTCTGCTCCCAGCAAATGCCCCGCCGGAGTATGCAGACCGTAATACCTTATGGAACGCCGCCGAAGCTGTGGAAAAACAATGGAACTCCCAGCTTGCAAGGAGGTGGGTGCTTACCATCCCAAGAGAGATACCACCCGACCAGTATGCTGTCCTTGTCCGGGAGTTTTGTGAGCAGCAGTTTGTTTCCAAAGGCATGATTGCTGATTTTGCAATCCATGACCCCCATCCGCCGGGACACAATCCCCACGCCCATGTCATGCTCACTATGAGGGCAATGGACGAACATGGAAAATGGCTTCCCAAGAGCCGCAAGGTTTATGACCTTGACGAAAACGGGGAACGGATAAAACTTCCGTCCGGCAGATGGAAAAGCCACAAGGAGGATACGGTGGATTGGAACGACCAGAAGTATTGCGAAATCTGGCGGCATGAATGGGAGGTCATCCAGAACCGCTATCTGGAAGCCAATGACCG
>NZ_JAJCIA010000098.1 GCF_020554845.1 Blautia faecis | reverse complement strand
ACGGAAACCCCATAGAAGTCTGCCAGCGTGATAAGGTTGCCATGATTGATTTCCTTAAAATCCTCTTTTTCATAACTTCCGAGAGCAGATTTGGAAATACCCGTCAGCTTTGATAGTTCTTCCAGATTTAAGCCTTTGTCCTTGCGGAGTTCCCAAAGGCGTTCCTGTATGCTTGTTGCTCCTTTCATGGGCGCACACTCCTTTCCGGCGGTTTCATTGCTGCCGCTTAACTGGATTATATCACACTTTCCGCAATCGTGGAAATTTCTGATTTTTACTCCTAATTCCTACTTTGTGGACATACGGCACAGGGCACAAAAATGTTCTATGATACAGGTAGTTCATCGATGGATTATTCCAATCGAATGACCAGCCTGTGTGGGATATGCTTCCCCGGCGATGTAGTGCCATGACTTTTGGCAGGGATGTGGAGGAACCCTGACCGAAACGAGCGTACCAAAGGGAGCGATACGCCGCTGTGAGATTCAGGGGAGGAACGACACCGGGGAGAACTGGCGAACTGACACCGAAATGATACCGAAACACGACAAT
>NZ_JAJCIA010000097.1 GCF_020554845.1 Blautia faecis | reverse complement strand
TTCAGAAGGCGTAAATACAACCGTATAATTTGCATTATCGGTTCCGTTATTTTCTCCAGATGGTTTTACTTCCGGAGTCTTCCAGCTGAATTCCCCTGTTACTTCCAGCCCATTCCATGTTACTTTTCCGCCTTTCAGGACGCAGTCAGATAACGGTTTCTGATATTCCAGAATGTTCGTTTCAGGTTTCGTTTCTAACTCCGGTGTAAGCTTTCTTATTACAGCCTGATAGGTTCCGGTTTCTGTATAGGTATTCCCAGTCGAGGTTGTAACTACTGCTTCAATGGCCAGGGTATATGTGTAAGCATCCGCCAGAGGTTCTCCTTTGTCCTGAATCTTTGCCGTAATGGAGATCAGATTCTGGTATTCTTTCAGGAATTCATTTTGTCCCAATGCTTCGTTAATAACAGAAACTGTGGAGTTTTCTACCTTTTCTTCCATTTTTTCTATTGGCAGATAATTTTCAATGGAATCCTCATAATCTCCGTTAATTATTTCTATCAGCTGGGACAAAATCTGATCCGTCGGAACTGGCTCACGGATACTTGCTGTTGTTTCAGCTGTAGTATCCAGAAGCACATACAGGTTATCTGCATTTTGGT
>NZ_JAJCIA010000096.1 GCF_020554845.1 Blautia faecis | reverse complement strand
TCCCCGTCATGGTGTACCCGGAGCAAGCCGAGGTTCACATTTTGGAGGACGAAGCCGCTTCCAGAGCCTATATCGAGCAGATGTGGGCAGAAGCGATGGAAATTTACAGAAGCGGCAGGTTCAAGCTGGCTTTCAGCCCTGCCATGCAGCGGTATCTCAAAGAACACCAGCGGGATTTTATGCCGGAGGACACCAAAGCCGGGATGATACAGGCGTATCTTGATAAGTACACCGGGAGCATGGTCTGTTCCAAGCAGCTCTACAAGGAAGCCTTAAACCATGCCTTTGACGAGCCGAAGCAATGGGAAATCCGGGAAATCAACGAGATTATGAATCAGTGTATTTCCGGCTGGCGGTACTTCCCGAACCCAAGAATGTTTTCCGAATATGGCAGACAAAAGGGCTGGGAGCGTGAAAACCCGGCAACGGACTTATGCAACCCGTCTGAAAAAACGAGGGATGGTTTTGTGGAGGTCTCAGAACAGATGGAGCTTCCATTCTGAAAATGACAGCCCGTTGCACCCCCTGTTGCTATCCCGTTGCCGAGCCGGTTGCCGGGGAAAATCCCTTATTTCTGGGCTTTTCTCCCCTATGACAACCAAAACAACAGAAAAATAAAAGAAAAGTATAAATAGTAACCATCGCCAGA
>NZ_JAJCIA010000095.1 GCF_020554845.1 Blautia faecis | reverse complement strand
TGTGACGGACTGCTTCACAGCTTCAAATACATTCAAATCTATCCCTCCTTGAAAATAAGAAAAGCACCTGACATTCTCTGCTTGAAAATGGCAAGTGCCTGTTAAAGTTCCATATCCTGTTGTTTGTGTTTCGTCTGTGCCGGGACAGTTCTTTGTGCTTTTTTCTCGTCAGCCTTATCCTGCAAGACTTCTTTGATAGGCTGTTTCTTGGGCGGCTCTTTGCTTTCTTCTGTGCCGGGGGTGGCTTTCCGTACCCAGTAGCGAATGTCCCGCAGCTTCTTCAAATCCTCCTGTACCTCGGTCAGCGGTGTTTTCAGGGCTGCAATTTCTTCCAGAAGCGTTTCCTGCTCCTCTTGCAGCTCCTTTTGGGTACTGTCCTTATCGTCCGGGTGCTTGGCAAGGTAGGCGGCGGCTTTCGCATACCGGGCAACCTCCGGGTGTTCCTGTTTGAATTTCTCCTTTGTTTTCTTGAAAAATATCTTCTGGTACTTCTCATAGACAGGCTTACATTCCTTGCAGTCTGTCCGGCTGGCAAGAATCCCGTCAATCACTTTGCTGCGGGCTTCCTTTGGCTTCATCTGATTGCGGTAATCTGCGGCTGATTTCCCGGAAGATTCCAGAAACGCTTCTAAGTCCTCCACAGTGGAAAGCCCCTTTTGCCGGAGATAGGACAGGGCTTC
>NZ_JAJCIA010000094.1 GCF_020554845.1 Blautia faecis | reverse complement strand
CCAGCCCCGCCTTGATTTCCTCAATGCTCTGGGGCGGCTGCATGGCGTTCATGGTGTTTTTTAGTTCTTGCTGCGTTTGCGGCGGCAAGCTCTGCCATTCGCTTTTCAAGCTGTATCACATCCTTTCCGTAGTCCGTAATCAAAGCTGCTTTTTCCTCTGTCTCCCCAAAGAGCAGCACATCCAGCAGATATTCCACTTGGTCTTGCTTCTGTAAGGCTTCCACAAACCGTGGATGAAAGGCTTCCTCCGGGGAGTGCGGGGCATAATCCTTTCTCCATGCCCGAAGCAAGTGAAGATAATCGGCAAGAATACGGAAGCAGCGGTTTTTTGCTTCCTGAAACTGTTCCTCCGGGGATTTCTGCCGGGGCTTGGGCTTTTTTACCTTCCCCGGCGGTTTCCAGTCCTCATAGGAAAGCCCGAAGTCCTGTGCCAGCTGTACGGCGGCTTCTTTCTTTCCCAGCCCATACAGGGCGGCGGCAAAATCAATCACATCCCCATCCGCACCGCAGCCGAAGCAGTGGTAACGCCGATCCAGCTTCATGCTTGGGGTTTTATCGTGATGGAACGGGCAACAAGCCATCCCGTTCCGGCCTACACGGATTCCATAATGCTCCGCAGCCTGTCTTGTTGTGACGGACTGCTTCACAGCTTCAAATACATTCAAATCTATCCCTCCTTGAAAA
>NZ_JAJCIA010000093.1 GCF_020554845.1 Blautia faecis | reverse complement strand
GAAAGCACCGCCCTGAACGATACGGACATGAAGTATCTGCTTCTCTATCTGGAAGAAACCTACGGGCTTACCAATGAGAAGAAGATTGATAACGCCATCGGGATTGTGGCGAATGAAAACAAGTACCATCCCATCCGGGACTATCTCAATACCCTTGTGTGGGACGGGACAGAACGAATCCGTTTCTGCCTGCGGCACTTTCTGGGGGCTGACGCAGACGATTACACCTATGAAGCGTTGAAGCTGTTCCTGCTGGGCGCAATCTCACGAGCCTTTCAGCCGGGATGCAAATTTGAAATCATGCTCTGTCTGGTAGGCGGTCAGGGGGCTGGCAAGTCCACCTTCTTCCGTCTGCTGGCAGTCCGGGACGAGTGGTTCTCCGATGATTTGCGGAAGTTGGACGATGACAATGTGTACCGCAAGCTGCAAGGTCACTGGATTATCGAAATGTCGGAAATGATGGCAACCGCCAACGCCAAGAGCATTGAGGAAATCAAGTCATTTTTAAGCCGACAGAAAGAGGTTTACAAGATACCCTATGAAACCCACCCAGCAGACCGCCCCCGTCAGTGCGTGTTTGGCGGCACTTCCAATGCCCTTGACTTCCTGCCCCTTGACCGTTCCGGCAACCGCCGCTTTATCCCCGTCATGGTGTACCCGGAGCAAGCCGAGGTTCACATTTTGGAGGACGAAGC
>NZ_JAJCIA010000092.1 GCF_020554845.1 Blautia faecis | reverse complement strand
CAGTGCAGCTTCACGCTCTGCTTTTGCTCGTTTGGCATATTTTTCACTCCAGAAGACAACCTGTTTCTCATTTACCTGCTTTTTTATTTTTTTGCCCGAAACAGAGGATACTTGGATTGTTCTTGGAGACTTGCGGGATTTCCGCTTGTATTCTGTACCAAGCCATTCATAACCTTCCTGTTCCAGAACATAGTCCTTGATGCTTTTTTCTGCGCCCCGGATGGACATACTGAAAACATATCCGTCATGAGTGGGCGTGTTGATCGTGTACCAGATGTTATCACCTGTTGTCATTCCTTTGTCAGCAACGGAAATGACTCTGCCAAGATCAAACTGCTTTTTGATGCGTCCAAAGTTAGGTCTGTAGGTCAGACAGTCATTGGTATTTCCGGGAAAAAGTTCATAAGTAATAGGAATTCCCTGATTATCCATGAAAAGTCCCATCTGCACAATTGGATTTGGACGATGTTCTTTTGAAACTCCTTTACGGAGAAAATCGGTTTGCTCATCTGTCTCAAAATAGTAGTTTGTAACATCATAATAGATGAGGCTGGTATCCC
The DNA here is from genome assembly GCF_020554845.1 of Blautia faecis. Classification (GTDB taxonomy): domain Bacteria; phylum Bacillota; class Clostridia; order Lachnospirales; family Lachnospiraceae; genus Blautia_A; species Blautia_A faecis. Next base: position 221 of record NZ_JAJCIA010000092.1, on the reverse strand, counting down.
TGCCATAATTCTCTTTGATATGGTCATTTAGCCAGATCTGCAAGTTTTCTTTATGTTTGTCAAGGAAAGACAGACAGCGGTAAACATCGTCTAAAGAGTAGTCTGTTTTCTCAAAGAAATGTTCCCGATCATCATAGGAAGATTTCTTTGAAGCAGGGAAAAGAAGTCTGGAATAGACCAGCATCTTCATGATGGTATTGGCATCATACTGTTCTTTTGAG
>NZ_JAJCIA010000091.1 GCF_020554845.1 Blautia faecis | reverse complement strand
TCTCACAGACTAAATCGATGTCTTCCTATCTTACGTTTTAACGTTTGTATCAAGGATGTATGATTTTCATCATACTTACATGTATGCAGTTTTCAAGGTACATGATGTTTCTTTATTGACTGAATTTTTATCAGTCATTAGAAATCTTAAACATCAGATATCTTCCATTTAAAACCTCTAATCACTGGTAAAACCAGTTATCATAACAGCACTTCCCTGCTGATCGGGTTAACACCAGTCTCTCGATCTTCGCCTTTTACCGTTCTGTTTCCGACAGAACTCACTTACCGGTGTCTGTTTCTATATGAACAAGTTCCTCACTTGTTTTTTTCTTTGATCCGGCGCCCACCTGCTCTCCCACATCGTCTCCAATGCAGTACCATCGGCCGCTTAGGTCTTAACCGTCGTGTTCGGGATGGGAACGGGTGTTTCCCCTAAGCGCATCGACACCGGAAATATTTAATTGTCTTTCCTTGATAACTCAACAGTAAAACACATTTTTCTTCTCTACTTCTTCCCTAGAAAGGAGGTGATCCAGCCGCACCTTCCGATACGGCTACCTTGTTACGACTTCACCCCAGTCATCGGTCCCGCCTTCGGCAGCTCCTCCCTTGCGGTTAGGTCACTGACTTCGGGCGTTACTGACTCCCATGGTGTGACGGGCGGTGTGTACAAGACCCGGGAACGTATTCACCGCGGCATTCTGATCCGCGATTACTAGCGATTCCAGCTTCGTGCAGTCGAGTTGCAGACTGCAGTCCGAACTGGGACGTTATTTTTGAGATTTGCCCACCCTCACAGGTTCGCTTCCCTTTGTTTACGCCATTGTAGCACGTGTGTAGCCCAAATCATAAG
>NZ_JAJCIA010000090.1 GCF_020554845.1 Blautia faecis | reverse complement strand
TGTTTTATCCCCAATTAGGTGTAAAACTCTGCTCGATGGCGGGCGGCGGCGTACAAAAAATCTATATGGTGTTTTTAAGAGAATCGTCCCGGTAGGACAGGTCAGGCAGTGACCTGTTCCACCTCTGGGATGGGTTTGAGATTAAAATGAATTTCGATAGAAATGTGTCTTGTTTTATCTTCGTCAATGCGCTCATGCACGACGATTTCTTTGATTAAGCGGTTAAGGGTGGCTGCGTCCAGCTCTGTGATGTTGGCATATTCCTGAATGGCTTCCACCCATTGTTTTGCGTCATTGGCAAGCTGGGCTTCATCGGACAGCCGCTTCCTGCCCTCGGACACTTTTGCTTTAAGCTCCGTCTGCTCGGTCTGTGTCTTTTCCAGCATGGTGTTGAAATTCTGCTCACTGATACGCCCTGCAATCATATCCTCATAAAGCCGCATGACCATTTTATCCAGAACCTCAATCCGTTCCTCGTCCCTTGTAAGGGAGCGTTCCATTGCTTCCCGCTGTTCCCGCTGCTCGGCTTCACAGGTATTAGTCAGGCGGTCGGCAACCGCTTTCCCGTCCATCAGGGCAGCTCTGGCACATTCCCGGATTTTTCGCAGCACATGGCTGTAAAGGGTGTCATAGTCAATCCGGTGCTGGGTGCAGTGGTTCTTTCCAAAGGCATTGTAGGTCTTGCAGGAATAAATCTGCTGGGGATGTTTTGCGTTTGTATAGCGTATCGTCAGCGACTTCCCACACTCGCCGCATTTTATCAGTCCGGCAAACAGGCTGATTTCATTGGTCTGCCCCGGACGCTGGCGGGATTTCAGCTTGTTCTGCACAATGTCAAAGCTCATGCGGTCAATCAGCGGTTCATGCTGTCCCTCCACTACAATCCAGTCCTCCGGCTTCTTTTCCCCAATCGTGCCGATTTTGAAACGGTAGTC
>NZ_JAJCIA010000009.1 GCF_020554845.1 Blautia faecis | reverse complement strand
CCACAAATTGTGACGCACATCTTGCAGAAAGCCTTTTTCAAACACGCTCTGGAGCGTGTTTGAAAATGAGTAACAGCAAAGAAAAAAAGAATACGGAAGGCAGAATTAATAATAGGAATGACTGCTTCAAAAGAGCTGCGCTCCATGCCTGGAAGCTGACTTTTTGTCACCCATTTACAGATGAAATAATCACTCTGGAAGCTCCCCTTCCAGATGATTTCTGCTGCTTTTTGAATGCAAACGAGGAGGAAAAAACATGACAGAAACACAGCAAACCATAAATAATGTTATCGCAAAAATGATCGCATATTCCGATGGAAACAAGCATGATATTGCCCATTTTCTGAAGGTATATACATATGCCAGAATGATTGGCGAGATGGAAAATTTAACCGAAAGAAAGCAGGAAATTCTGGAAATCGCAGCCGTGATCCACGACATTGCCTGCCCTGTATGCCGCGTAAAATATGGTAATACAAATGGCTCCAACCAGGAAAAAGAAAGTCCTGAGCTGGTAGAAAATTTCCTCAAGGATGTGGAAATTGATGATGAAATGAAAGAGAGAATCAACTATCTGGTTAGCCATCACCACACCTATACAAACGTAGACGGAATGGATTACCGCATTCTTCTGGAAGCTGATTTTCTTGTAAATGCAGATGAAAGTGAAATGTCTGAGAATGCTGTTGAAACAGCCAGAGAGCGCGTATTTGAGACCAATACAGGCAAAAAATTACTCACAAGTATCTATAAATTGCCTGCCAGGTAAAGCAATAGAAGGCGTTGAAAAAGAAAAAAATTGGGCTTGTAGTGAAGGATAAAAAAGGCTTTCACCTGTGACGGAGAAATTTATCAGTTATTTGAAGTGAAAGAAAATATGTTGAAATATTGGCGTGGCATTGGCTGCGCCTTTTTTTGTGTAAATGATAGAAATATATAAATTTGTTTTTAAAAATGGTATTGACAAAATTATATTATATATCATATAGTATTGTTAATTAAATAATATTGATGAATTATATAATATGATTGGAGTGATCAGATGGTATTTAACACAGGAGCTGCACTTTTGGACGCTATTGTTCTGGCGGTTGTGTCCAAGGAGCCGGAAGGTACTTACGGATACAAGATCACCCAGGATGTACGCGGAGTTCTGGATATTTCAGAATCCACACTTTATCCAGTGCTGCGCCGCCTGCAGAAGGATGACTGCCTGGAAGTCTACGATCAGGCATATGCCGGACGAAATCGCAGATATTATAAACTGACGGAGAAAGGGCAGGCACAGCTGAATTTGTACAAGATCGAGTGGAAGAATTATTCCACCAAGATAGGCAGTATGTTTGAGGACGCTGGCGGAAATGCGGACAGCGGTCACATGAGGGAGGAAAATTAACAGGTATGGACAGAGCGCAGTTTATGAAACAGCTAGAGAGGCTGCTGTCTGATATTTCGGAAGCAGAAAAGCAGGAGGCGCTGGCTTACTACAACAGTTATTTTGACGAAGCCGGTCCTGAGAATGAGGCTTCCGTGATCAGAGAGCTTGGAAGCCCCGGAAAAGTGGCTGCCATAATAAAGGCAGACCTTGACGAAAGCAATGAGGAATATGCACAGTATACAGAGAACGGATATGAGGACTTGAGGGAAAACAAGGCTTCTTATATGCCGGAGATTCACCAAAGAGATGGGGAACATGCAGGAAAAACAGATCGTACCCACAGGGGATATCGCCCGAAAGAGAAGGGAAGCAACAGCAGATTTATCCTGCTCCTAATTGCCCTGGTATTTCTTTCCCCATTTATCATTACAGCAGCCAGTGGCGTGTTCAGTATTTTACTGGTGGTGATCTTGTTTCCGTTTTTGGCGATTTTTGTATCCGGAGTTGTGGCGTTCACATTTATCGTAGCAGCTTGCGCCTGCATTAGTGTGGGTATTGGAACTTTGATTACCAATACTGCTGTGGGACTTCTGGTAATGGGAATCGGCTGTCTTTTGTTTGCATCAGGAATTCTGTTCTGCATTTTAACAGGATGGCTGGGCTCCACGATTTTCCCATGGATTCTTCGTAAGGTGACAGACTTTTTCCAGAAAATCGTATATCGGAATAAGAAGGAGGAGCAGGCATGAAAAAAGGAACAAAGGGAATGCTGATTGCAGCAGGTGCTTTCGCAGTGGCAGGAATTGGTTTCTGTATCGGTGGAATTTCTGTAGCAGCAGTGGAAACAGGCGGAAATGTGTTTGATCAGGCTGGACAGCTGCTTCAGGATAATGATTATCCGCTGGCTGGTCTGATCCATTGGGGAAACGCCCAATATCATTCTTCTGACATAGATTGGGATGCTTTAGATGGAAATACTGTGGATATGGATTTTGCCAGTGATCTGGAAATCAGTTTGAAGTATGATGAGCTCCTTATCCAGGAATACGATGGTGACAAGATTCGGGTAAATGTGGCAAATGATGCGAAGAACGATGTAGTGGTTAAGGAAACTTCCGGGAAAATCACGATTACAGATACCCGCAGTGGAAATGTAAAAAAGAAGAAACAGATAAAAGTCATTGTTCCTTCCGGGAAAGACTTTGATACGATAAGCCTGGGTGTTGACATGGGTACTATTGATCTGGAGTGCGATTTAAAGGTACAGGAGCTTTCGGTGGAAGTTGGCGCTGGAGAATTTAGCGGTTATGGAAATATCACAGCAGCGTATTGTGATCTTCAGGTTGGCGCCGGAACCATCGACATTGATCAGCTTGATATTCAGAAACTGAATGCGGACTGCAGTGCTGGTGAAATTGACATGGTAGTAACTGGAAAAGAGAAGGACTATAATTACGATCTTTCCTGTGGTATGGGTGAGATTAATTTGGAGGATTCTGAGTACAGTGGAATTGGCATTGAGAAAAATATTTCCAATGAAGGTGCCAGAAAAGATATGGTGCTGGAATGCGGAATGGGCGAGATTGATGTGGAGTTTACTGGGGAAAGCTAAATCTTGCAGAAAGCTCTTTTCAGACACGCTCTGGTGTAAAGTTATGTAATGGATAAAAAATAAGACAGAAATGTCAGATCGGAGGAATTAATTATGAGTAATAAGCGTTTATACAAATCAACCGTAAACTGTATGCTGTGCGGTGTGTGCGGAGGAATTGCCGAGTATTTCGATATTGACCCAACCCTGGTCCGCCTGGCCTGGGTAATCCTGACCTGCTTCGGCGGCGCAGGAATCTGGGCATATATTATTGCAGCGATTATTATTCCGAAAGCATAAGAAGAATCGCACAAGATCCACTGCCTGCGAAAACTTAGCTGCGAGGGCTTTCCCGGGCTGCTTAGTTATAGTTGACAGTCAGCTTGGCAGAATATTGCGACAGTTCGCTTGAAATATGCCATGTCAAATTGCATCCACTTTGAATAAATGTATTGTATTTTGTCCATACTCCCTATATACATGATACCAGTGTCAAAAGGTCAAAAAGCTGTTCGTGCTTGCACGATAAGGCTTTTGAGCTTGGGACACGCCAAATATGAGAAAGTAGCGATTTACGCAGTAAATCAGCGGATTTCGAATATTTGGAGGATTGCGGGAGCAGCGTAGCTGCGTAGCAATCCGGGTATCAAATGAGTGTCAAAAGACCTTTTGACACTCATATCATATACATCCAAACACTGTAAAAAGGAGCATAGACATATGAACAAAGACAAAGAAGTAGAAGCTTACAAATCCGGAAATCTTACCCCTGAAGAACAGACAAAATATGAAATTGCTCAGGAACTTGGCATTCTGGATAAAGTCTTAGAAGGGGGCTGGAAAAGCCTCTCCGCCAAAGAAACGGGCCGGATCGGTGGCATAATGGCGCGAAAGAAACCGAAAAAATAATAGTATATTATTTGCCCCTGCAACTTGCCATCAGGCTAGAGCGTGTTTGAAAAAGGCTCTAGGAGGGGCGGGAAAATGGGGGACGCGTAAGCGTCTCCTTTTCAGAAAAAATGGAGGAAAATTATGCGTATCCTGATTGCAGAAGACGAGGTAGAAATTGCCCGGGCACTGAAGGTTTTGCTGGAAAAAAACAAGTCCTGCAGGACAGTTTGAGAGAAAATATTCAAACTGTCCTTTTAAAATATATAAAAACTGGATATTTATAACAGTACAGTATTCCTGTATGCTTTCAGACAAATAAAAGGCAGTTGAAGAAATGGAAATCTGTTAAAACAGTGCCCCACAATTTTTCTGCACAATACATACAGGAGGAAATCAAAATGAGCCAGGAAAGATATGCATTAAATAAACAGCTTGCACAGATGTTAAAAGGTGGAGTGATCATGGACGTTACCACTCCGGAACAGGCAAAAATCGCAGAGGAGGCAGGTGCCTGTGCGGTTATGGCGCTGGAGAGGATTCCGGCAGATATTCGTGCAGCAGGCGGTGTTTCCAGGATGAGCGACCCAAAAATGATCAAAGGAATCCAGGAGGCAGTCTCTATTCCGGTTATGGCGAAATGTCGTATCGGACATTTTGTAGAAGCGCAGATCCTGGAAGCAATTGAGATTGATTATATTGATGAGAGCGAGGTACTTTCCCCGGCAGATGATGTTTACCATATTGACAAGCGTCAGTTTAAAGTACCATTTGTATGCGGAGCCAAAGATTTAGGAGAAGCTTTAAGGCGAATCGCAGAAGGCGCTTCCATGATCCGTACAAAAGGCGAACCAGGAACCGGCGATGTGGTACAGGCGGTGCGCCACATGCGCATGATGAACAGCGAAATCGGGAAAGTGGTTTCCATGCGTGAGGATGAGCTTTTTGAAGAAGCAAAGAACCTGCGTGTGCCATATGAGTTGGTTAAGTATGTACACAAAAAAGGAAGACTTCCGGTGGTAAACTTTGCAGCAGGCGGTGTTGCGACTCCTGCAGATGCGGCCCTTATGATGCAGCTTGGCGCAGAAGGTGTGTTTGTGGGCTCTGGTATTTTCAAATCCGGTGATCCGAAGAAGCGTGCAGCAGCTATTGTAAAAGCGGTCACCAACTATCAGGATTCCAAAATGCTTGCAGAGCTTTCCGAAGACCTTGGTGAAGCTATGGTCGGAATCAATGAGCAGGAAATCCAGCTTCTGATGGCAGAGAGGGGCAAATGAGATGAAAATCGGAATCCTTGCTGTGCAGGGAGCTTTTGCAGAACATAAGAGCAAACTGGAAAAACTGGGTGCCCGGTGCGTGGAGCTGCGGAAAAAAGAAGACCTGGATGGAGACTTTGAAGGACTGGTTTTGCCAGGCGGTGAGAGTACGGTACAGGGAAAACTCCTTCGGGAGCTGGAAATGTTTGAGCCTTTGAAAGAGAAAATCCAGGCTGGAATGCCGGTGCTTGCCACTTGTGCGGGGGTGATCCTTCTGGCTGACCACCTCTCTAATGACGGGCATGTGTATTTCGGAACCATGCCTGTGACAGTAAAAAGAAATGCCTACGGCAGACAGCTTGGCAGTTTTCACACCATCAGGGAAATGAAAGGAATCGGTCAGGTTCCCATGACATTCATTCGTGCCCCTTATATTGAGAAATGCGGAGAAGGCGCAGAAGTACTGGCTGAGGTGGATGGAAATATTGTAGCTGTAAAGTATAAAGAGCAGTATGGACTGGCATTTCATCCGGAACTGGATGAGGATGACAGGATACATGAGGCGTTTCTGAATAGTGTAAAGAAATATGCAAAGAAAAATTCCCCAAATACCTGGTTATAGAATGAACCTATAACCAGATATTATTTTTACATATTATACAGATAATCCCCAGTATGTTACTATGCATTCATCAACAAAAACAAAGCAACAGCAAAGAAAAACATCAAAAACAATAACAAAACTAACATTAACAAAAAATGATGAAAAATAGTAAACATACGGAGGAAAGAAAAATGGCAGATATCAGAGATTCTAAAAACTGGGGATTTGAAACAAAACAGTTACACATTGGACAGGAGAAAGCAGATCCAGTAACAGATGCAAGAGCTGTTCCAATCTACGCTTCTACATCTTATGTATTCCATAACTCACAGCATGCAGCTGACCGTTTCGGACTTCGCGATGCCGGAAATATTTATGGAAGACTTACCAACCCTACAGAGGATGTTTTCGAGCAGAGAATTGCTGCTCTTGAAGGCGGAGTTGCAGCGCTTGCAGTTGCTTCCGGTGCAGCAGCTATCAATTATACATTCCAGGCACTTGCAAAAACAGGTGAGCACATTGTAGCTTCCAAGACCATCTACGGCGGAACATACAACCTTCTGGCACATACTCTTCCGCAGACCAGCGGCATCACCGCAACATTTGTAGATCCGGATGCAGAAGGCTCTTTCGAAGCTGCAATCCAGGAAAACACAAAAGCAATCTTTATTGAGACCCTTGGAAATCCGAACTCCAACCTGATTGATATTGAAGAAGTTGCAAAAATTGCGCACAAACATAACATTCCTCTTGTAGTTGATTCTACATTTGCAACTCCTTACCTGGTTCGCCCGATTGAGTATGGTGCAGATATCGTCGTTCATTCCGCAACCAAATTCATCGGAGGCCATGGAACTGCAATCGGTGGCGTGATCGTAGACAGCGGCAACTTCGACTGGAAAGCATCCGGCAAATTCCCGTGGATTTCTGAGCCGAACCCAAGCTATCATGGAATTTCCTTTGCAGAGGCAACCGCTCCGGCAGCATTTGTAACTTATATTCGTGCAATCATCCTTCGTGATACAGGAGCTACCCTTTCTCCATTCCATGCATTTTTGTTCTTACAGGGACTGGAAACTCTTTCCTTAAGAGTGGAGCGTCACGTAAGCAACGCCCTGAAAATCGTAGATTACCTGTCTAAACATCCACAGGTAGAAGCTGTTCATCATCCATCACTGGAGAGTGAGCCAAGTCATTATCTTTATAAGAAATACCTTCCAAACGGCGGCGGTTCCATCTTTACATTTGAGATCAAGGGTGATGCACAGACCGCTCAGAAATTTATTGATAACCTTGCAATCTTCTCACTGCTTGCAAATGTTGCAGATGTAAAATCCCTTGTGATCCATCCTGCAACAACCACACACAGTCAGTGCACAGAGGAAGAGCTTCTTGACCAGGGAATCAAACCAAACACAATCCGTCTTTCCATCGGTATTGAGAAAGTAGACGACCTGATCGCAGTTCTGGATGCAGCATTTGAAGCAGTAAAATGATTAAAAAAGAGCTTCATTTATGTAAAAGGTACCATATCTCCTGAAATGGGAGATATGGTACCTTTTTTGGGGGCTGTAACAGTCGAATTCGGGCAAAATATACCGCAAAGCGGGGCGTGCAGATTGGGGGAATGATTTTTCAGACAGGCTCTGGCATCCGCGTAATGGTTACAGATTATCATAAAAATGTTTGTATTATTTATTCTTCTTTTTATACTTTATTAACATTTTATGTGCAGAATTGTCAAAATTTGTAGACAGAATTGTGCAAAGTATGGTAAAATATTGATGTATTAGGGGAAAAGGGAAGGTAGTGGTTTTGTGTGATAGATATCTCTAATTTTGACAGCCATATATTTGATGCTCTGTCTCAGACTTCAGATAATATGTACATTTATATAGCCGACCTGGAACGCGATTTTTCCAGATGGTCTAAGCCAAGTGTGGATTACTTCAATCTGCCGGGAGAATTTATAGAGAATACGGCGAAGGAATGGGTACAGCATATCCATCCTGCGGATCAGCATATTTTTCTGGAGGATATCGGTCGCATTTTTGAGGGGAAAAGCAACCGGCATAATTGTGAATACCGGGCTTTAAATAAATATGGGAAATATGTATGGGTAAGGTGCCAGGGAATTGTGGAGCGGAATGCGGATGGAAGCCTTGGCCTTTTTGTTGGCACGATGATGAATCTTGGTGTAAATGCCAAGTTTGACCAGCCCACTGGTTTATATACGTTTCATGAGCTGAAGAAGCAGCTTCCGGCATTTATCAGTCATGGAATGGAAGGTGCTGTTCTTCTTTTTGATGTGGACAGACTTCAGAGAATCAATGATATTCTTGGGTATCTTGTAGGAGATGAGGTGCTGCAGCGTCTGGGACAGAAATGTCAGAGTCTGGAGGGCGTTATTTCTTATCGGGGACCAGGAGGTAAATTCTATTGTATTACCACTGAGAAATCCGAGAATGCACTTGACCGGATCTACAAGGAAATGCAGAAGTTTTCAGTGGAAGTCCCCAGGGAGATGAATCTGGAGATCCAGTTGACGATTTCATGCGGAGTGGCCTTTTTTCCGCAGGATGCAGAGGATTTCGAGACTTTGCATGCAAATGTGGAATACGCCCTTGAGCAGGCAAAGAAAGTGGGACGTGGCAGCATTGCGCAGTTTTCCGGACAAATGCACAGAAAAACGGTGGAGAAATTCCGACTGCAGGAAGTGCTCCGTGAGTCTGTTGCCAATAATTGCAGAGGGTTTGCACTGGTATATCAGCCTCTGGTGAACGGAGAGACTCAGGATGTTTATGGTGCTGAGACTCTGATGCGTTTTTATCTGCCAGATGGAACCCTGGTTTCCCCAATGGAATTTATTCCGATCCTGGAGGAAGACGGAACCATCCGACAGGTGGGAGAGTGGCTTTTGAATAAGGCACTTGCCCAGGCGGCACTGTGGCGCATGGAGAATCCTGATTTTGTAATTTCCGTGAATGTTTCTTATATCCAGATACTTCAGGAAGGCTTCAGAGAAATGGTGACACGGATCGTGGAAGAATCTGGCACACCGGAGAAGCAGCTGATCCTGGAGCTTACAGAGAGCTGTAAAGTATCGGATCCCAATGGCCTTCGGGATGATTTTGAATATTTTAAAAATATGGGGATCAATATGGCACTGGATGATTTCGGCACGGAGTACTCTTCCATTGCATTGCTTCGCAAGCTGAAACCACAGTGGATCAAGATCGATCATACTTTTGTCCGTTCCATTCAGGATGATGAGATGGATCAGGCGATTCTGGAATATATTATGAATCTGAGTAAGCAGACCAGAATAAAGGTTTGTGTGGAAGGGGTGGAGAATAAGGAAATCCTTTCCGTTGTCCAGACTTATAAGCCGGAATTGCTTCAGGGATACTATTATTCCAGACCCTGTCCGGCGGAGGAATTTTCAAAGAAATATTTCAATGGAAAAGATAAGACAGGCAGCTACGGTTGTCTGAAAAAATAATTCTGATAAGTGCTTTTTTATACGCTCTAAGGGAAATACTAGTACATCGTTTTCGAAATAACTATACCACTCACTTGTCTGTGAATCCGATTGCACAGGTATAAAAGCCTCGGCGTAGCCCGCTACGCCTGCGTTTTTATACCTGCACACTCGAATCCACATCCTACGTGATTGGTATAGTTATTTACGAAGCGATGTACTAGTCTTTCGTCTATTGCAAGTGACCCCGATACAGATCGGTATAGCTTTAAACTGGAATTTGATCATTACATTAAAGGGCAGACCTGCTATGGTTTAGATAAGCTAATCCTGAATAATAATTATGCAGACGCTACCAATATGAAAGAAGCTGTAGAGGACAGTTTTATGCTGCGCAATTATGGCACAGAAGATGGAAATGAAGCATTACAAAAAACAGAGTCAGGTGGTGTATAATAAGAAAAACGGAGTTGAAAAGCCATGGTTAATCCGTTATAATTTTCATATATAAATACATGAAAAAAGTGTTTTTTCAGAAAATTGTATGTTGCTGGTCATGGGGTGGACAGCAACGACTATATGAAGGGGGATTTTTCTATGACGAAAATGAAGAAGATTTGCATACCTGTTCTTGCAGCTGCAGCCCTTGCATTTTCAGTTCCCGGAACTACGCAGGAGGCAGAGGCTTCCTGTAATACTTACCGTGTGAATGTTGTTACTGGATATCTGGCACTTCGGACAGATACATCCTATAATAGCGGTAATGAGATCGGAGAACTTTACAGTGGTGACCTGGTGGAAGTGATGGATTACACTGGAGCTACTGGTTACTGGTATGTATACTCTCCTAAGTATGACGATTTCGGATACGTGAATAATGATTATCTGGATTCTGTGACATCTTCCGTATCTTCCTATGATACAATGTGGACCGTAAGCGTTTCCACCGGATATCTGGCTCTTCGCAATGCACCGGAATATGATGCATCTAATGAAATCGGTGAGCTCTATTCGGGAGATACCGTCTGGGTTTCCGACAGTAGCAATTCTCAGTACTGGTATGTGTATTCCCCGAAACTGGACGGCTATGGATATGTGAACCAGGAGTACCTGTACAGAGAAGAGGGACTGGATACAGATTCCAGCTATTTTGGCGAAGTAAGAACGGTCAGTGTTGCCAAGGGCTATCTGGCACTTCGCAATATGAAGGCATATGATGCTTCCAATGAAATCGGGGAATTATATTCCGGCGATACCGTACAGCTTCTGGACACAAGTGATTCCCAGTACTGGTATGTGTATTCCCCGAAATATGATACCAATGGATTTGTAAACAAAGATTATCTGGTGGGTGGAAATGCATATGCTACCTTGTATGTAAAAGTGCCTACCGGATATCTGGCTCTTCGATCCGCTATGGGATATGATGCGGCAAATGAGATTGGTGAACTGAATACCGGTGATACTGTGGTAGTAATTGATTCCAGTTCAGATAAATACTGGTATGTATATTCTCCACGCCTTATGAAATACGGATATGCAGATTGTAATTATATATTCTGCAATTGATGAGCAGGAAAGAAAAACAGCCTCTGACTTTTTTACTGGGAAAGTCAGAGGCTGTTTTTGAAATAACTATAATTTTTATAACTGCACACTTGAATTCATATCCTACGCGATTGGTATAGTTGTTACTGTTTACTCCGTGACCAGTAACGTATAGTTATCTTTATAGAAATTTCATACTTTCTCTGATTGAACAAAAAAACCTGCAATGCTATACTAAAATTAAAATATATTTGAAAAACAGGAGTGTGATAAATTGCAGGGTACCACAGAAAACTATATTCACCTTGAAAAGGTTTCTAAGATTTATGGAACGAAAGAAGTAAAAATAATCGCAGTAGATGAGATCAGCTTTAACATAGCTAAAGGCGAGTTTGCCGTGATCGTAGGGCCCAGTGGTGCTGGCAAGACTACGGTTCTGAATATTCTGGGCGGAATGGATACTGCCACCAGCGGTCAGATCTGGGTAGATGGAAGGAATATAGCGAAATACAATAACCGCCAGCTCACCAGCTACCGCAGGGACGATATTGGATTTGTTTTTCAGTTTTATAATCTGGTTCCCAATCTGACAGCCTTGGAAAACGTAGAACTGGCAGGACAGATCTGTAAGAACCCCATGGATCCGAAAACTGTTTTGGAAGAGGTGGGTCTGAAACACAGACTTGGAAATTTTCCTGCCCAGTTATCAGGCGGTGAACAGCAGAGAGTTTCCATTGCAAGAGCTCTTGCCAAGAATCCGAAGATGCTCCTTTGCGATGAGCCAACAGGCGCTCTGGATTACCAGACTGGTAAGGCGATTCTCAAGCTTTTACAGGATATGTGCCGCCAGAAGGGGATGACAGTAGTGGTTATCACTCATAACTCTGCATTGACGCCTATGGCAGATCGCGTGATTAAAATAAAAAACGGCAAGGTGGCACAGATGACTTTGAATGCCCATCCAACCCCGGTAGAAGAAATTGAGTGGTAGGTGAGAGATGAAAGCATTAAGAAAAGAATTCTGGATGGAGATCCGAAAAAGCAAATCCAGGTTTATCTCCATTCTTCTGATCGTGGCTCTTGGAGTGGCCTTCTTTTCCGGTATTCAGGCTTCCTCGCCGGATATGCGCTATTCCGGAGATGCCTATTATGACGAAAGCAGCCTGATGGATATCAAGGTTGTGGGCACAATGGGCCTGACATCTGATGATGTTTCTTCCATAGAAAGTATAGATGGCATCGAGTCCGCAGAAGGTGCCTGGTCTACCGATGTGATGTGCGGGGAAGGCCAGAAGCAGAAGGTTCTTCACATTGAATCCATAAATGACACAGTGAATAAACTGGATGTGCAGGAGGGACGCCTTCCGGAAAAAAGTGGAGAGATTTTTCTGGATAGCACATTTGCTTCTTCCAATGAATATAAGGTAGGAGATAAGGTGGCTTTGCTTGAAGAAGGAGATTCCCTCGTTCTTGTGACCACAGAATATACGGTAGTGGGAACTGGAAGAAGTCCTCTTTATATTTCCTTTAATAGAGGAAATACCACCCTTGGAACTGGTGAAGTCAATGGATTTGGATATGTGCTCCCGGAAGATTTTGACCAGGAAATTTATACGCAGATTTATGTGACCGTTCATGGTGCAAAGGGCCTTACAAGTTATACAGACGGTTATGAGAATCTGATCGCCAAGATCAAAGACCGTGTTGAAAACATAGCAGATGATTGCTGTCAGATCCGCCTTGCATCTGTGAAGGCAGATGCACAGGAGGAAATCGATGATGCCCAGAAGAAGCTGGACGATGGGAAAAAAGAGGCAGATGAAAAACTCGCTGACGCAAAAGAAGAATTAGATAAAGGTGAAAAGGATTTAGAAGACGGAAGGCAAGAGTATGAAGATGGAAAATCCCAGTTAGAAGACGCAAAAACAGAGCTTGCCGATGGAAAAAAACAGCTGGAAGATGCGAAGACAGAGCTTGCTGATGGGAAAAACCAGTTAGAAGATGCGAAAGCGCAGCTTGCTGATGGAAAAAGTCAGCTGGAATCTGCCAAGAATCAGCTTTCCTCCAGCAAAAGCCAGCTCGACACGGCCAGAAGCCAGCTGGATGATGGATGGAGTCAGGTAAGTGCTGCAAAAGCCCAGCTTGCTGACGGACAGGCTCAGCTTGATTCTGCGCAGAAGCAGGTAACCAGTGGTCTGGCAGAATTAGAGGAAAATCAGAAGACTTTAGATGAAAATAAAGCGAAACTTGCAGATGGAAAAGCCCAGCTTGAGGCAGGCGAACAGCAGTTAGAAGCCGCAAAGCAGACTTTGACAACAAAGCAAAGTGAACTGGATCAGTCAAAAGCGGAGATCACTGCCGGACAGCAGCAGATCGAAAGTACCAGAACCCAGTTAAATGCCCAGAAGCAGCAGATTACAGATGGACTTTCCCAGGTATCAGCAGGAGAAGCACAGCTTCAGGATGGAATAAGTGCTTTGGAAAGTGCAAAAGCTCAGCTGACGGAGCTGCAGAGTCAGCTTGAGATAGTACGCGCAAGTTACAACGCAGCACTGGAAAATCCGGATGTTTCCCAGGAGGAAATAGATATTCTGGCAGCTCAGGTGTCTGCACTGGAAGAACAGGAGGCGGCGGTAAGCCAGCAGATTCAGGCAAGTGAAGCGCAGATTGAGAGTCAGCGGCAGCAGCTTGCAGCGACCAGAAGTGAGTTGGAAAGCGGGCTTGCAGCAGTCGAGGATGGACTTTCCCAGCTTTCTCAGAAAGAAAGCGAGCTGAATGCTGGACGGGAACAGATAACAGCAGGTCAGGCAGAGATTGACGCCGGATGGATTCAGATTCAGGAACAGGAGAATACTCTTGCTGCTTCGAAAGCTGAGATAGAGGCAGGGGAACAGGAACTGGAAAAAGGTCAGAAGCAGTTAAAGGCAGCAAAGAAAAAACTGAATAAAGCCCAGAAAGAAATTGATTCCAATGCAGAGACCCTGGCTGCCGGACAGGCGGAATTGGATGCCAATGTGGCAAAGCTGAATGACAGTGAAGCGCAGTATGCTTCCGGTCTGGAACAGTATAATTCCGGTGCCCGGCAAATCGCGGAAAATGAGGCAAAGCTTACTTCCGGAGAGCAAGAAATTGCAGAAAATGAGGCGAAGCTTGCCGATGGTGAGAAAGAAATCGCAGACAATGAGAAGAAGCTTGCAGACGGTGAAAAAGAGATTACAGACAATGAGAAAAAGCTTCAGGATGCGGTTAAAGACTTGAAAAAAGGTGAGAAAGACCTTGCAGATGGAAAGAAAGAGTACGAAGACGCCAAAAAAGATGCGGAGGATGAGATTGCCGAGAATCAGCAGAAGCTGGATGATGCGAAAAAGGAACTGGAAGATCTGGAAATGCCGGAGTGGATGGTCACAGATAGGGAGGAGCTTCCGGAATATACGGATTACGGTGATAATGCAGACCGTCTTCGAAACATCGGTCAGGTTTTCCCGGTCATCTTTTTCCTGGTAGCGGCATTGATCAGTCTTACCACTATGACTCGTATGGTGGAGGAGCAGCGAACCCAGATCGGTACCTTGAAGGCATTGGGATATAAGAAGTCTGCTATTGCAGCAAAATATATCTGTTATGCATTTTTTGCAACTCTTCTTGGCAGTGTGCTGGGAATGCTGATCGGAGAGAAAATCATTCCATACATTATTATAACTGCTTATGGGATTATGTATCACAATGTGGCAAATACCATTTCCATTGATTATCAGCCTGGCTTCGCATTGATCGCTTCCACAGCCTCTGTTGTATGTACAGTTGGAGCGACTCTTTTTGCAAGTGGAAAGGAGCTGCAGGAGACACCGGCCTCTCTTATGCGCCCACCGGCTCCGAAAGAGGGCAAGCGGGTATTGCTGGAGCGGCTCACATTTATATGGAAGCATTTAAGCTTTTCCTGGAAGTCCACAATTCGAAATCTTTTCCGTTACAAGAAGCGCCTGATCATGACGGTCTTTGGAATTGCAGGAAGCATGGGACTGATGCTGGTTGGCTTTGGGATTCAGGATTCCATCAGTGATATTGCCGCTATTCAGTACCGGGAGCTTCAGCATTATGACGGAATGGTGATTGAGGACAGCGATGCTACAGAGGAAGAACATGCAGAGCTGTTTGAATACATGAAGGAAAATGAGCAAATCGCCCATTGCAATCGGGTACAGATGACGAAGATCAGTGCTCCGAAAGGCAGCTCCAACATCAGTATTTATCTGTTTGTGCCAGAGAGACTGAGTGAGTTTGCAAGGGATGTAACCTTAAAGAACCGTATTACCGGGGAAACATATGAGCTTACCGACGAAGGTGCTGCTATTTCCGAGAAAACAGCATCCCTGCTGGGATTAAAGGTGGGGGATATGATTCCCCTGAAAAAGGGAGATAAGGAATATAAGGTGAGGGTGGCTGTGATCACAGAGAATTATATGAGCCATTACCTTTATATGACGCCCAGGGTTTATGAGCAGACGTTCGGGGAAATGCCGGAGTATGAGAACATTGTGTTTACTATGCAGGAAGACTGTAAGGATGATCTGGAAATGGCAGGAACCCGGATCCTTGCTAATCCTGGTGCTCTCAGCATCAGTTATACCAGTAGTCTGGCATCACAGGTTGACCGTATGCTGAGCACTCTGGATGCGGTGATCCTGGTGCTGATCGTTTCCGCAGGAATGCTGGCTTTTGTGGTATTGTATAATCTGAATAATATCAATATTACAGAAAGACAGAGGGAACTGGCAACTTTGAAGGTGCTTGGCTTCTATGACGGAGAGGTCTCCCAGTATGTGCTTCGGGAAAACGTGATCCTGACAGTGCTTGGAATTATGTTTGGAGCAGTGTTTGGAATTCTCATTCACAGGTATGTGATTACTACGGTTGAGGTAGATGCAGTTATGTTTGGACGAAATATTAAGCCGCTGAGCTTTTTATACAGTGGAATTCTGACAAGCATATTTTCCATTGTGGTGAATGGGGTGATGCATTTTAAGCTGAAAACCATTGATATGGTGGAATCCTTAAAGAGTGTGGAATAAAAAATATTGAGAAAACACTGTCTGAGCGGTGTAATTGTGAAATTTTGAAATTAGCTTGACAAGCCGGAAGAATGCAATTATAGTTATATCCATAAAAGTGGCGGCTTTTTCCGGCTATTTACAAGGAGATCAGACCGCTGCAGCGAAAAGCGTTGAAGAAGAGGAGTAAGTAAATGCCCTCCCAGAGAGAAATGTCCAGGGATAACTGTGGTGGAAGACATTTCGAGATCCGCATTCACTGAAGGTAGCTTCTGAGCCGGGAAACTGAACAGGCAGTGATATCTGCAGTAAGTTTTCACGCAATTCCAGCGTTACAGGAAAGAGATATGTGTACAACAGAGCGAAGACTGTAAATGAATTCAGGGAAACAGTACTTTGCATTTTGCACATAATGAAGGTGGTACCGCGTTAATTTCGCCCTTCACACAATTGTGTGAGGGGCTCTTTTTTTAGGAGGAAAATTATGAGCAAAGAACTTGCAAAGACCTACGATCCAAAAGGAATCGAGGAACGTCTTTACCAGAAATGGATGGACAACGGATATTTTCATGCAAAAGTAAACCCGGATAAGAAACCATTTACCATTGTTATGCCGCCGCCAAACGTAACCGGACAGCTGCATATGGGACATGCACTTGATGAAACTATGCAGGACATTCTCATCCGTTTCAAGAGAATGCAGGGCTACGAAGCACTGTGGCAGCCGGGAACTGACCATGCAGCTATTGCTACAGAGGTTAAGGTTACTGAGAAACTGAAAAAAGAAGGCATCGACAAGGCAGAAATCGGTCGTGAGAAATTCCTGGAATATGCCTGGGAGTGGAAAGAAGAGTACGGCGGAAAAATTATCAACCAGCTGAAGAAGCTTGGTGCTTCTGCAGACTGGGAGCGAGAACGCTTCACCATGGATGAGGGATGCTCCAAGGCTGTACAGGAAGTCTTCATCAAGTTATATGAAAAAGGCTACATCTACAAAGGTTCCCGTATCATCAACTGGTGTCCGGTATGCCAGACTTCCATTTCCGATGCAGAGGTTGAGCATGAGGATCAGGACGGATTTTTCTGGCACATCAATTACCCGGTTGTTGGAGAAGAAGGAAAATTCGTGGAAATTGCAACAACACGTCCGGAAACACTTCTTGGAGATACTGCAGTTGCAGTAAACCCGGATGATGACCGTTACAAAGACATTGTTGGCAAAATGCTGAAGCTTCCTCTCACAGACAGAGAGATCCCGGTTATTGCCGATGAGTATGTTGATAAAGAATTTGGTACCGGATGCGTAAAGATCACACCGGCACATGACCCTAACGATTTCGAGGTTGGAAAGAGACACAACCTTCCGGAAATTAACATCATGAATGATGATGCTACCATCAATGAGCTGGGTGGTAAATACGCCGGCATGGATCGTTACGAAGCAAGAAAAGCCATGGTAGAGGATCTGGACAAGCTTGGTCTTCTGGTAAAGGTTGTTCCGCACAATCACAGCGTTGGAACTCATGACCGCTGCCATGCAACTGTAGAGCCGATGATCAAGCCTCAGTGGTTTGTAAAGATGGACGAAATGGCCAAAGCTGCTATCAAGACTCTTGAGGATGGAGATCTGAAATTCGTCCCGGAGCGTTTTGACAAGACTTACCTTCACTGGCTGGAGAACATCCGTGACTGGTGTATTTCCCGTCAGCTGTGGTGGGGACACAGAATCCCGGCTTACTACTGCGATGAGTGCGGTGAGACTGTAGTTGCAAGAGAAATGCCGGAAAAATGTCCGAAATGCGGATGCACGCATCTTCATCAGGACGAGGATACGCTGGATACCTGGTTCAGCTCTGCTCTGTGGCCATTCTCCACACTTGGCTGGCCGGATAAGACACCGGAACTGGAGTACTTCTATCCAACAGATGTGCTGGTAACCGGATATGACATTATTTTCTTCTGGGTTATCCGTATGGTATTCTCTGCTCTTGAGCAGACTGGCAAGACACCGTTCCATCATGTACTGATCCATGGTCTGGTAAGAGATTCCCAGGGCCGCAAGATGAGTAAATCCCTTGGAAATGGTATTGACCCGCTGGAAGTAATCGACAAGTACGGCGCAGATGCTCTTCGTCTTACTCTGATGACTGGTAATGCACCTGGAAACGATATGCGTTTCTACTGGGAGCGTGTAGAATCCAGCCGTAACTTTGCAAATAAGATCTGGAATGCTTCTCGTTTCGTTCTTATGAATCTGGAAGGAAAGGATGTAACGGAGCCGGAGATTGGTTCTCTTTGCGCTGAGGACAAATGGATCCTTTCCAGACTGAACAATGTGATCAAAGAAGTAACCGACAATATGGAAAAATATGAGCTGGGTATTGCGGTTCAGAAGATCTATGATTTCCTGTGGGATGAGCTTTGCGACTGGTACATTGAGATCGCCAAGGTTCGTCTGTGGAAGGCAGAAGAGGATCCAAAGGCGGCAAACGAGGCTCTCTGGACACTTCGCACAGCGCTGACCCAGGGACTGAAGCTGCTTCATCCGTTTATGCCATTTATCACAGAGGAAATTTATTGCACACTGCTTCCGGAGGAAGAGTCCATAATGATCTCTGACTGGCCGGTATATAAGGACGAGTGGAATTCTCCTGAGGCTGAGCTTGCAATCGGAAGTTTCCAGGAAGTTGTCCGTGGCATCCGTAACACAAGAACCAGCATGAATGTTCCGCAGAACAGAAAAACACATCTGATCATTGTTGGAAAAGATGCTGCTATCTGTCAGATGTATGAGAACAGCAAGAAATCCTTTGCAAATCTTGCTTTTGCAAAAGAAATCCATGTTCAGCAGGATAAGACTGGTATCGGTGAGGATGCAGTTTCTGTTGTTGTTTCCAATGCAGTTGTTTATATGCCTCTGGAAGACCTTGTTGACAAGGAAAAAGAACTTGAGAGACTGACAAAGGAGCAGGAGAGACTGACTAAGGAAATCGCCCGCTGTGAGGGAATGCTGAATAATCCAAATTTCGTAAATAAGGCTCCTGCTGCCAAGGTTGATGCAGAGAAGGAGAAGCTTGCGAAGTACAAAGAGATGAAAGATAAGGTTGAAACACAGCTTGAGCAGCTTAAGAGATAAAAAGGAGATTTTGCATGAAGCTGAGCAAATTTTGCAATAAGATTTCCCTGATTCTCCAGGCACTCTGGTGCGCAGTGCTCTATTTCCTTATAGAGGCACTGTGCCGCCATTCTGTAGTGGAGGCCTGGGATTATATGACGGGAAAACCGTTGGTATTTGCTTATAATACGATGTTTATTTTTACTACAATGCTGATCGTTTATCTGTTTCACAGGCGGTGCTTTTGGAGAGTTGTGGTTTCCGTTTTCTGGCTGTTTCTGGGAATCGTAAACTGTATTCTTCTGATGAACCGTGTTACACCATTTACCGGACCGGATCTGCATATGCTGACGGATGGTATTGCGATCATGCAGAAATATCTGCCGTTTTATGGTGTGGTGATCGGATGTATTTTGATCGGAATTGTGGTGCTGGGGCTTTTGATCCTACTGGTCAAGGGACCGAAATATGAGCAGAAGATTAAGTACCGGTATGTGATTCCGCTGGTAATTGCTGGTTTTGTGGCTTTTGGAGGCGTGACACAGCTGGCTCTTGAAAAAAGGGTTTTGTCTAATTATTTTGGCAATATTGCGTTTGCTTATGAGGATTATGGTTATCCTTATTGTCTGGCGACTACTATTTTTAATACAGGCATCAGTGAGCCGAGGGATTATTCTGAGGATGAGATTAACCGGATCGAGAAGACAGAGTCCAATCTTCCAAAGACCAAGGAGGATGGAAAGAGACCGAATATTCTGTTCCTTCAGCTTGAGTCTTTCTTTGACCCGACACTGGTAAATTACCTGGATATTTCTGAAGATCCAATCCCGAACTTCAGGAAGCTGATGAAAGAGTATTCTTCCGGATATTACAAGGTTCCTTCTGTTGGAGCTGGTACGGCAAATACGGAATTTGAGACCATTACAGGTATGAGTCTTCACTATTTTGGACCAGGTGAATATCCTTATAAGAGTATTCTTAAGGAGACTACCTGCGAAAGTGTGCCCTATGTTCTGAAAAATCTGGGGTATTCTACACATGCGGTACATAATAATGAAGCCAACTTCTATGGAAGAAGGTCTGTTTTCCCCAATCTGGGATTTGACACCTTTACTTCTGAAGAGTATATGGCAGATGAGAACCTGCAGAATCCTCTTGGATGGGTAAAAGACAGTGTGTTGACGGATGAGATCATTAAGTGTCTGGATTCTACTGACAGTCCGGATTATGTGTATACCATTTCCGTGCAGGGACATGGTGATTATCCAAGCGAGCCCATTCTGGACAATCCTTCTATTACAGTTTCCGGTTCTCCTACGGATGAGCTGAATTGTAAATGGGAGTACTATGTGAATCAGATTCATGAGATGGATCAGTTTGTGAAAGAGTTAACAGATGCTTTGGCAGACTATCCGGAGGATGTGATCCTGGTTATGTATGGGGATCATCTGCCGACTATGGGACTGACTGTGGAGGATCTGAAAAATAAGTATCTTTTCCAGACGGAGTATGTAATCTGGGATAATATGGGACTTACCAAGAAGGATGAGAATCTGGCTTCTTATCAGATCGCAGCAGAGGTTCTGGACAGAGTTGGTATTCATGAGGGTACGATCATGAAATATCATCAGGCAAGAAGAAATACCAAGAATTATCAGGTCGATCTGGAGACACTGCAGTATGATGTGCTGTACGGTCAGCGATATGCTTATGGAGGAGAAAATCCTTTTGAGAGAACAAAGATGCGGATGGGACTTTATGATGTGACCTTAGATTCCATTCGGTTAGTGTCGGATACAGATTGGACTTATTATATCCAAGGCACGAATTTCACCCCGTCCAGTCAGGTGAAGCTGAATGGAGAGTGGTATGATACGGCATATGTAAGTCCGAACATGCTGGTGATCTCGGGTACGGAGCTGTCGGATTTTGACAGACTGGCAGTTGTACAGAGAAGTAACAGTTCGACGAGGAAGGCTCTTAGTAAGAGCTTTGACAGAGCGGTTTATGCATTGTATGATAGTCAGTGGAAGGTGAATTCCCGATAGGAACGTTTCCCGGCTGGGCACCTGGTCTCATCAGGTCTGCTCTGAGCGCGGTGTGCGGCCCAAAAAAATTAAAAACATCAGAATTTTGCTGAAACCGAAGAAAGGAGAGGACAAATTTGCTCCGCTGGAGCTCAGACTGTGTCCTCTCCTTTTTTAACCCCAAATTCTGCCGTATGAGATTTTTTCGGAACCTCTCTGATTTCTTCTGTGCGAGGTTTGTCGGATAAAAAGTTACGATTAGGGGTGGACTTCTGGTGTGACTATTATATAATGGTAGAGTAATGTAACGATTCAGAAGGCAGTATTCTGCCAGGCTTACTATGAGCATGAGAAGTTACGGACGAAATACGATAGATAAATGGTGGTTTAGATTATGAATTACGAGGAAGCGGTTGCTTATATTGAGGAGACTCCGAAGTTTACCAAAAAGAACAGTCTGGAGCATACGAAGGAATGTTTGAGGAGACTGGGGAATCCACAGGAGAAGTTTAAGGTGATACATGTTGCGGGAACGAATGGAAAGGGGAGTACCTGTGCGTTTCTCACATCTATTCTCAGGGAGGCAGGGTATTCCTGCGGTCTGTTTACGTCTCCCCATCTGGTGAAGATCAACGAGCGGTTTCAGATCAATGAGGTGAATATTGATGATGACACCTTTTTGAAAGCTTTTGAGAGAGTGAAAGTGCTGGCGGACGAGCTTGTGGCTGAAGGTAGTTACCATCCTACTTATTTTGAGATGCTGTTTCTTATGGGAATGGTGATCTTTGCAGAGGCAGGGGTGGACTATGTGACTTTGGAAACCGGGCTTGGCGGAAGGCTGGATGCGACTACAGCGGTAGAGAATCCTGTGGCTTGCGTGATCACATCTATCAGTCTGGATCATATGCAGTTTTTGGGAAATACGGTAAGAGAGATTGCAGGGGAGAAGGCTGGAATCATTGTTCCGGGAGTTCCTGTAATCTATGATGGAAATGACAAGGATGCGGCAGAAGTGATCGCTGCGAAGGCAAAGGAGCTTGGAAGTCCGGCTTATAAAGTAATTCAGGCTGGAGCAAAGGTACTGGGAAATAATAAAGATGGCATTGATTTTTCCCTGGAGGACGATTATTATGGGGATACCAGGTTCCATATTCCTTTTATTGCATGGTATCAGGTGATGAACGCATCTCTGGCGCTTACAACTATGGAAGTGCTGAAAGACAGGATTCCGGTGACCATGGAACAGCTGCAGGCAGGAATTGCAAATACCAGATGGCAGGGCAGAATGGAGACCATTTTGCCGGGCGTGATCGTGGATGGTGCACATAATGAGGATGGCGTGCGCAGGTTTGTGGAGACTGCAGAGCGGTTTCAGAAGGAGTATCCGCTGACACTTTTATTTTCTGCTGTGAATGATAAGGATTACCAGGATATGATCCATACAATTTGCAGCAGGATAAAATTCCGTAAAGTTGTGACCACAGAGGTTGGGGGATACCGTGAGGTGCCGTCTGCGGAGCTGGCAGAGATCTTTTGCAAAGAAGGCTGTAAGGATGTTGGAAACTCTGATAATATTGAAGAAGCTTTTCATATGGCGCACGAGGCCAAAGGAGAGGACGGAATGCTGTTCTGCGTGGGTTCTCTTTACCTGGTGGGAGAGATTAAGACACTCTTGTTGAAAAAGTAAATTGTCTGCAGAAAAAAGAAAACATGGGATTTCTGGTTGATTTTTCAGGAGTCTGTGGAGGAATTTTATGATCGATTACGAAGAGGAACTGAAGAAATTTGAGCCCTGTCTGGATGTGACAGACGCAGAAGAGGCTATTTACGATAGAGAGCTGACGGATATTCTGGACATTCTTCAGGAAATGCTCAGGGAGTCCAAAAGCGGACGCAGGATGAAATAGAATAGGAGATACTTAATGAACTGTATGAATTGCGGCGCGTTCCTGGCTGATAAGGATCTGGATTACTGTCCTCATTGCGGGTGCAACGTCCTGATCCAGAAAAAGGTGGAGTATCTATCCAAACTTTATTACAATCAGGGCTTGGAGAAGGCCAGTATCCGGGACCTTTCAGGAGCCGTTAACTGTCTGAAGCAGAGCCTTACCTTTAACAAGAGAAATATCCAGGCGAGAAATCTTCTGGGTCTTGTGTATTTTGAAATGGGAGAGGTGGTTGCTGCTCTTAGCGAGTGGGTGATCAGTAAGAATCTGCAGCCTACCCGGAATATTGCGAATGAATATATTAATCGTCTTCAGGCGAATTCGAATAAACTGGATGCTATTAATGAGACAATAAGAAAATATAATAATGCCCTGGCTCTTTGCAGGGAAGGCCATGAGGATATGGCTGCCATTCAGCTTCGCAAAATTCTGAACCAGAATACCAAGCTGATCAAAGGTTATCATCTGCTGGCGCTGATCTATATGAAGAATCATGACTGGGGCAAGGCAAGAAGAACCTTAAAAAAGGCGGCTCGTATTGACAAGACCAATACAACTACATTACGTTTTCTTCGTGAAGTAGATGAGAGAACCGGTGTAACGACCAGACTTGAGAAACAGAAAAAAGGACTTTTTGGTGCCAAGGGCAAGACAGAAGGTTCGGATGAGATTTCCAGAAGTACTGTGGTACAGCCGGCAGTTTACAGGGAAAATTCCAGAATTTCACTGTTTGTGACACTTATGGCGGGTGTGGCAGCAGGTGCGGCTGCATTTTGGTTTCTGGCAGTTCCGGCTATCAAGCAGGGGATTTACAGAGAAGCCAATCAACAGATTGTAAAGTACAGCGAGTCTCTGGTCAGCCAGGGTGCGGAGCTTTCCAAAGCCCAGGGTGAGGCGAAGGAATCCGGAGATGTGGCAGAGGAAATCACCCAGCAGCTTGATGCCGAGCAGAAGAAGAGCACCAGTTATCAGGCACTTCTGAATGCGTATGCAGCTTATACACAGAATGAGTATGATGCAGCTGCGTTGGAAATCCAGAAGGTTTATGAAGATCAGCTGGGAGATGATGTAATGGGAATTTATAATACCATCTGTTCAGCTACTGGTGTGTCTGGAATCACGGAAGACAGTAAGTCTGAGGGCAGCGAAGATTCCTCTGATTCCGAAAGCAATGATGGAACTGACAATACAACAGAAGGCTCTGAAACGGATTCCTCTGGTTATGACAGTTCTTACAATAATGCATCTGGTGACAGTGGGTATGATGAATCCGGATATTCTGATTACAGCGACGAAAACGGATATTATGATGAAAATGGTGATTTTCAGTATTATGAATAAAAATTTCTGAATTACAATAATGAGAAACCTCTGAACCGGGGATGTGCGGGATAGACCTGCACATCTCTTTTTCTTTTTCCTGTGCAGAGAGTCAAAATAGAGTAAAAAAGGGGGATTTTATTTATGAAACCTGTTTTTGAAACTACGGGAACCTGTCTGAATATTAAACTGCCTGAGGAACTGGATCATCCGGCTTCTGAGCTGATCCGGAGAGAATCAGACAGGATTATGGGAAAAATATATATCAGAACCATTTGTTTTGACTTTGGAAATACTGTTTTTATGGACAGTTCGGGCGTAGGTTTGATCATGGGGAGATACCGGGCTCTGGGGATGCGTTCTGGCTGCATGAAGGCCTGCCATGTAAGCGGATATATTGAAAAATTGCTGCGGCTTTCAGGTGTGAGTAAATTTCTGGAACTGGAAAGAACAGAAAATGAGATGCAGCTGGAAGGGAGGGGAGTCTGATGGGAAATTCCAACGAAATGACCATTATTTTTGACAGCCGTCCGGAGAATGAAGGGTTGGCAAGGGTAGCTGCTGCGGCATTTTGCACCCAGCTGAACCCCACACTGGAGGAAGTAGCAGATTTGAAAACGGCTGTGTCAGAGGCTGTAACCAACTGTATCATTCATGGCTATCAAGGCGAGGTACATAAGATACGGATGAAGTGTGTCAGAAAAGAGAGAACAATTTATCTGGATATTGAGGATGATGGCATAGGGATTGCAGATGTGGAAAAAGCAATGGAGCCCTTATATACGACCCGCGCTGATCAGGACAGGTCAGGAATGGGGTTTACTTTTATGGAAGCATTTATGGATGAGGTTAAAGTCACCTCACAGGTTGGAAAAGGAACCTGTGTGCATATGAGCAAAAAAATCGGTAATTGATCAGGAGGAAGCATGGATCACACTCTTGCTCTCATTGGGCGCATTCACCAGGGAGATAAAGAGGCAAGAGATACTTTGTTTTCGGAAAATATGGGACTGGTGTATAGTGTTGCCAGGCGTTTTCTGGGGAGAGGGGTGGAAATGGAGGACCTTTTTCAAATTGGAAGCATCGGGCTTTTGAAGGCTGTAGATCATTTCAATCCTGAATTTGATGTGAAGTTTTCTACTTATGCAGTACCAATGATCATTGGAGAGATTAAGCGGTTTCTTAGGGATGATGGAATTCTGAAGGTGAGCCGCTCCATAAAAGAGAATCAATATAAGATCTGTAAAATGAGGGAGGAACTGGAGAAAAAGTTAGGCCGTGAGCCGGATCTAAGAGAACTTTCAGATGCTATGGATATGCCGATGGAAGAATTGGCGATGACGCTGGAATCGGCTGCAGAGGTGGATTCTATTTACAAGATTGTGTATCAGGGAGATGGAACGGATTTGCAGCTTGTGGACAGGCTTCCGGAAAAAGAGGATCGCCATGAAAAGCTTTTGAATCGGATTTTTCTGGAGGAAATTCTGGAAAAATTGGAAAGAGAGGAGAAAAGACTGATTGTATTTCGGTATTTTCAGGATATGACACAGACAGAGGTTGCAAAAAAAATGGGAATGTCCCAGGTTCAGATTTCCAGGATGGAGAAAAGGATATTGAAGAAGCTGAGAGAAATCTCCCACAAATTGTGATGCACATTTTGCAGAGAGCCTTTTTCAAACACGCTCTGGAAAAGGAGAAAAAAGCAAAGTATTTTCTCATATTTTCCAGAGCATTATTGGGTGTTAGAATTTAATCTCTTTTCCTTCCAGACGCCACTGTCTGAACTCTGCAGAAGCAGAGAGAAGCAGGTCAGAAGATGAGTTAAGGGCTGTCTCAACTGAGTCCTGGATAACTCCGATAATAAAGCCTACGGCTACAACCTGCATGGAAATGTCGTCAGAAATTCCGAAAAGGGAGCAGGCCATAGGAATCAGAAGGAGGGATCCGCCGGCAACACCAGAAGCACCACATGCAGAAAGGGCTGCAAGAAGGCTGAGGATGATGGCAGTTGGGAAATCAACGTGGATTCCAAGGGTAAAAGCAGTTGCCATTGTCATAACGGTGATGGTGATAGCAGCTCCGTCCATGTTGATGGTTGCACCAAGAGGAATGGTTACGGAATAGGTGTCACGGTCGAGCCCCATCTCCTCACAGGCTTTCATATTTACTGGAATATTGGCAGCAGAACTTCTGGTGAAGAATGCGGTGATGGCACTTTTTTTCAGGCAGTGCAGAATCAGCGGATATGGATTCTTGCGGATACACCAGTAAACCAGAAGCGGGTTTGTTACAAAGTAGATGAAAAGCATGCTGCCTACCAACAGCAGCAGTAGTCTTCCATAGGTAGTGAAAATGTCTAATCCGTTGGTGGATACGGTGTTAAATACCAGACCGAAGATTCCGAAGGGTGCCAGGTTGATGATCCAGCTGACTACCAGGGATGTTCCGTCTGCAATGTCAGCAAGGACTTTTTTTGTGGTGTCATTTGCTGTACGAAGGGCAAGTCCAAGAAGAATGGCCCAGGTAAGGATACCTACATAGTTTGCATTCACCAGGGAAGATACCGGGTTGGCAACAATATTCAGAAGAAGGTTGCTGAGGACCTCCACAATACCCTGTGGGGCATTGGCGGCTGCGGCTGCATTGGTAAGTGTCAGCTGTACAGGGAAAATCATGCTGGCGAAAACGGCGATCACAGCTGCCAGTACAGTGCTGAACATGTAAAGGGCAACTACTGTTTTGATAACGCCGCCATGGGATTTTCCTGCGTTGCACAGTGAACTGAGAACCAGAAAGAATACCAGAAGGGGTGCGATAGCTTTCAGGGCACCTACAAATACATCACCAAGGATGGCAATGCTGGTTGCACCGGGGGCTGCAACTCCAAGGATGGCACCAAGAATCAGACCGACGACGATTCGTTTCACCAGTGCAATCCCGGTCCATTTGTTCCATAAATTTTTCATTTGTTTCTTTACCTCTTTCCCTCTTTAATTTGATAAAAGATTAATTAATTATATAGTATGCAGGGAGGATTCGCAATAAAATATATGATGAAATTAATGAAAATGAGAGACTTTTTTGAAAAAAAGAAAAAATAGAGAAAAAAATCCGGGTAAGGAGGAGCATAAAAACCTCTTACCCGGGTTTGCAAATTAAAAAAATTATTTAGCAGCAGCCTGTTTGCCAAACAGTGTATTCTTGTACTTGGAAAGTGCAGTGAGAAGTACCATTCCAAAGATTCCGCAGGAAATGATCTCTCCGGCACCTACCGTAAGCATCATAAGTGGAATCGGAAGATTGACGGAATAGCCGTAACGAAGTACGAATGGAACCAGAACTGCATTGGCTACGATTGGTGGAACTGGTGCCAGCCATTTGTTGCTGTTACGAAGTTTGTAAGTAAATACAGCTCCGATGAGGGTTGCGATGCTTCCGAATGCAATATCCAGAGGAATTGCACCGCCAAGCAGGTTGGCAAGGATGCAGCCTACAAAAAGACCAGGAATGGCAGCTGGTGTGAAGAATGGAAGAATGGTCAGGGCTTCGGAAATTCGAACCTGGATTTCTCCATAGCTAAACGGTGCAAACACCAGTGTCAGTACAACATAGACAGCCGCAATCAGCGCTGCCTGCACCAGAAACAGGGTACTCTTGTTTTTCATATTCATTTGTCTCCTTTAGTTTTGTTTTACGAGTGGAAGGTCACGAACACTCGATTCATTTTGCGCCGGGAATCGGCGGAAAAGCCGCTTAAGACCTTATTTTTACGGGCTTTTCAACGGGCATGAGTATAGCACATTTGGGAAAGGAATGCAAGGGGAAATGTGGTCGTACCCAATTTGTACCCCATTTTGCATAAGTGGTTGATTTATAGTAACGATAATATAAAAAAAGTGTCTTCGACACTTTTTTATCGGAAATTGATGGAGAATAGGCAGAAGCAATGAAATTAGGTATCGTAATTTACAGCCTTTTTTCAGGTATTCTCCTGCAAAATGTCGAAGGGCGTTAAATGCTGATAGCTAGGGCGTTTAGCGGACTTTTGGATAAGATGTAAGACTTTATAAATTTGCATAGTTTATAAAAAAATGGCCCACCAAATGGCCCACTAAAATAAGCAAAGAGTTCTGATACAAAATAACGTAGGGAACACTCGTGAGTTTGGAGTGTTCCTTGTTTTTGATTTAGATTAAAAGAGTTGTATTGTGACATTTTGAATTGTTTTTTTGTGTATATATTTTGCAAATCAAAAGAGCTTATGCTATACTACACAACAGAAAAAGCAAGATCTGTGGTGATAATATGGTTTACGATGTTATGGTTAGTTATTAGCATAGATCGAGAAATTTGTGAGGTGAAGGAAAAATGGCAGACATTAAATATGATATTGTAGAAGAAATCGGAGTTCTTTCTGAGAATGCTAAAGGGTGGAGAAAAGAAATTAATAGGATTTCCTGGAATGGAGCAACTCCAAAATACGATATCAGGGATTGGGCTCCGGAACATGAAAAGATGAGTAAGGGAATTACCCTATCACAGGAAGAAGTGGATGGTGCTAGAATATAAATAGTACAAGCCAAAATGAGAAATTCCAAATACACATAAGCATGATACAATAGAGGCATGCTGAAGGAGGATCTCATATGGCAAAGCAACATGACAAACAATTTAAACTTGATGCAGTCCAGTACTATCAGGATCACAAAGATCTCGGAGTACGTGGATGTGCAGAAAATCTTGGCATCGGATACAGCACATTAACAAAATGGCTGAAAGACTTCCGAGAATCAGGTGATATTCCTGTTCGTGGTTCTGGTAATTATGCATCTGATGAGCAGAAGGAAATTGCCCGTCTCAGACGTGAATTACGTGATGCCCAAGATGCACTTGATGTGTTAAAAAAGCAATCAACATTCTGGGAAAATGACGGAAGCCATTTATCTTGAAGTGTCTGAGAAGACGGAAGCTGCCAAAAAGGCTGGACGCCGGGTTTCCGTCTCCGGAATGTTGAAATTTTTAGGTGTCTCTCGCTCAGGATATCTTGCATGGATCCACCACGTACCTTCTGATACAGAAAAACGTCGTAAAGCTGTAAAAGCAAAAATACAGGATATTTATGATGATTCCAAGCAGAACTACGGTGCTCCGAAAATCACTGTAGAACTTCGAAAAACTGGTGAAGTCATTTCGGAAAGAACCGTTGGTACATATATGCGCCAAATGGGAATCCGTGCTCAGTGGAGCAAACCATGGACGATCACCACAAAAGATTCCGATTTCAGCACTGAATTACAAAATATCCTTGATGAGCAATTTAATCCTGATCGCCCGAATGCAGTCTGGTGTTCGGATATTACCTACATCTGGACAATAGATGGATTTGTCTATCTGACCAGTGTTATGGATTTATTTTCCAGAAAAATCATAGCCTGGACGCTTTCAGAAACACTGGAAGTATCTTGCGTGATTGATACTATAAACAAAGCCAAAGCTCGCCGAAATATCGATCAACCATTAATTATCCATTCGGATCGTGGCAGCCAATATGTTGCAAAGGAATATAAAAAAGCAACCGAAAATATGCAGCGCAGTTATTCGAAGAAAGCTTTTCCGTGGGATAATGCATGCATTGAATCTTTTCATTCTATTATCAAACGTGAATGGCTCAATCGCTTTAAAATTCGCGACTATAAGCAGGCATACCAGTTGATTTTTGAATATCTGGAAGCTTTCTACAATACGAAACGAATTCATAGCCATTGCAACTATATGTCGCCAAACGAATTCGAACGAGTGTCTGAAAGAACACACACTGAGGCTGAGCTTCTGGCAGGTTAAAATGGGGAGAAATTTCTCATTTTAACTTGTACTAAATCTTGACATAGGACCAGGAAGAATTATATGCAGTTTTGGGAAAAGCTCTTGGAAAATAATAATTGAAACTTTTGAAAATTCTATAAATAAAAAACACACTATAAAAAAATCACTATACTCATCAAGTGTAAGGAGTATAGTGATTTTTTTGTTAGCTAATGTATTTTATTTACTTTTGGGAAGAAACGTGAATTCATTGATAAATCAGTTGTGGGTGCTCTTCCGATGGAACATATCCCAACATAGCAGAAATCGTCTGTGCAGTTTTATGCAAAAGAGGGATTGTTCTGATAAGAAAATTTTCATCCATTCGTACAGTTAACGTGGAAATACTAATAGCTGCTACAGCTCTATTATCTGCATCTCGAATTACATCAGCAATACAGCCAATTCCCATTTCGTGCTCTTCATTATCAACGGCATATCCACGCTTACGAGTTTCTTCCAGCTCTTTTAGTAGTATGTGGAAATCTGTAATAGTGTTTGGAGTGAATTTTTGTATTTCTGAATTTTTCCAAATAGCTTCTACTTCTTCGGAAGACATGCATGCCATTAGGGCTTTTCCGAGTCCTGTATAATACATATAATTATAAGAACCTGTCCGGGAAGAAATTCTGAGGACATTTTCAGATGATACTTCTTTAAAAAGATATACTATGGTAGCTCCATCTGGAATTGCAAGGTGAACAGCTTCGCGACTTACGCGGCAAAGTTCTCGCAATGTATTTTTTGACAGATCTAACAAATCAAAACTGGGAACAGCACTGCTTCCAATTCGGTAGGTGCGTAAAGTCATACGATATGTACTGCCTTCTTGGTCTTTAATAACATATCCGCGATTAACCAAAGTTGTAAGTAGGCGATATATGGTTGATTTGTGAATACCGGTTTCAGCAGTGAGTGTGGCAATGGTAACTCCGTTTGGATATCTGGCCAGAGTTTCCATCACGTCTAATACACGATCTACAAGACGAACATTTGTTTGCTCCATAATTATTCTCCTAAACTATCTTCTTTATTAATTATATTAGCGGATATTTCGGTTAGTTTCAATAAGTAAAACAAAAATAATAGAATATTTATTTCTGAGTATAAAGAGAATTGTAAATAATACACAAAACAAGAGTGAGAGAACAATAGAAAGTTCACAAAAAAGTAATTAACTGTTGACAAATATAATCGGTAATAGTATATTATAGACAAGAAGTTCAAAGAATAAAACGTTGTTTTAAAGAATGAAACAAAAGATCAATATAAATAAATTATATAAAAGAATAACTTTGGACGAACTCTTATACTCAGAGGTGCAAAAATACTAAATATAAGAAATCTAGTAGATATGAAACCTTATTTTGTAGGAAGGAGGAGAAAAGCTTGCGAGACCAGATTATCCAACAGATAAAAGAAAATAAAATTATTGTTATCGTAAGAGGAATTTATGGAATAGACAGAGAGAAGCTGATTGAAGCTCTCTGGAAAGGTGGAATCCGTTTGGTAGAATTCACTTTTGATCAGAAGTCTCCGGAAAAATGGGAAGAAACATGTTGTAATATTTCAGAAACAGTGGCCCGTTATGGAGGCAAATTCTTGTGCGGAGCCGGAACTGTAATGACCCTCGAACAGCTTAAAATGGCGAAAACAGCCGGGGCAAATTATATTATTTCTCCGGATATGAATCCTCAAGTTATTCAGGAAACTGTAAAATTGGGAATGGTATCTATTCCCGGAGCTTTTTCTGCGACAGAGATTGCGGAAGCAGCGAAGAACGGTGCCGATTATGTAAAAGTGTTTCCAGCCGTGTCGTTAGGACCTGAATATTTGAAAGCTCTCAAAGGCCCCTTGAATTACATTCCACTTATGGTGGTAGGTGGTATCAGTTATAAAAATATTGATGCATATATGGAAGCTGGAGCAGCAGGAGCTGGAATTGGAGGAGAAATTGCAAACAAAAAATGGGTTGAATCCGGTGAGTTTGAAAAAATAACAGAAGCAGCGAGACTGACTATCGAAAAACTGCATGGAGGAACGCATGAGTAGAGTAGTGACATTTGGAGAAATTATGATGCGGCTGAATCCGGATGGATATATGGAATTGCTACAGGCTCCGTCCTTGAATATTTCATTTGCAGGCGGGGAAGCAAATGCAGCTGTATCCATTGCAAACTTTGGAATGGATGTGGATTTTGTAACTAAACTTCCGGAAAATGTATTAGGAAAAAGAGCTGCAATGGAATTACGAAAATATGGCGTAGAAGTAAATAAAATTGTTTACGGCGGTCCAAGACTTGGAACTTATTTTGTAGAAAAGGGCGTTTCCCAAAGACCGGTAAAGGTTTTGTATGACCGCCAGAATTCTTCAATTTCTCTGGCAAAAAGATCTGATTTTGACTGGGAAAAAATACTAGAAGGAGCCAGCTGGTTTCATTTCACAGGAATTACCCCCGCACTTGGAGGTGAATGCGTAGAAATCTGTAAAGATGCTTTGAAGGTATGTAAAAAGAAAAACATAACAGTTTGCTGTGATATCAATTACAGAGAAAAGTTGTGGACGAAAGAAGCAGCAGGAAAAGTAATGACAGAATTACTGAAATACGTTGATGTGTGCCTAATTAATGAAGGACAGGCAAAAGACGTATTAGGTATTCATGGAAAATATGAAGATGAAGGCACAGAGGAACATCGAAAAGAAAACTGCAGAAGCGTAGCTGAACAGGTGGCAGATAGGTTTGGTTGCAAAATAGTTGCAGCTACTTTGCGGACAAGCATTTCCGCTAGTGTAAATGGTTGGAGTGGTATGCTTTATACAAATGGAGAAGCTTATTATTCTGCTGATTATAAGTTTGAAATTGTTGATAGGCTGGGCGGTGGTGATTCTTTTGCAGGTGCGCTGATCTATTCTCTGGCTAGTGGGTATGATCCAAAGAAAACTATTGAATTTGCCACCGCGGCATCTTGCCTGAAGCATACCATTGAATATGATTACAATTTAAGTACGATAGAAGATGTAAACCTTCTGATTCAGAATGGAAACAAAGGATTTGTTCAAAGATAAAATAAGGAGATAGAAAAATGAAAATTACAGGTGTTGAGACTTTTCATGTAAAGCCAAGATGGATTTTTGTAAAAGTAACTACTGATGAAGGAATTATAGGTTGGGGAGAATGTGATCTGGAAGGATATAACCTTGTAACTGCAGCCGCTGTTGATTCATTGAAGGATATCATTATTGGACAGGATCCAAGAAATATTGAATATCTGTACAAAGTTATGTATGCAAGTGGCTTTTATCGTGCAGGAGGAGCAGTTTACAGCGCTATCAGTGGTATTGAACAGGCTCTCTGGGATATTAAAGGAAAATGGTTGAATGTTCCGGTATGGCAGTTGCTCGGTGGAAAATCCAGAGACAGAATTCGTATGTATGCACATATTTGCGGCAATATTGACTATACAGAAAGAGATGAGCAGGAGTGCAGAGATCTTCTAGTAGAAAATGCGAAGATAAAGGTAAAAAAAGGCTTCAAATCTTTAAAAACTCCTTTCCTTTGCCCATACCGCCACATTGAAACACCTGCCATGGTAACACGTTTTGTAGAACGAATTGCGAAAATCAGAGAAGCAATCGGTGATGATATTGATCTTGCAGTAGATTTTCATGGAAGAGTTTCTCCGGCTATGGCACCATGGCTTTGTAGGGAATTAGAGCCATATGGTTTAATGTTTATTGAAGAACCGGTGCTTCCAGAAAATGTAGATGTTATGGCAAAAATTGCAAGAATGACTACAATTCCAATTGCAACAGGTGAACGTAAATTTACAACTTTTGAATACCGGGAAGTATTGGAAAAACAGGCAGCAACAGTATTGCAGCCGGATGTGTGTCACGCAGGCGGTATTTCGCAGGTGATGAAAATTGCAGCAATGGGAGAAAATTATTATTGCTCTCTTGCCCCTCACAATCCATTGGGACCGCTGGCTTTGGCAGCGTGCTTACAGATTGATACCGTTATACCAAACTTTACTGCACAGGAACATCCAACTATGGAAGAGGGCTGGGATCTCGGAGCAGTTTATCTTAAGAAACCTTTTGAAATTGTGGATGGTTATATTGAGATTCCACAGGGACCTGGATTAGGAGTGGAAGTTGATGAAGATGGTATAAAAGAAAATTCCTATGATGGAAGATGGGGAACCCCGACAGCATTTTTCAAAGATGACAATTCCTTTGCGCAGTGGTAAGGAGGAGAAAATCGTTGGGTACAAATAAGAGAAACAGGTTTGATGTTTCACCATATCTTTTTATATCACCAGTATTTATTTTGCTGGCATTGCTGGTTGTGTATCCCATTGCCTATGCATTTTATTTAAGCGTTATGGACACAAACCTTACCACGAAATGGGAGTTTGTAGGTTTGTCTAATTACATATCTCTGTTAAAAGACGGAAGTATGATAAACAGTCTGAAAGTAACATTTTTATTTACCATTGTAGTGGTACTGGGACATCTGGCAGTGGGAACGATTCTGGCACTTGCTATGAATAAGAAAAAGCCGGGAGTTACAGTTCTTCGAACTATTTTAATTATTCCGTGGCTTTTACCAGATGTAGTAGTGGCGCTTCTGTATAAATGGATTTTTAATGCAAATTATGGCGTATTTAATACTATTTTAATCCGCCTTGGGATTTTGCAGAAAAATCAGGCGTGGTTAAGCACTGGAAGTGCATTTGTAATTCTTGCCATTGTTTGCATATGGAAAGGATATGCACTGATCATGGTTAATGTAATGGCTGGTTTGCAAAGTGTTCCAGAAGATATTTACGAGGCTGCAAAGCTGGATGGAGCAAAGCCGGTTCAGACTTTCTTTAAAATTACATTACCGATGATCAGACCTGTTATTTCAACAGCGGTCATTCTGGATACAGTGTGGTGGTTCAAACATTACACTATTATTAAATTGCTTACAGATGGTGGCCCAGGAAGTTCCACTTCCACAGTCAGTATTTCCATATATAAAGAAGCGTTTACATTCCATAATTATGGAACTGCAGCAGCAGGAGCTGGTATTGTCTTTGTTATTTGCTGGCTGATTAGTAAAGTGATGAGGAGGGTAATGGATTGTGATGAGTAAAGGAAATTATTCTCTATCAAAAAACCAGAGAAGAGGAAATATTGTATCTTATGCAGTTCTTATTATCGGGGCACTGCTGGTAATACTTCCTATTTTATGGATGTTTATTACTGCATTAAAAGATGACTTGGAAATTTACCAGATGAATGGAAGAATCTTGCCAGAGGCAATTACAGCCACATCTTTTATACGAATCTGGAAAGATTATGATTTTGTATTGTACTTCAGAAACAGTTTAGGTGTTACTCTTGTTGCAGTATTGATTTCGCTGGTAGCGTCCACACTGACAGGATATGGTGCAACAAGATTTAATTTCAGAGGGAAAAATACATTTCTTTCCTTTATTTTAATGACACAGATGTTTCCATCTATTATGCTTCTGGTTCCGTTTTATAAAATATTAAGTGTTTATGGGTTGAATAACTCACTGGTGGGATTGTGTATCGTATATGTTTCCTTTACTATTCCATTTTGTTCCTGGATGATGGTTGGATATTTCAGAACAATTCCAACAGAAATTGATGAATCTGCGGCAATTGATGGGGCTTCTCATTTACAGACATTCTGGAAGATTGCACTTCCGTTGGTAAAACCAGGATTAGTATCTTCTGCAATCTATGCATTTATTACTTGTTGGAATGAATATATGTTTGCAGCAATCCTTCTGGTAAATGACAAGCTGAAAACAGCAGCAGTAGCCATTGCGGAAATGAATGGTTATTACAAGATTGCATGGAATGACATGATGGCAGCTTCGCTGGTTGCATCTGTACCGCTTATTATAGCTTTTGTATTTATGCAGAAAAGCTTTATCAGTGGACTTACTGCCGGTGCTGTGAAGTAAATATGATAAAATGGGAAATGACTTATCAGATGTTAAAGTGTTAATGATTTAAATATTAAAATTTTTGAGATGGGTATTTAAAAATGTAACAAAAAAAATATATAAAACATGTAGGAGGAAAAACACATGAAGAAAAAAATGGCACTTGCACTTAGTTTAGCTATGGCGGCAACAACCCTTGCACCTGCAGCAGTAAGCGCTGCAGATGAGCAGGTAACACTGACCATAATGTCCAGTATTCAAACTGAGGACGAAGGAAAATTGGAATCTGCGATTGCAGATGCTTACATGGAGCAGAATCCAAATGTAAAAATTGAGTTCATATCTGTTGCAAACAATGATTTGGATGCACAGATTACCACAATGGCAGCTTCTGATGATCTTCCGGATGCATTCTATATGAACTGTGCATTTATGTCTACTGCACTGGATATGGGAATTGTTGCTGATTCCAGCAAGTATATTTCTGATGAATACAAAGCAGATGTTTTACCAGAAGTTCTTGATTATGCAACTGTAGACGGAAACTTAATGTTTATTCCGTGGTTCCAGATTCCTGTTGCACTGATTTACAGAACAGACTGGT
Source organism: Blautia faecis (assembly GCF_020554845.1). Taxonomy (GTDB): domain Bacteria; phylum Bacillota; class Clostridia; order Lachnospirales; family Lachnospiraceae; genus Blautia_A; species Blautia_A faecis. The sequence continues at coordinate 75,950 of NZ_JAJCIA010000009.1, read as the reverse complement.
TAGAGCAGGCTGGCATTGATAAAATTGAAACAATGGATGATTTCCGTGAAGCTGCAAAAGCATTTACAGATATTTCCGGAAATTATGGTTTTTCGATGGTAGGCACCAGAAATGGTTCCGGTGAGGCAAGATTCTCTGTTTACGACAAAGCTTATGGTGTAAACGAAGTTTACCAGAATGATAGCGGAGAGTGGGAATCTGATTTAACCTCTGACAATTTCAAAACCGCACTTGAATCTTTTGTAAATCTTGATTTGGAAGATGGAACTGTCCCGGCTGGAGCATCTGAGACAGCTTACCAGGATGCAGTTACTTATTTTGCAAATGAGCAGACCGGTCTTATTATTTCTGGAAGTAATGCAGTTGGAGCAATTTTGAACAGAAATCCTGAACTTGCAGGAAAACTTGGCAGTATTGCAATTCCAGCAGGTACAACAGAAGATGGACGTCATGTAACAAATCTTCAGGTTTCAGGTTATGCAATCACAAGCACCTGTGAGCATCCAGAAGAAATGGCAGCTTATCTTGAGTTTGCAGCAAGCTATGATAATGCAGTAAGCTTTGGTTCCCAGACAGGACGTATTCCTGTAACAGAAAGTGCTCTTGCTGACGAGGCATTCTCAGGTGACGAGTACACAGGCTTCAAAGATTGCATGCAGTACTCTATTCCATATTCCACATTCCCGGGATATGCAGAAGTACAGGATATCATGGGTGAGGCATACAACTCCATGCTTACAGGAACTTCATTAGAAGATGCGATGGCAACTGTTGATTCAAGAATAACAGATCTGCTGGCAGAGTATAACAAATAAAGATTAAAATAGAGGGGCATCACCGGTAAGCTTTATCATGCGACCTGGTGGTGCTCTTTTTATAAGGGATAAAAAATGAATGAAAAGATTGCAGAAGCGATTAACATCTTAGGCTTTTTTTGCGGAAAAAGAGATATAACAGAATTATCAACAAAATGCCTGAAGGATAAATATGGAATAGAACAGGTCGATGTTATGGTATTATTTGGTGGAAGTATTCTTTGTGGAGGAGATATTCTGGCACAAGCAATGAGAAACCAGATTGCAAAGAAATATATTATTGTAGGGGGTGCTGGTCATACCACAGAAACGTTGCGACAACTGGTCCACAGGGAATATCCTCAGATTGTCACAGAAAATCTTCCAGAAGCAGAGGTGTTTTCCTGCTATTTAAAAGAAGTTTATCAATTAGAAGCCGATGCCCTGGAAACCCGGTCGTCCAATTGTGGAAATAATATTGCCAATCTGATTGCATTACTAGAAGAAAAGAATATAACCTGGAAGAGTATTATTCTGTGTCAGGATGCAACTATGCAACACCGCATGGAAGCAGGGCTTCATAAATATGCATCAGAAAAACTTATTATCAATTATGCATCTTATCAAGCGAAAGTTTGCTATCAGGAAGCTGAATTGCAGTATCAGATTCAAATACATGGAATGTGGAAAATTGACAGATACATAAATCTGCTTATGGGAGAAATTCCCCGTCTTACAGACAATGCGGAAGGCTATGGACCAAATGGTAAAAAATTTATTTGCCATGTGGATATTCCAGAAAATGTTCGGGAGGCATTTGAATTATTGAAAACAGTTTATGGAGAAGAAACAAGAGCTGCAAATCCTTTGTATGCGTGAGAAAATGGAGACAGAGAAAACGCTTAGATAGAACAGGATGTGTAACCGCATATGGGCTAACCTTAATGTTAGATTACTGCACCAGTAATCGTGTTACTTGTTAAGTTAATTGACCGCCGTGTACCGGACAGTACGCATGGTGGTGGGAGAGGTCAGGGAAGCATTGTTAGGCAATTTACCATGGTCGGATTTAAGGGGAAAAATAGAATATGCTATCAACTTATCTACAGATATAAGTCGTATTTTTAAATATGAAAGAGAGCATACAGATGAAAAAAATAATAGTTTATATGAAATATTTATAAACAAGGCACGTACGCATCGAAACTGGTTATCCCATATGTTTGAGAGCAAAGCTCCACAACATTTTTCAGGGGCTGAAATAGATCTAGCAGTTCGTAAACTTAAATTTTTATTCAGAATACTGCTGTTACATGATATTAATGCAGAAATAGAAGATGGAGAGGTTGACAGAGTTTGCAGAAATATTGATAAATGGTATGAAAAGAATACATTATCATGATTAATGATTAAGAGGAAAGTCAAACCTATGGCTTTCCTCTTAGTCAAAAATGATATGGTATCAATTAAGCTTTCTCCCACCCCAATATTTAGTGGCGTTAAATTTCTTTTATAATGTCAGCAAATCTATCGAGAGTGTATGCACCGTCCATATCGAGTTCTTTGTTGTTAAAAACCATAAAGTAGCGATAAATGCGTCCCGCCTGTTCCTGCCATTTTCTGCCGAGTTCCAGCTTAGATTTGCTGTCATCTCCATCAAGATAATCACCTTTGGCTTCAACCAGAATAAATTTCCCGGATTTCATCATTACCATAAAATCTGGATAATGATTGAGATAGCCGTTTATGTAGAAGTCCTTTCGTTCAATAATTCTGTGCCACCAGCGGATGTTATCTGTGCCAACAATGATATCAATTACTTTTCGTTCGAAGTCATTCATGTCATCTTTTTCAGCTTCATAGAGAGAATAAGGGATTGAGTCGATCGTGGAAGATGGAGTGATTACAGGTTTGAGAGCATATGAATCACGGCATACGATTTTTCCGCTGTCCAGCCATTTTTTAAACTGCTTATTACGGTATGTATTTTCAAGAGTTTCAATTTTTTTCTGTATTTTTCTTGCGTATACAGGGATGGCGGTTTCCATAGTAGCCAACTCATTTTCAGTCATACCATTAACAACCCTGCGCACATAGTTTTCTATGTCAGATGTAGCATATCGGTTATTTTTATTAATTTGTGCAGCAATTAAGGATGTACATTGACGTAGTCTGTTTTCTGGAGGCAGGCTTTCCAGATATTTTCGGATGTATGTAATATCAGGCTTGGAGATACGTTTGTATTTTGGAACGGCTTCCCCCTGTTCTTGAATATCAACTTGATACATTTCTCCAGTTGCCAGTTCAAAACTAATCTGGGCATCCTGCCCGGACAGTGAGAACCCCTCAGATAGGTTTTCAGGCTCCAAAAACTCATATGTACTGCCAAATAAGTCTGGTTCACCTTTGATATAAAATTGCGGTATTCTTAAATTTTTAACTTCTTCCAGATATTGACTTTGCATTGTATTTTGATTTAACATTTCTCCAAGCTCACCTCCTGTGAAGAAGCTATCTTTGGTGGCATTTATCTCTGCTGTATATTTTTCAGACTGGGCCGTGGCCGCAGTAATCATGGAGGTAAGAGTAGTGTGCATTTCCCCAGGATTTGCAGCTGCCTTTTCGGATGTTCCTGTTGCAAAGAGAAACTGTTGAACTTCCGCTGGATTTACATCGTCAAAGCAATCGGCTTTTTCAGTTTGAAGCAGTTCTGGTGAAAATGTTTCCTGAACTGGTTCGGGCTGTTCTGGTGTCTCCTGAGGAGGCAAATCCTCTGCAATACGGTAGTCTTTCCGGCTGAAACCGGATTTATTCAACCCCACAATAATGCTGTCCAGAGTAGAATGAAAATCGTTCGAGCAGGTTAGTACATACGAGGTGTTTAAAAGCGGTGCTGTATGTTGCTTTGCATATGGCTGACGTAGGATTCTACCGAGAATCTGTTCAACATCTACTTTGGAGGTTTTGTTAGCAAGAGAAGCAAGGATGTATGCAAATGGGCAATCCCAGCCTTCTTTGAGCGCATTAACAGTAATGATATATCGAATTTCACAGTTTGGACTAAGCAAATCGATATTTCCAAGATCATCTACTTTTGAAGTTTTAACAGCAATTTGTTCCTTTGGAATGCCCATCTCAACTAAAAGTTCTCTGATTTTATCGAAGGTATCGCTTTCTTCATTGATTTTTGGCTGTGCCTGAAATAGCACAATTGGACGTATATATTTTCCACCAGAAAGCTGTTCGGCGTTGGCTTGTTTTTCCAGATTACCGCGAAGCTGAATTGCGTCCTGAATAACCGCCTGTCTGCTGTTTCTGTTGAATACAACAACAGGCAGTTTAACCATATTTTCTTTTTTTAGTTCCCTGGCATCCACATAGGAGATGATATTACTGGTGCTACGAGGTGTTGCTGTCAATTCCAATATAAAAGATGGATTTAGGTTATTGAGCATTTCGGCACTAAGAGTAGATCCTGCATTGTGGCTTTCATCAACTACAGTTACAGGAGAGAGGAATCGCAGAATCTGAATTAGTGCAGTATCCGGGGTATCCGCAAGTAATACGGATTCGTCATCGAATTGTTCAGCAAAGCGGAAAAGATTTCCGTTTTCCTGATAGACTTTGCGGACATCTTTTTTTCTACTGTCAATACGCAGAGAGGAATAGCTCAATACACAGATTGTCAGCATTTCACGGACACTATCTGGGGAAAAATTTTGTCCGTTCAGCAGCATTTCTTTAGTATAAACACCTACACGTCCTGCAAAATCCATGTCTAAACGCTGGCGGTATGGATGGTTTACATCTGATAAAGTACGGAGTGTCTGGGTAAGAATTGAATCGGATGGCACGAGCCATACAACTACTTTTGGTTTGTTGACTGGAAAATGTTCAAATATTGTTTTTACGGCAGAACAGGCTATAAAAGTTTTACCGCCGCCTGTAGGAACTTTTATGCACACATGAGGTGTGTTTTCTATTTTATTCTGATAGTATGGAACACCGTTAAATCCAACAGGAATATCTTTATTCCCCCAGTATTTTTTCCAACCCTTTATAATATCATTTTCACAATCTACTGCATCAATAAAAGAGGATAAATCCTGTAAAACAGTTTCTTGATAAGTTTTTAATTTCATTTATCCATCTCTCCTTTACATTTTTTTGATGTCGCGTGGTATTTTTTTGAATGAAATATGCCATTTTTCTAGTTCACGTTGACTGAGTGTACAAAGATCAGCATAAATTACATATTCATCTGCTTTTGTTTGTATTGTGTGTAAGAAATCTCTGTTCAGTGTGGTAGTGTTTCCTTTTTCATAATTAAAATAATAAGCGACATCCATATGTGTGCCCATATAGCAAGGCTCTTCAGTGTGGAGTGGCTCAAGCTTTTGCTGGGTTTCTGTAAAATATACATATTTGCGAATGTCATCAAGACCAATGGAAGCATTCAGTGCTTCTCCATCAAAGATGGATTCACCAAGTTCATAGTAGCTAAAATTTCCACCCGTGCCTTCAGTAGCATTTTTTTCGGTTCCATAGCCATTTATTACACGTTTTACTCGCTCAGCGGTGATGGTATCAGCATAATTACCCATTTCCACCAGAATGAATTTGCGGTTACCACCGTCTATTTTGTTCATGTTTAGAACAGCATGAGCAGTAGTGCCAGAGCCTGCAAAGGAGTCGAGAATAATGGAATTAGAGTCTTGTTGCGAAATTCTTAACATATACTCGATTAACCTTACTGGTTTAGCATAGTTGAAATTTAATTGCAAATTCTTTAATTCAGCTGCGCTTTGTCGATTTTCATATTCTGTAATTAAATTTGAGGGAACTACTCCTTTTTGTTGTTGCTCACTCAGCCAAAGTTTGTTATAGATATTCCATGTACTTTTATTGCCATTTTGATCTACTAATCCAGAAGTTGAAGTCTTTTTAAATACAATATTTCCAGCTTCAAGCTCTTTTTTATATCGTGGGTAAATCCATTTCCAAACTTTATCAGTTTTTAATGGTGTTACTATTAATCCTTCTTCAAGTTTGTTAGGAAGACTATTCCCAGGAGGGATTGCAAATGTTCCATCTGGACATTGTATATAATATCTTTGATTAGCACGAGCTTCAAGACTGGATTTAAACAGCCTCTCTTCACCGTACAATTCTCCTTTTCTGGAACCTTCTTGTTGTGTAAATTTATAGAAGGTTTTAATTTGTTTTTGAGTCATGACAGCTCTAAAGTATGGTAAAACATTAATATTCTTTGCATATGCTAGAATATAGTCAAGGCTAGGTGTATAATAATGCCCTTTTGCACCGCCTGATTTCATTTGTCTACTAAAGTCAGTTATATAATTTCTTGCACTAAAAATTTCATCGCATATCAATTTTAGATTTGAATGTTCGTCTTCACCTATATTTATAAAGATAACTCCATCTTCAGCTAGTAATTTTTGTAATAATCTTAGTCGCGGATACATCATGCATAGCCACTTATCATGACGACTCAGATCTTCACCTTGTTTGCCAACCGTTTCACCGAGCCATTTTTTTATTTGTGGATCATTCACATTATCATTATAAACCCATCCTTCTTCTCCAGTATTGTAAGGCGGATCAATATAGATACATTTTATGAGTCCCTCATATTGAGGCAGAAGACTTTTTAGCGCAAGCAGATTATCTCCATGGATAATCATATTTTCACTGCCATTATCTTCTTCATGTTGTCCGTTTTCGTCAAAACTATATTTGCGGTCAAGAACACAGTAAGGTACATCCAAATGATGATTTACTACTTTGCTCTTGCCAATCCAGTCTAATGTTGGCATGGTAGAATGCTCCTTTATTATTTATTCGGCATTGGAGGTGCTTTTATTAAGATCAATCGAGAGGGTATAGGCACTATTTTGCACCAATGTTTTTTGAGCAGAACACCGTTGATATTCACTCATGATTACCTGTGTTGCTGCGTTTATGCCATAAGGATCCAGTGCCAGGAATTTGCGGAAGGTATCATACAGTTCATCTTCAACCGTCCATGCCGAAAGCTTTTTCTTTTCGTCAGTTATTAAGGTATTATGAGCAGTTTCTTTTGATTTACCAGTCAAATAGTCATAAGATACATTTAACAAAGAAAGCAATGCTTCCAGAGTTTCAAATTCCGGATTCCGTTTTCCTGTTTCCCACATTGCTACAGAACCCTTTGAAACATTTAGGGCCTTTGCAAGAGAAACTTGAGTATATCCACAAGCTTTTCTTGCCTTTTTTAGTCTTTCACCGTTCATATTATTACCTCCATGTGAGAATAATAACAGTAATTGTGAGAAAAATCAATGAACTCTATGAAAATATATTGAATTACTGTATTATATGTGAGATTAAGAACCAATACTTGCAATAAAAATGGAGACGTTGCAATATATAATCTAACAATAAGTTGTAATTTTTGAAATTTCAAATACTATGCGTTAATTATTGTCCAGCTGATCTACTTGCAGGACATCTGTGTCCATCAACAGATCTATTGTTTCACCCTGGACATATTTTAACGGATTTGGGAATACTTCTTCACTGCAATATTTTGCTTTTTTCTCTGAGAGAGTTATTGGAGAAATGTCAAGTTCATTAAAATAAGGCATGACAGCGGAAAGCATATCTGGATCAAGGTTATTTTTTTGTGAATCAAGTCCATGTCTTTTTTTGATTGCACATAATACATTTAACATTTTACGTTTTACTCTCTTTGAGTAACGGCTGTTCGCAATTTGTTCATGGGTATCGTTATACAGTAGAAAATCACCAGTACCGTACATTCGCTTCAGAAGTTTGCATATCGTTTCACGAGGACGTATATTTGAGCCGTCTAATAGTTCTGACTCTGTACAATGACATTTCTTTTTATCGCTTAACAGTTTTGGACGTCGTTCACGTAATTCTATTCGGAGCTGTCCAAGGGCATTGTTGAGTTCTTGTTGATCGTCCAAGTAACCTTGAGCATGTTTAATCTGTAACTGAGGATATTTCAAATATATTGAAAGCTCATAGCTTTTACAACTGATTGTAATGGCGAAGGCTTCTGGAGTATTTCTTTTCTGTTTCTGATTGTATCGTTTTTCAATATTGAAACGGTGAGGTATTTTTGCTTGTTTGAGTAAATATAGATATACTTCGGCAGTTTTTTGATCGTTGGGGCAGAAGGCTTGTATCTGGCATTTACAAGCGTTCATGAGGTAATGCTCCATGATGCGGAAAGTGTGGAGCCTGAAGAACTGAAAACAATTCTGGAGGCTACTATAGAAGAAGCAACTCCGGAAGAGGATGTGCTTACCAGACATATTTATCATTATGATCTGAAATCAGACCAGATTGAGATGATGGCGGCATAGTGTTGTGAATTAGTTTCTGGCTGGTGATTTTGGGATGACCGGGATCACCAGCAGGTACTGTCAGAACGAAACGGTATCAAATCTAACTGTCGTTAGATCTGGAACGGTATATACCGTGGCAAAGCTAGTGGAATGGGTTACTTTTGATACTTTTTTTGATAACGTCAGTTTTGATACAGATGTAGCACTGAGGTTTATAAAATTTTCAGATTTAGGTAATTTCTTTTCATGGAAATACCGTATGGATTATGATATATTAAATATAGAAGAAACGGATATAGGAGGTGTCGAAAACGGCTGAGAAAAACAACATAAAACCGGATACCATACTAAAGACATTTTGGCGGGATAATGATCATTTCGCAGATTTATTTAATGCAGCGTTATTTGATGGAGAACAGGTACTGAACCCTGCTGATCTCATGGAAGTAGATACAGATGTTTCCTCCATGGTGAAATTTAACAACCATGCAGAGACGGTTCAGAAAGTCCTGGACGTGGTGAAGAAAACAGCCTATGGCGTGGATTTTGTAATCTGGGGGCTGGAGAACCAGAGTAAAATCCACTATGCAATGCCTTTACGGCATATGATCGGGGATTCCCTTTCGTATCTGAAGGAATACAACGAAATCGCAGCCAGGAACAAGGCTGAGAAAGGGTGTGAGTCTTCTGACGAATTCCTTTCCAACTTAAAGAGGACAGACAGGCTCCATCCAGTGATAAGCCTGTGCGTATATTATGGGGAAAAAGAATGGGACGGACCGTTCTGTCTGGCAGATATGCTGGAAATCCCGGAAAGACTGAAACCTTTGGTATCCGACTATAAAATGAACTTGCTTCAGTTAAGGAAAAGCGGATCACTGCGGTTTCATAATGCAGATGTGGATACCGTATTTGATGTAAGCCGTTCTATTTATGAAAAGGATTTTCAGAAGATCAATACTGTGTATAAAGAAAAGGCAATCCCTGCAGAACTCGGAGTCGTGATCGGAGCAATCACAGAATCCCAGAGACTGATTAACCATGCTTTGCAATCAGAGAAAAAAGGAGGGCAGATTTATATGTGTGGTGCATTAGAGGAATTGGTAAACGAGGGCGTTCAGCGCGGCAGACAGGAAGGAAGAATCGAAGGTCTCCAGGAAGGAATTCTGAAAGGACAACTGGAGGGAATCCATGCCAATATTCGTACTTGCAAAACGTTTAAGATCAGCAAATCAGACACAATCAAGAACGTTGCGAAAGAATTTTCACTGTCAGAGGACGAGGCAAGAGATTACGTGGAGAAATACTGGTAGGAATCAAATATAATCAGAAGTGTATGTGGAGCAGAATCTATAATGGTTCTGCTCCAATTTTGTTTATAGCAGAAAGGAAATAATAAAATGAAAGTCTATGGGTATTGCAGGATTTCTACATCCAAGCAGTCAATGGAGCGGCAGATCAGAAATATTAAGCTGGCATATCCAGACGCAGTTATTGTAAAAGAAACATACACAGGAACGATAATACAGGGACGAAAAGAATTTGAAAAGCTGCTCAAAATAGTTTCTACTGATGATACGCTGGTCTTTGATTCAGTATCTCGTATGAGCCGTACTGCACAGGAAGGGTACGAAATGTACCAGAAACTATATAACCAAGGCGTATCCCTGGTATTTTTGAAAGAACCTCATATACCCATATTTGCAGTGCCGTTTATACAACTTTTCCTGTAATACAGCAAAAGTTTTTAGGGTTGTTATTCCTTCTGAATCATAGTAATCTATAGATATCTTATGAAGAGAACCGCATTTGTCGGTTTGCAGGTCAGGAGGAAAAATATGCCAGATATCAGAATACAAAAATACAAAAATCCCATTATTTCTGGTTACAATCCAGATCCGTCGATTTGCAGAGTCGGGGATGATTTTTATCTTGTAAATTCAACTTTTGAATTCTATCCCGGAGTGCCGGTTTACCACAGTAAGAATCTTGTGAACTGGGAACTGATCAATTACTGTCTGAGAGATAAAGAGCAGCTTTATCTGGACGGTGTTCGGCCGTCAGGCGGAATTTATGCGCCGATGCTCTGTTACCATAACGGTGAGTTTTTTATGACCACTACCAATGTGTCACATAAGGGACATTTGATTGTACATACCAGCGATATTTATGGGAAATGGTCAAAGCCGGTATGGATTGATCAGGGAGGGATTGATCCTACTTTGCTGTTTGATGGTGAAGATGTTTACTTCGCCTCTACTTCCAGAGATAAAGATGACAGGGATGGAATTTTTATGTGTAAAATCAATCCATACACAGGAGAAAAGCTGTCCGAAAGTGTATGTATCAGTCATGGATGCGGCGGAATCTGTCCGGAGGGACCTCATATTTACAAGCTGAATGGAAAATATTATTTGCTTCTTGCAGAGGGTGGCACAGAATATGGACATATGGTTACCATGCAAAGAGCAGATTCTCCATTTGGACCGTATGAGGCGTGTCCCCATAATCCGATTCTCAGTCACCGGGATAATCCGGATGGCTCTATTTCCTGCACTGGACATGCTGATCTGGAAGTAGATCAGAATGGAAACTGGTGGCTGGTTTGTCTGGGAATCCGGCCTTCTTGCACTCCGCAGCGAGGTCTGAAACTTCATCATCTTGGAAGAGAGACCTTTTTAAGCCCTGTAATCTGGGATAAAGAGGGTTGGCCGGTTGTTGGAAACGATGGCAGAATCGCTTTGGAAATGAAGGGACCACTTCCAGGCGACCAGGTGCAGCCGATATGCCGGGATTTTACAGATGATTTTTCGGAAGAGAAATTCAGCCTGCATTATAACTGGGTTCGAACTCCACATATGGAAAATTATGTGCGTGATACCGCTGCCAGACGGCTTATTTTGAAAGGAACAAGCGTAACTTTAAATGACACGGATACTCCGACATGGGTCGGAATCAGGCAGAAGGAATTTGATGTTGAGGCAGATGTTGTGGTGAGTCTGAAAGAAAATTTTTCAGATGCCTGTCCGGTTTCCCAAGACAGCAACGTCAAAGGTCTAAATAAAAGAGTGGGACTGGGTACATTCTACAATCAATTTTATCATTATGAAATTTACTTAACCAGAGAGGACGGACAGTACAAGGTTTGTCTTTCCAGGCATATTCATGATATGTTTGCAAGAACAGCTGAGAAGGTAGTATCCTCTGGGGAAAATATTCATTTTCGTATTATCGGTAATCCTCTGGAATATGATTTCTGGTACAGCGAAGATGGAAAATACTATGAGAAGCTGGGCAGCGGTTCTACTGCAGGGCTGGCTACAGAAGGAACTATGTACATGAGTTTTACCGGAACTTATATCGGAATGTTCTCAGAAAATGCGGAAGGGCATTTTAGAAATTTTTCAGTGAAGATAAATAAAAATTAATTGCTGAATAATCAAGGTTAACGGAACCCCCTGCCGGGCGGGATCGCACTGCGGCGCAAATATAAATGTGGCCGGAGGCGATCCGCTGCAGGCAGAGAATCCTGTAAATTGTGACGTACATCTTACAGAAATCCTTTTCAAACAAAGACTGTGGGAAAAAGTCTGTAAATAAGATTCTTCTATGATATGCAAGGGTGATGAGCCTGAAAATTAGGCTTTTCACTCTTCAAACACGCTTTAATCAGATCGTGAAGCGCTCTCTTGAAGCTGATAAATTGTGCCAAATCTGACTGGCAAAATGCATGGGGAAATCGAAAGATTACTTTTCCGCATCTGCAAGATTTTTCTTCAATTCGATCATTTTGTCACGCAGCTCTGCTGCCTGTTCGAAGTTCAAGTCTGCAGCAGCCTGGCGCATCTGTTTTTCCAACTGGGAGATTAGGTTCTTCAGCTCTTTTTTGCTCATGGATTCCGGATCCTTCTTCAGCTTCACTTCAGTTTCAGCAACTGCCTTGGAAACTGCAATCAGATCACGGACTGCCTTCTTAATAGTAGTAGGAGTAATTCCATGTTCCTTATTATAGGCTTCCTGGAGTTCCCTGCGACGGTTGGTTTCCTCAATGGCATTTCTCATGGAATCCGTCATCACGTCTGCATACATGATAACGTGTCCTTCGCTGTTTCGGGCAGCACGGCCAATGGTCTGGATCAGGGAAGTCTCAGAACGAAGGAAGCCCTCCTTGTCTGCATCCAGAATAGCAACCAGAGTGATCTCAGGAATATCAAGTCCTTCTCGCAGAAGGTTAATGCCTACAAGCACATCAAATACATCCAGACGCATGTCGCGGATGATTTCTGCACGCTCCAGGGTATCAATATCCGAATGAAGATAACGGACACGGATTCCCACATCTTTCATATACTGGGTAAGATCCTCGGCCATTCGTTTGGTGAGAGTTGTGATCAGCACTTTGTTTTTTCTGGAGGTTTCTTTCGTTATTTCAGAAATCAGGTCGTCTATCTGTCCCTCTACAGGGCGCACCTCCACTTTCGGATCCAGAAGACCGGTAGGACGGATGATCTGCTCGGCGCGGAGAAGCTCATGGTCGTATTCATAATCTCCCGGGGTAGCAGATACAAACAAAACCTGGTCCAGTTTATTCTCAAATTCTTCAAAGCTCAGAGGGCGGTTATCCTTAGCAGAGGGCAGACGGAAACCATAGTCTACCAATGTCTGTTTACGGTTCTGGTCGCCAGCATACATAGCGCCAACCTGTGGGACTGTCTTGTGCGACTCATCAATAATAAGAAGAAAATCATCCCCGAAATAATCCAGCAGAGTATAAGGTGGCTGCCCTGGCTCCAGTCCGGAAAGATGACGGGAATAGTTCTCAATACCGGAGCAGAAGCCGGTTTCTTTCATCATTTCAATATCAAAGTTGGTACGCTCGGAGATACGCTGGGCTTCCAGAAGCTTGTCTTCGCTTTTAAAGTAGTCTACCCGTTCTTTTAATTCCTCTTCAATGGCAATGGCTGCTTTCTGAATCTGCTCCGCTGGTACTACATAATGGGAAGCAGGGAAAATACCGATGTGCGCAAGCTGACATTTGATTTCTCCGGTGAGCACATCAATCTCAGAGATACGGTCAATCTCATCTCCGAAAAACTCCACTCTGACAGCGGTATCTGAGCTGTTAGCCGGAAAAATCTCCAGAGTGTCGCCACGGACGCGGAAGGTACTTCGGTGGAAGTCCATTTCATTTCGGGTGTACTGAATGTCGATCAGCTCCCGGATAACCTCATCACGATCCTTAGTCATGCCAGGACGCAGGGAAATCATCATGTCCTGAAATTCCTGAGGAGAACCCAATCCATAGATACAGGACACAGAAGAGATGATAATAACATCTTTTCGCTCTGACATGGCGGCAGTGGCAGAAAGACGGAGCTTGTCAATTTCATCATTGATCGCAGAGTCCTTGGCAATATAAGTGTCAGAAGAAGGCACATATGCTTCTGGCTGGTAATAATCGTAATAGGAAACAAAATACTCCACCGCATTCTCCGGGAAGAATTCCTTAAACTCACCGTATAACTGTGCTGCCAGAGTTTTATTATGGGCCAGGATCAGAGTAGGCTTATTCAGCGCCTGAATAACGTTTGCCATAGTAAAAGTTTTACCAGAGCCGGTGACACCAAGCAGCGTCTCAAACTGATTTCCCTCTTTAAATCCCTTTACCAGTTTCTCAATAGCCTGTGGCTGATCGCCGGTTGGTTTATACTCGGAATGTAATTCAAAATGATCCATATGAGTCCTTTCTTTTATAAAATCAAACACGCTTTAACTGTTTTCAGTATAGCATCCTTTTTTATAAAAGTACAGCAGAATCGAATATTTGTTCTGCCCTCTGAAATGTCAGAAGCATTCCAAAACTTTAATTGACAGACATACCTATAGTGCGTTATCTTAAAAAAGAAAAGCGTGATTGTTCACGACCTGACCAGTAACACGCTTCGCGATGCGCAGAAATCATGCAGAATTATTAGGAGTGCCGGAAATGGAAGAAAAACAAAAGAATAAAAGATATGTGCTGAGGAAGCTTTTTTTTGCCTCGTTATATCTTAGTACGTTTACTTTTGGCGGCGGATATGTAATCGTTACTTTATTGAAAGAGAAATTTGTGGATCAATATCACTGGATCGATGAGGAAGAAATGCTGGATCTGGTGGCAATCGCACAGTCATCTCCAGGAGCAATTGCAGTAAACGGAGCAATTGTGGTGGGATACAAGCTTGGGGGAATACCGGGAATGCTGCTGTCGGTTCTGGGGGCTATTATTCCGCCAATGGTGATCCTGTCCCTGATTTCCTTGTTTTATGATGCATTCTGCTCTAATTATTATATAGCAGCTCTTTTGAAAGGCATGACTGCCGGCGTAGGTGCTGTGATCATTTCTGTGGTATACGACATGGGGAAAAACGTGGCGAAATCAAATGACTGGGTAAATGTGGTTATTATGGTCATCAGTTTTTGTGTAAGCTATTTTCTGAAGGTAAACATTATTTATATAATACTTATTGTGGCTGTATTTGGATTTGCGCGTACACTTGTGAAGGAGGGCAGCAAAAAATGATTTATCTTCAGCTCTTTTTCAGCTTCCTTCAGATTGGTGCATTAAGCTTTGGAGGTGGATATGCAGCAATGCCTCTTATACAGGAACAGGTAGTGACTATGCATGGCTGGATTTCCATGGAAACTTTTTCGAATCTTGTGACCATTGCAGAGATGACTCCTGGTCCTATTGCAGTAAACTCCGCAACCTTTGTAGGAACCAGGATTGCTGGTCCTGGTGGCGCAGTGGTGGCTACTCTTGGCTGTATTTTACCCTCCTGTATAATTGTAACCCTGCTGGCATATATTTACACGAAATACCGGAAAATGTCCCTTCTCCAGGGAACTCTTACATCCCTTCGCCCGGCGGTTGTGGCCATGATCGCCAAGGCAGGAGTTACCATTTTAGTATCATCTTTTTTTATAAATGGTGCAGTGGAACTGTTTCGGGAAAACATATGCATTCGAATGGTGGTGTTCTTTACTGCCGCACTGGTGCTTTTAAGAAAATTTAAAATGAATCCTATTCTGGTGATGGTTTTGTGCGGTGTGGCAAATATGGTGTTTTGCGCGGCTGCCGGAAGCTGACTGGAAAAGATATGCCAGCTGACTTTCGTATATGGTGCTGCCGCAGGTAGGCTGCACCTGTGTTTAGAAGAAAAAATAAGGGGGATAACAGATTGAACATATGTGTATATGGCGCTTCAAGTGCACTGCTTAAAAACATTTATTATGAAAAAACAGAAGAGCTTGGAAGAGCAATGGGAAAAAGAGGTCACGGTCTGGTGTTTGGCGGCGGAGCTACCGGAATGATGGGAGCAGCAGCCAGAGGCGTGGCAGCAGAAAATGGTTACATACTTGGAATTGCTCCCCGATTTTTTGACCAGCCTGGAGTTCTGTATGAGAAATGCACGGAATTTATTTTCACAGAGAATATGAGAGAGCGCAAAAAACTTCTGGAAGAAAAATCAGATGCTACGATCGTAGCACCTGGCGGAATTGGTACCTACGAGGAATTTTTTGAGATTTTTACCTTGAAAAGCCTGAAACGTATTGACCGCCCAATTGTGCTGTATAACATTGACGGATATTATGACAAGATGAAAGCATTGCTGGAGTACACAGCAGAAGAGAAATTCATGGATTTTTCCGTGCTGGATCTGGTAGTCTTTCTGGATGAGCCGACAGCAGTTCTTGACTATCTGGAAAATTATAAAAAATAGAGGCTGCTATTCAGCAGGGGCTGTTTTGCGAAACATATAACTGTGAAGGTGCTGAACAGTTACAAAACGGACATGTCGCCTATGGGCGGTATTCCTATATAGGAAAGAAGATGCCAGGGAAAATTTTCTCAAGGCATCTTTTTCATTTATGCGGCAGCAAACATAAGACTGCGTTGGCAGATACCTGATAGTATCCTTGCTGCCCAAAAAAAGTATTGCAGTAAGGAGAATTTAGCCAGAATGGTAAAGTATAGGGTAAAAACTATCAAAAAAGATGAAAAAAATTTGTAAAAAATATTGACAAAAGGAATACTGAGGTGTATCTTAAGAACATAGATGTTAGCACTCCTAAATAATGAGTGCTAACAAAAGGAATTCGAAGAAGCCAGACGGAAATCAGAATCAGGTTTGACCGTCTGCTTTTCAGGAAGGAGCAGATATTTCATGGATGAAGTATTAGATGAGCGCAAACGGAAAATACTGAAAGCAATCATCAAAACTTATATGGAAACAGGTGAGCCTGTAGGCTCCAGAACTATTTCCAAGTATCCGGATCTGAATGTCAGCTCTGCTACTATCCGAAATGAGATGTCCGACCTGACGGATATGGGCTACATCGTACAGCCCCACACCTCAGCCGGAAGAATTCCATCAGATAAAGGCTATCGCCTTTATGTAGATGAGCTTACCAGGGAGAAGGAAGCCGAGATCGCAGAAATCCGTGATCTGATGATTGAGAAATCAGATAAGATGGATAAGGTGCTCAGGCAGGTGGCGAAGGTTCTTGCCACGGATACCAATTATGCGGCTATGGTTGCGGTTCCCCAGTATAAGGGAAGCACCCTGAAGTTCATTCAGCTTTCACGAGTCAATGAGCGGCAGCTGATTGCCGTAGTTGTATGTGAGGGTAATGTCATTCGGAACCAGATCATTAATATTGATGAGGAGATGGATGACCAGACGATCCTGAAGTTGAATCTTCTTCTTAACACGAACCTGAACGGCGTACCCATCCAGGATATTAATCTGGGCATGATTGCCAGATTAAAAGAACAGGCGGGTAGCCACAGCGGTGTGGTTGCAGATGTGCTGGACGCAGTTGCAGCTACAATTCACGTGGACGAAGAAGATATGAAAGTATATACGTCGGGAGCGACCAACATATTTAAGTATCCAGAGCTTGCAGATACATCCAGAGCCAGTGAGCTGATTTCTACTTTCGAGGATAAGCAGGAACTTGCGGATATGGTCCGTGAGGAAATGGGAGACTCGGAGAACACAGGAGTTCAGATATACATCGGGGATGAAGTTCCGGTACGTACCATGAAAGACTGCAGTGTGGTCACAGCTACTTATGAGCTGGGAGATGGAATGCGTGGAACTATTGGAATCATCGGTCCCAAGCGAATGGATTACGAGAATGTAGTGGACAGCTTAAAGAAATTAAAAGTCCAGCTTGACGAAATGGTAAATAAGAAAACCTAGAAAGGCGGTTGAAAGCGTGTCAGAAGAAATGAATAAAGAAGCCGAAGTACAGGAAGAAGCAGTTGACATTCCGGTAACAGACGGAAGCGAAGAAGAGGCAGCAGATACAGCCCAGACAGCAGAAGAGGAGACTTCCGAGGAACCTGCACAGACAGAAGAAACTGAGCAGTCAGATCAGGAAAACGAATCTCAGAAGGAACCGGAAACCAAGACAAAAACTTCTTTCTTCGGTAAGAAGAAAAAAGAGAAAGATAAATTTGAACAGCAGGTCGAGGAGCTTACAGACAGACTGAAGCGCAGCATGGCTGAATTCGATAACTACCGTAAAAGAACGGAGAAGGAGAAATCCAGCATGTACATCATCGGCGCCAGGGACATCGTTGAAAAAATGCTTCCGATCGTGGATAACTTCGAAAGAGGTCTTGCACAGGCACCGGAGGATGATTCATTTGCAGAAGGCATGAAGATGATCTACAGGCAGATGATGACAGCTTTTGATGAGATGGGTGTGAAGCCAATCGAAGCTGTAGGTAAGGAATTTGATCCGAATCTGCATAATGCAGTGATGCATGTGGAGGACGAATCCGTTGGCGAGAACATCGTCGTAGAGGAATTCCAGAAGGGATATACTTACAAGGATTTCGTTGTAAGACACAGTATGGTAAAAGTTGCTAATTAACAGAAAGCAGCTTGGAGAATTAAACTTCATCGACATTTTCTAAAAACAAAGTATAAATGTTACTGTTCGTGTAATGGACAGCAACCATGAATTTTTAAACAGGAGGAAAATTATCATGGGAAAAATCATTGGTATTGATTTAGGTACAACAAACAGCTGTGTAGCTGTTATGGAAGGTGGACAGCCAACCGTTATCGCAAATACAGAAGGATCCAGAACAACACCATCTGTTGTAGCATTCACAAAGACAGGTGAGCGTCTGGTAGGTGAGCCTGCAAAACGTCAGGCAGTAACAAACGCAGAGAAAACAATCTCTTCCATCAAGAGAGAGATGGGTACAGATTACCGTGTAACAATTGATGATAAGAAATATTCCCCACAGGAAATTTCCGCTATGATTCTTCAGAAACTGAAAAAAGATGCTGAAGGATACCTTGGAGAGTCTGTTACAGAAGCAGTTATCACTGTTCCGGCATATTTCAATGATGCTCAGCGTCAGGCAACCAAGGATGCTGGTAAGATTGCAGGCCTTGATGTAAAACGTATTATCAACGAGCCTACAGCAGCAGCTCTTGCATATGGTCTTGACAATGAGAAAGAGCAGAAGATCATGGTTTATGATCTTGGTGGTGGTACATTCGATGTTTCCATTATTGAGATTGGTGATGGAGTTATCGAAGTTCTGGCAACAGCTGGTAACAACCGTCTTGGTGGTGATGACTTTGACCAGAGAATTACAGACTATATGCTTTCTGAGTTCAAGAGAACAGAGGGCGTTGACTTAAGCAACGATAAGATGGCTCTTCAGAGACTGAAAGAAGCTGCTGAGAAAGCTAAGAAAGAGCTTTCTTCCGCAACAACAACCAATATCAACCTGCCATTCATCACAGCAACAGCTGAAGGACCGAAGCATTTTGATATGAACCTTACAAGAGCTAAATTTGACGAACTTACACACGATCTTGTTGAGAAAACAGCAGAGCCGGTTCGCCGTGCACTTTCTGATGCAGGACTTACTGCTTCTGATCTTGGACAGGTGCTTCTGGTTGGTGGTTCTACACGTATCCCGGCTGTACAGGATAAAGTAAGACAGTTGACTGGCAAAGAGCCAAGCAAGGCCCTGAACCCGGATGAGTGTGTTGCACTTGGTGCTTCTATCCAGGGGGGTAAGCTTTCCGGTGAGGCTGGTGCAGGTGACATCCTTCTTCTTGATGTTACTCCACTTTCCCTGTCCATCGAGACAATGGGTGGTATTGCAACACGTCTGATCGAGAGAAATACAACAATCCCGACCAAGAAGAGCCAGATTTTCTCCACAGCAGCTGATAATCAGACCGCTGTAGATATCAATGTATTACAGGGTGAGCGTCAGTTCGCGAAAGACAACAAGTCCCTTGGACAGTTCCGTCTGGATGGAATCCCGCCAGCACGTCGTGGTGTTCCGCAGATCGAGGTTACATTCGATATTGATGCCAACGGTATCGTAAATGTATCTGCTAAGGATCTTGGAACAGGTAAAGAGCAGCACATTACAATCACAGCTGGTTCTAACATGTCCGAGTCTGATATTGACAAGGCTGTTAAAGAAGCTGCTGAGTTCGAAGCTCAGGATAAGAAACGTAAAGAGGCAATTGATACAAAGAACAATGCAGACTCCATGGTATTCCAGGTTGAGAATGCACTGAAAGAAGCAGGCGATAAACTGGATGCAAATGACAAAGCTTCCGTAGAGGCTGACTTAAATGCATTAAAAGATATCCTTGTTAAATATGCAAATACAGATGAGATCGGAGATGCTCAGGTCGCTGAGATCAAAGCTGCTCAGGAGAAGATGATGGAAAGTGCTCAGAAGCTTTTCGCAAAGATGTATGAAGCACAGAACCCACAGGGTGGTGCTGGTCAGGCAGGCCCTGGACCGGACATGGGAGGAGCTTCCCAGGGCGGTAACGAGGCTGGTTACGGCGATGATGTTGTAGATGCTGACTACAAAGAGGTTTAATTGAATAATAAGTTCCAATATTTCGGAACATGAAACTACAGCCCGGTCATGATTCATGACCGGGCAGTGGTGGTGAAAGACATATTACAGGAAATGCGCCGCTGGCGTCTTCCATAAGATAACCAAATACAAAAAGTTAGGAAAAGAAAGAAATCATGGCTGATAAAAGAGATTACTATGAAGTCTTAGGCGTTGATAAGAGCGCCGATGACGCTACATTAAAAAAAGCATATCGTCAGCTTGCCAAGAAGTATCATCCCGACGTAAATCCGGGAGATAAGGAAGCTGAAGCGAAATTCAAAGAGGCAACAGAGGCTTATAGCGTCTTAAGTGACCCGGACAAGAGAAGACAGTATGATCAGTTTGGTCATGCCGCTTTTGAAAACGGCGGCGGTGGCGGAGCAGGCGGTTTCGGCGGCTTTGATTTCTCCGGCGCAGACATGGGGGATATCTTCGGAGATATTTTCGGAGATCTGTTTGGAGGCGGCGGAAGCCGCAGACGTGCCAATAATGGACCTATGAAGGGGGCAAACCTGCGTGCACGCGTGAACATCACCTTTGAGGATGCTGTATTTGGCTGTGAGAAAGAACTTGAGATTACTCTGAAAGAGGAATGTACTTCCTGTCACGGTTCTGGAGCTAAGGCTGGTACCTCACCGGTTACCTGTCCGAAATGTAATGGTGAAGGACAGATCGTTTACACCCAGCAGTCCATGTTTGGCATGGTTCGTAACGTTCAGGTGTGTCCGGATTGTCATGGGACAGGTAAGATCATCAAAGATAAATGCCCGGATTGCCGTGGTACCGGATACATTTCCAATCGCAAGAAAATTAAGGTATCTATTCCGGCTGGTATTGACAATGGTCAGAGTATCCGTATCCGTGATAAAGGTGAGCCTGGCACAAATGGAGGTCCGAGAGGCGATCTGCTGGTAGAAGTAAATGTAGCACGCCATCCGATTTTCCAGAGACAGGATATGAATATTTACTCTACTGCACCGATTACTTATGCACAGGCAGCGCTTGGCGGCGAAGTCAAACTGAATACAGTAGATGGAGAAGTTCTCTATGAAGTGAAACCAGGAACTCAGACAGATACCAGAATCCGTCTGAAGGGCAAAGGTGTTCCGTCCCTTCGAAACAAGAATGTTCGTGGTGATCACTACGTAACTCTGGTTGTTCAGGTACCAACCAACCTGAATGAGGACGCGAAAGAAGCTCTCCGCAAATTTGACGAGGCATGCGGCAATCGTCCTGCAGGCAGTGCCGGCGATAGCACAGAAAAGTCCGAAAAGAAGAAAAAAAGCTTCATGGACAAATTAAAAGAGACCTTTGAAGAGTAAAAAATCAGTTTTTCCATAAAAGAATAAAGAAAAGGGGAGATATCCTCTTTTCTTTTTTTGTTACTTATTGTATATTAAAGGATAGCCGCAACGTTACTGTCCGTGCTGCTGGTCAGAAAATGAGCAGTAACATCGCAAGAGTCCGGAAAGGAGTTTTGCCTTGAAAACAAAGAAAAGAGATTTGTTAAACCGATATATTCCCCTGTGGTCTATTGTACCTCTTGTGACCATCATGGCAGTGAATTGTCTGATTTACTGGGGAAGCAGTGCGCTTACAGCTGGCAGGTATCACTTTGATTTTACGATGGCATTTGACAGGGAAGTTCCTTTACTGCCTGTATTTGTGTGGTTTTATATTCTGGCATTTCCATTCTGGGCTGTGGGGTATTTGCTGGCGGCAAGGCGTGGTAAGGATATGTTTTACCGGTTTGTTGCCACAGATCTGACCATACATTTTATTTGCTTTATCTGCTTTATTTTAATACCGACCACCAATATAAGACCGGAGATCCCAGGAAATACCCTTTCGGAAAAGATTCTCGCTCTGGTATATTCCCTGGATGGCGGGAACAGTCCTTCTAATTTGTTTCCCTCTATCCACTGCTATGTGAGCTGGATGTGCTGGAAAGGTGTGGAAGGCTCAGAGAAGGTGCCGAAATGGTATCAGAGATTTTCTCTGGTATTTGCAATTCTGATCATTATCTCTACCCAGGTGCTGAAGCAGCATTACATTGTGGATGCAGCAGCGGCGTTGCTTCTGGTAGAGTTTTTCTGGAGATTTTATCAGAAAGGGCAGCGACATAAGTGGGTTGTGCATGTTTTTGCACATAAAAAGAAGTAACATGGACATAAAAAAACAGTAATTGGTCAGGTGAATTGAAAAATCAGAATAAAGTAACAGATAACAACCGTTTCGAAAGATGTTAAAAAATACCATATTGTGATTATGAAGAAACAGCTTTCAATAAAAAAGATTGGAGAAATAGTATGAAGTGGAATCGCTTTACCATCAAAACAAAAACAGAAGCAGAAGACGTTATCATCTCTGCCCTTGCAGATGTTGGAGTTGAGGGCGTAGAGATTCAGGACAAACAGCCCCTTACCGAGACAGATAAAGAGCAGATGTTTGTGGATATTATGCCGGAAGGTCCAGCGGATGATGGAATCGCCTATCTGAATTTTTATCTGGAAGAGGACACAGAAACTGCGCCTGTTCTCGAGAGAGTACGTGCTGTCCTTGAAGAAGTACGCGGATACATGGATATCGGCGAAGGCACCATCACAGAATCCCAGACAGAGGACAAAGACTGGATCAATAACTGGAAGGAATATTTCCATCAGTTCTATGTAGATGACATTCTTATTGTTCCATCCTGGGAAGAAGTGAAGGAAGAAGATAAAGATAAGATGATCCTTCACATTGATCCAGGTACAGCTTTTGGAACTGGTATGCACGAGACAACCCAGCTGGTAATTCGTCAGCTGAAGAAATTTGTGACAAAAGACACCCAGATGCTGGATGTTGGAACCGGAAGCGGTATTCTTGGAATTGTAGCTTTGAAGCTGGGCGCTGCTCATGTTGTGGGAACTGACCTTGATCCCTGTGCAATTCCGGCAGTGGCAGACAATAAAGAGGCTAACGATATTAAGGATGAGACTTTTGACATGCTCATTGGAAACATCATTGATGATAAAGAAGTTCAAGACACGGTTGGATATGAGAAATATGACATTGTAACGGCTAATATCCTGGCAGATGTACTGGTGCCTCTCACACCGGTTATCGTAAATCAGATGAAAAAGGGTGCTTACTATATCACCTCTGGAATCCTGGATGTGAAAGAAGAAGTAGTGGTAAAGGCAGTGAAAGACGCCGGGCTTCAGCTGGTTGAGGTAACCCATCAGGGAGAATGGGTATCTGTCACAGCCAGAAAGGAATAATTATGCAGCGCTTTTTTGTGGAGTCTTATCAGGTCCTGGAGGAAGAACACAGGATCACTCTTACAGGTCCGGATCTGAACCATATGAAAAATGTTCTGCGCATGCGCATTGGTGAGGACGTTTGGATCAGCGATGGCAGTGAGAAGGAATATCACTGTACCATAGAAGAATTTCAGGAGGACAGCGCAGTTCTTCATATCCTTTATGCCCAGGAATCCCAGTATGAGCTCCCAAGCCGGATTTATTTGTTCCAGGGACTTCCTAAAGGGGATAAAATGGAACTGATCATTCAGAAGGCTGTGGAGCTTGGCGCTTACGCTGTTGTTCCAGTTGAAACAAGGAGATGTGTGGTGAAGCTGGACGCAAAGAAAGCGCAGAAGAAGGTTACCAGATGGCAGCAGATTTCCGAGAGCGCAGCTAAGCAGTCTAAGCGTATGCTAATCCCGGAAGTGAAAAATGTAATGAACTGGAAAGAAGCACTTGCCTTTGCAAAAGGACTGGATGTGGTTCTGATTCCTTATGAGCTTGCCCAAGGTATGAAAGAGACCCGGGAAATCCTGGCGGCAATTCAGCCTGGACAATCTGTGGGGATTTTTATTGGCCCGGAAGGCGGTTTTGAGGAGGAAGAAGTGAGAGATGCCATGGAAGCCGGAGGGAAACCGGTGACCCTGGGAAAAAGAATCCTGCGCACAGAGACAGCAGGTATGACCATGCTGTCTATTCTGATGTATACGCTTGAGTCTGTTTAAAAATATTTTAGCAATCTGCAAGACGTGCCAGAGTCTGTTTGAAGAATCATTTCTGCAATCTGCACGCCCCACTTTGCGGTATACTTCACCTGAATTCGGCTGCCGCAGCTCGCTGCTGCGCCCTTATCCGGGTAAAGGCTTCCGCAAATTGTGACGCACATCTTGCAGAAAGTCTTTTTTTAACATGCTCTGGAAAAAAGAGGAAAAGTAAGAAATGGAAGCATATTTTGATAACTCCGCTACCACAAGATGTTATCCTGAGGTGGCAGAGATTGTAGTAAAAACAATGACAGAGGATTTTGGAAACCCTTCTGCAATGCATTTAAAAGGTGTGGAAGCGGAAAAGTATGTCCGTGAAGCTGCACAGACACTTGCCAAAATTCTCAAGGTAAATGAAAAAGAGATCATTTTTACCTCTGGCGGAACAGAGTCAAATAATCTGGCCTTGTTTGGCGGAGCGGATGCAAATAAAAGAAGCGGAAACCATATTATCACCACCTCAGTGGAGCATGCAGCTGTAGGACAGCCCGCAGAGCGCCTGGAACAGATGGGATATGAGGTGACGATAGTACCTGTAGATCACAGGGGTGTGGTTCAGTTGGAGGCGTTAGAAAAGGCTTTGCGCCCAGATACGATTCTGGTATCTACTATGTATGTAAACAATGAGGTTGGTGCCGTGATGCCAGTAGAAGAGATTGCAAAACTGGTTCATGAGAAAAGCCCGAAGGCTCTGTATCATGTAGATGCGATCCAGGCATTTGGAAAATACCGTATTTATCCCAAAAAGGCAGGAATTGATATGCTCTCTGTGAGCAGCCATAAGATTCACGGACCTAAGGGTGTAGGATTTTTATATATCAATGAGAAAGCCAGGATTCAGCCTCAGATCTTAGGCGGCGGCCAGCAGGCCGGTATGCGGTCCGGTACAGATAATGTACCTGGAATTGCAGGACTGGGTGTTGCTGCAAAGATGGTCTACACGGATTTTGATAAGAAAATTGAGCATATGTATCAGCTGAAGGAACGCCTTGCAGAAGGTTTTCTGAAACTTCCTGATGTTCGTCTCAACGGAATGGAGATAAGAGAAGGTGCACCTCAGATCTTAAGCGCCAGCTTTCTGGGCGTGAGAAGCGAAGTGCTGCTTCATACTCTGGAAGAAAAAGGCATTTATGTTTCAGCCGGAAGCGCCTGCTCCAGCCACAAAAGAAAAGCTGCCGGAACCTTAAGTGCAATGGGAATGGAAGCAGCCCAAAGAGAAAGTACGCTGAGATTCAGTTTTTCAGAGGAAAATACATTTGAAGAAGTGGATTATGCATTGGAAGTGATCGGGCAGGTACTGCCTATGCTTCGGAGATATTCCAGACACTGATGCAGTGAGGAAAAGAAGAATGAAATGCAGCGCCGGGGAAAGTCCGGCAGCCGCATAACATAAAGAAACAGGAGGAAATGAAATGATATTTCACGCATTTTTAATAAAATACGCAGAAATAGCCATCAAGGGTAAAAATCGATATCTGTTTGAAGATGCCCTTGTGAAGCAGATGAATATTGCTCTTTCTAAGATAGAGGGCGATTACCGCGTTGTGAAGGAGCAGGGCCGTGTTTATGTATTCTGCCCAGAGGAATACGATTTTGAGGAGGCTGTAGCTGCATTAAAAACAGTATTCGGTATTGTTTACATCTGTCCGGTTGTGATTTACGAAGACAAAGGATTTGAGCAGATGCGCGCTGACGTTGTAGAGTACATGAAGAATGTACATCCGGATTATCACGGCACCTTCAAGGTATATACAAGACGTGCAAAGAAGTCCTATCCGGTAAATTCCATGGAAGTAAGTGCAAGAATCGGTGAAAGCATTCTGGATGCTTTTCCGGAGGCAAAGGTGGATGTACATCAGCCTGAACTTACTGTTTCTGTTGAGATCCGTGAGAAAATTTATGTATATTCCAAGAGCATTAAGGGACCTGGCGGAATGCCGGTTGGAACTAATGGAAAGGCAATGTTGCTTCTTTCCGGCGGAATTGACAGCCCGGTGGCAGGATATATGATCGCAAAGCGAGGCGTTAAGATTGAAGCCGTTTATTTCCATGCTCCGCCATATACCAGCGAGCGTGCGAAACAGAAGGTTGTGGACCTGGCGAAGCTGGTGGCAAAATACAGTGGACCGATCAAGCTTCATGTAGTAAATTTCACAGATATTCAGCTGTACATTTACGATCAGTGTCCACATGATGAGCTTACTATCATTATGCGTCGTTATATGATGAGAATTGCAGAGCATTTTGCAAAGAAGGATAACTGTCTTGGACTTATTACCGGTGAAAGCATTGGACAGGTTGCAAGCCAGACCTTGCAGAGTCTTGCAGCGACGAATGAAGTGTGCACATTACCGGTATACCGTCCGGTGATTGGGTTTGATAAACAGGAAATTGTAGAGCGTTCTTGGGAGATTGGAACTTATGACACTTCTGTTCTTCCATATGAAGATTGCTGTACTATTTTCGTCGCAAAGCATCCGGTTACAAAGCCGAATCTGAATGTGATCCGCAAGTCAGAGGAGAAGCTGGCTGAGAAAATTGATGAACTGATGGAAGCGGCACTTAGCACTGCAGAAGTGATTGAGATCCAGTAAAAAAGTCGAAAAGCACTCAGAAACTGCATGAAATCATCGAAAAAAAAAGAGGAACTGTGAACAGTTCCTCTGACAATCGAATATTTAATTATTCAACTGTATATTTGTCGATGATTTCCATAACGCTGTCAAGAGCAGCTCCGTCAGCATGGATATTGAGGTCGATCGGTTTGGATAAATCCAGGCTGAAGATACCCATGATAGATTTAGCGTCAATCACATATCTTCCGGATACCAGGTCGAAGTCGCAGTCAAATTTGCTGATCTCGTTTACAAATGCTTTCACTTTATCAATAGAGTTAAGTGAGATTTTTGCTGTTTTCATTGTGATATAACCTCCCTTGGATTGTTAGTAGTTTGCTTTACAGTACTCATATTACCTGTAGGCAGGATAAAAGTCAAGGTGAAAAAAGAGAAAAAATGGCAGCAGAATTAGTGAAAATGTATAAAAAATTTACAACATTACTGTGTACTGGTAATATTCCGCGGGATGCTTTTCGTGAATGAAATTTACAGAAGATCCGGGAAGTGCGGCACGAAATCACGTATTTGCATGAATTCTGTGCACCGCGGAGAAATTATCCTGCATGGTGTGGACAGTACTAGTTTTGGAGGAAAAAATGAAAAAAAAGGTTGCATTACACAATCTTGGATGTAAAGTAAACTCTTATGAGCTGGAAGCTATGCAGCAGCTTCTGGAACAGGCAGGGTATGAAATTGTACCTTTTGAACCAGGTGCTGATGTTTACGTAATAAATACCTGTACGGTAACAAATATTGCAGACCGTAAGTCCCGTCAGATGCTTCACAAGGCGAAAAAGATGAACCCGGATGCGGTGGTAGTAGCAACAGGATGTTATGTACAGACTGACGAGGGAAAACTGGAAACGGACGAAGCAGTAGATCTGGTACTTGGAAATAACCAGAAAAAAAATATTGTGGAAGTTCTGGCTGAATTTGAAAAAGAACACCAGCGTCAGGCTCATATTATTAAGATTAACCAGACAAAGGAATATGAAGAACTGGAAATCAGCCGTACAGCTGAGCATGTACGTGCTTATATTAAGGTGCAGGATGGCTGCAACCAGTTTTGCACCTATTGTATCATTCCCTACGCAAGAGGCCGCGTGCGAAGCAGGGAAAAAGAGAATATTTTAAATGAAGTGCACAAGCTGGCCAAAGCTGGCTACAAAGAAGTGGTGCTTACAGGAATTCATCTCAGTTCCTATGGAGTGGATTTTCCTGAGGACAAAAAAGAAACTTTGCTTTCTCTTATTCAGGCAGTAAATGAAGTGGAAGGAATTCAGAGAATCCGCCTTGGCTCCCTGGAACCGGGAATCGTCACAGAAGAATTTGCAAAAGAACTGTCTTCTATGTCAAAAGTCTGCCCTCATTTTCATCTTTCCCTGCAGAGCGGATGCGATACGACTTTGGAGAGAATGAACAGACGATACAGAAGCGCGGAGTATAAAGCAAGATGTGAACTTCTTCGCAATTATTTCGGAAATCCGGCGCTGACAACAGATGTGATTGTAGGCTTTCCAATGGAAACAGAAGAGGATTTCCAGGCCTCTTATGATTTTGTGAAAGATATTCATTTTTATGAAACCCACATTTTTAAATATTCCCGTCGCCATGGAACTAAGGCTGCGGCTATGCCCGGGCAGCTGACAGAGGCAGAAAAAGCTGTGAGAAGTGACAAAATGCTGGAGCTGCACCAGAAGCGTGCTGCAGAATATGAGATTTCTCTTCTTGGAAAGACTCTGGAGGTACTTCTGGAGGAGGAAGTGGAGATTGATGGAAAAGCGTATTATCTGGGACATTCCAGAGAATATGTGAAAGTGGCGGTGCTGAAAACGGAGGAATACGGTGTAAATGATATTCTGGCGGTGAAAGTGGAAAAAACTTTGCAGCCACATATTCTGCAGGGAGAAGAAATACAGGTTCTGTAGGGCGTGGCCAGTAACATAATTATTACTGTTCACTGGTAACGTTCCGCGAGATGTTTTTTGTGAACAAAGTTCACAGAAAACCCGCGAATCTCAGCGCGAAGCGGGTTACTGGGCAGGTCGTGACCAGTAACCACACAATTGCGGAAATGACAGGCAATGCAAAATTAGGATTGTAATTTACACGTAATTATATTAAAATAAAAAAGAAATAATCGTAAGGACGTGAGAAAAATGGCAGAAAATAATCTGGGAAGTACACAATATTTCAGAACAAAACCAGATCAGGAGCTTGAAGTAAAAGAAATCCTGGACCTGGTTTACAACGCAATGGAAGAAAAAGGCTATAATCCTGTGAATCAGATCGTAGGTTATATTATGTCCGGTGATCCGACTTATATCACCAGCCATAAGGGTGCCAGAAGCATGATCATGAAGGTTGAGCGTGACGAACTTGTTGAGGAATTGCTGACCGAGTATATTAAGAACAGATCCTGGGAATACTGATTATGAGATTAATGGGATTAGACTACGGTTCCAAGACGGTGGGCGTTGCCGTCAGTGATCCACTGGGACTTACCGCACAAGGTGTGGAGACTGTCTGGCGCAAGCAGGAGAATAAGCTTCGCCAGACGATGGCACGGATTGAAGAACTGATTTCGGAGTATCAGGTAGAGCGTATTGTACTTGGATATCCGAAGAACATGAATAATACTGTAGGCGAGCGGGCGGTGAAATCTCTTGAGTTTAAAGAAAAGCTGGAGAAGAGGACTGGCCTGCCTGTTGTGATGTGGGATGAACGACTGACTACGGCAGAAGCGGAGCGTACTTTGATGGAGACCGGTGTCAGACGTGAGAACAGGAAGCAGTTTCTCGATCAGATGGCTGCGGTTTTGATCTTACAGGGATACTTAGACCGAATGAATATGAATAAGGACGAAAATAATGGAGAAAATTAAATTTCAATCTGAGGATGGGATTATAGAATTTTTTGTGGAAGAACAGACTACAGTTGCAGGAATCACTTATCTTCTGGTTTCCGATTCACAGGACGATGAGGCAAATGCCTATATTATGAAAGATGTTTCAGAAGAGGGAAGCGAAGAAGCCAGCTATGAGATGGTAGAAGATGATGAAGAACTGGTGGCAATTTCCAAAGTATTTGAACAGATGTTGGACGACGTAGATCTTGAAATGTAATAATTTGCTGGGCAGATCGTGAACAGTGATGCGAAATCATGCTTTGCATGTTATTTTGTGCATCGTGAAGCGTGTAACTGTGAAGTTACTGAACAGTTACCAGCCGAAACAAAATAAAGTCGCTTTATCCTGGTAGCGTGAGTTTGGAGGATAAAGTGCGCAAAATGGAGGATAGATTGATTGAAGACGGAAAATGAAATGAACAACAACGGGCAAAGGACTCCGGCAGCCGGAAACGGAACAAGAAAACCAAATTTCAGACATAAAAATTACAGATATAAGGCACAGCCGAAAAAGGAAGGAAAAGATGGTCAGAAACAAGGACAGGATAAGCAGACTAAGGGGAATTATAAACCTCAGTTCCGCGGTCAGGGCAAGCCTGCCTTAAAGAGACCACGTAAAACTAACAATGGCTCCAAGCTGAAGATCATTCCACTTGGTGGTCTGGAGCAGATTGGAATGAATATTACAGCTTTTGAGTATGAAGACAGTATAGTGGTAGTAGACTGCGGACTTGCTTTTCCAGAAGATGATATGCCGGGAATCGATCTTGTAATTCCGGATATTACCTACCTGAAAGAGAATATTTCCAAGGTGAAAGGATTTGTGATCACCCATGGTCATGAGGATCATATTGGTGCGCTTCCATATGTACTGAAGGAAGTAAATGCACCGATCTACTCCACCAAACTGACTCTTGCGCTGATCAGCAACAAGCTGAAAGAGCATAATCTGACTAAGACTACCAAGTTAAAAGAAGTAAAACACGGTCAGGTGATCAATCTTGGTGATTTTGCTATTGAATTTATTAAGACGAACCATAGTATCCAGGATGCATCTGCACTGGCTATTTATTCTCCTGTGGGAATCGTGGTACACACAGGTGACTTCAAGGTGGACTATACCCCTGTATTTGGAGATGCCATTGATCTGCAGAGATTTGCGGAAATCGGACGAAAAGGCGTTCTTGCCCTTATGTGTGATTCTACAAATGCGGAACGTCCGGGCTTTACCATGTCTGAGCGCACAGTTGGTCATGTTTTTGACAATCTTTTTAATGAATATAAGACTGCAAGAATCATTATCGCAACGTTTGCTTCCAATGTAGACCGTGTACAGCAGATCATCAATACCGCATACCGCTTTGGACGTAAAGTGGCAGTAGAAGGCCGCAGTATGGTAAATGTTATTACCACTGCCGCAGAACTTGGCTATCTGCGTGTTCCTGACCAGACTCTGATCGAGATCGACCAGGTAAAGAACTATCCGGATGAGCAGCTTGTTCTGATCACTACAGGAAGTCAGGGCGAGTCCATGGCTGCTCTTTCCCGTATGGCTGCTAATATCCACAAGAAGATTACCATTAAACCTAATGATGCAATTATTTTCAGCTCTCATCCGATTCCAGGTAATGAGAAGGCTGTATCCAAGGTTATCAACGAGCTTTCCATGAAAGGTGCAAAGGTTATTTTCCAGGATGCACATGTATCCGGACATGCCTGCCAGGAGGAGATTAAGCTGATCTACTCCCTTGTGAAGCCGAAATATGCAATTCCGGTACATGGTGAATATCGTCATCTGACTGCCCAGAAGCTTGTTGCAGAGGAACTTGGATATTCCAAGGACAATATTTTTATTCTGAAATCCGGAAATGTTCTGGAGATTGATGAGAATAGTGCGGCTGTTACTGGTTCCGTACACACAGGTGCAATTCTTGTAGACGGTCTTGGAGTCGGAGATGTTGGTAATATTGTACTTCGCGACAGACAGCATCTTTCCGAAGATGGTATTATGATTGTTGTCATGACATTAGAGAGACACAGCAATGTGGTACTGGCAGGACCGGATATTGTTTCCAGAGGTTTTGTGTATGTAAGAGAGTCAGAAGACCTTATGGATCATGCAAGAGAAGTGGTGGAGCTGGCTCTTGACGGATGTCTGGATAAAGGTATCACAGACTGGAGTAAGATTAAGGCAGCAGTGAAGGATGCACTCAGCGACTACGTATGGAAACGTACCAAGAGAAGTCCGATGATCCTTCCAATCATTATGGAGGCATAAGCAGAGGCGCGATGAACGAGATAAAAGACTGTATAGATGCACTTCTTGCAGCTGTACAGAACAGTGAAGAATATCAGGAATTTGAGAAATACAGAGATCTTCTGAAGGAGAACCCGGAGCTTATGGACCGTGTGAATGCATTCAGAGGAAACAATTTCAGACTACAGAATGAAGCAAACAGAGATGAGCTGTTCCGGGGAACGGAGCAGCTCAACAGAGAATCCAGGGAGCTGCGCAGAGATCCCCTTGTAAACGCATTTCTTGATGCGGAGCTTGCTCTTTGTAAACTTGTGCAGAAGATATGCAGGACACTTACAGAGGGAATCAATCTGGACATTCCTGAGTTATAAGGAGGAAACATGGGTAATACAAGAGATCAGGTGGGAAAAGCAGGGCTTTTTGTAGCTGGTGGAATTTTTCGTACTGCTTTTTACGTCTGTGTTGCAGTGCTGATTTTCTGGATTGGCAAGTCGGCCTATCAGTTTGGCTACAATGTTTTTAACCAGCAGGCAGTCAGCCCGGGAGCAGGTCAGGAAGTGACAGTTGTGATTCCGGAAGGCTCATCCACGTATGATGTAGCCAAGATCCTGAAAAGCAAGGGACTGATCGACGACAGTCTGGTGTTCTTTGCACAGGAGAAACTTTCTACATATAAGGGACAGATGCAGGCTGGAACTTATCTGTTAAGTACAGCTTACACTCCTACACGTATTATGGGTATTCTTGCTGGTGATGAGGAGCAGACTGGTGTTACGCAGGATAGTGCCACAGCAGCTGATACAGCGGCCCAAACAGATACTCAGACTACAGATGCAGGAACTGATACAGCTGATACCCAGAGTGCAGATGGTACAGCAGATACTCAGGCAGCTGATGGAACTGCAGGGGAAGGAGAGTCCGGACAGTGATCGTAGAGGAGAGAATGCGCACTTACATCAATTCTCTTGATATGGGGAATACTCCTTTTCTGGAGGAACTGGAAAAAGAAGCACTTGCAGGAAGGGTTCCCATTATCCGCAAGGAAATGCAGAGCTTTCTGAAAATGTTTCTTGCAGCAACCCGGCCGATGAAAATACTGGAGGTCGGAACGGCAGTAGGTTTTTCCACTCTGCTGATGTGCGAATATGGACCTGAGAATCTGAAAATAACAACAATTGAGAATTATGAAAAAAGGATCCCTATTGCCAGAGAGAATTTCAGGAAGGCAGGACGGGAATCCCAGATAGAGTTCCTTACCGGGGATGCAGGAGAGATCCTGAAAGAACTTACTGGAACTTATGATCTTATTTTTATGGATGCTGCCAAGGGGCAGTATATTAACTGGCTGCCGGATGTGCTTCAATTAATGCATAAGGGCAGCGTTCTTGTTTCTGATAATGTTCTTCAGGAAGGGGACATTATCGAATCCCATTATCTTGTAGAGAGGCGCAATCGTACCATTTATAAGCGCATGCGTCAGTATCTCTATGAACTGAAACACAATCCGCTTTTGGAGACCTCCATTCTTCCGTTGGGAGACGGGGCATCCATCAGTGTAAAGAAAGAGGAGTTATATGCGTAAACCAGAATTATTAGTTCCGGCAAGCAGTCTTGAAGTTCTGAAGATTGCCACGGTTTTCGGAGCAGACGCTGTTTATATCGGAGGAGAGGCTTTTGGTCTTCGAGCCAAGGCCCGCAATTTTTCAAAAGAAGAGATGGCTCAGGGAATTGCATTTGCTCATGAGCATGGTGTAAAAGTCTATGTGACAGTGAATATTCTTGCGCATAATTATGATCTGGCTGGTGTAAGAGAGTACCTGAAAGAGCTTAAGGAGTTAAAACCGGACGCCCTGATCATCGCTGACCCTGGTATTTTCACCTATGCCAAGGAAATCTGTCCGGAGATTGAGCGTCATATCAGTACCCAGGCAAATAATACAAACTACGAGACTTATCGCTTCTGGTACAAGCTTGGAGCGAAGCGTGTGGTAACTGCCCGTGAGCTTTCTTTAGAAGAGATTCGCCAGATCCGTGCCAATATTCCAGATGATATGGAGATTGAGACTTTCATTCACGGAGCGATGTGTATTTCCTATTCCGGACGCTGTCTTCTCAGCAATTTCCTGGTAGGAAGAGATGCCAATCAGGGATCCTGTACACATCCGTGCCGTTGGAAATATTCCATTGTGGAAGAATCAAGACCCGGGGAGTATATGCCGGTTTATGAGAATGAGCGTGGTACTTACATTTTCAATTCCAAGGATCTTTGCATGATCGAGCACATGGATGACATTCTCACAAGCGGAATCGACAGTTTGAAGATTGAGGGTCGTATGAAGACAGCTCTTTATGTAGCAACTGTTGCACGTACTTACCGCAAGGCTATTGATGATTACCTGGAAGATCCGGCCAAATATCAGGCAAACATGTCCTGGTATCAGGAGCAGATCGCAGGCTGCACTTACCGTAAATTTACAACTGGCTTCTTTTATGGCAAACCAAGCGAGGAAGCACAGATCTATGACAATAATACCTATGAGAAGGGATATACCTATCTGGGATTTGCAGAAGCTGTAGATGAGAGAGGCTATGTGCAGATTACACAGAGAAATAAGTTTACAGTAGGAGAGATGATCGAGATCATGAAACCGGATGGAACCAATCTTCTGGTTCCTGTAAAAGCTATCTATGATGAGGAGGGCAATTCCGTAGAAAGCGCTCCCCATCCTCAGCAGAAGCTGTTTGTAGATCTTGGCGGTGGTGCAGAAGTTTATGATATTCTCCGCCGTAGTGAAGCATAAGTCTGAGAGCAATTCAGAAAATAATCATTACTGTTCACTGGTAACGTTCCGCGAGGTGTTTTTTGTGAACAAAGTTCACAGAAAACCCGAGAATTGCGGCGCGAAATCATGCGAATGCATGATTTCTGTGCATCGCGAAGCGCGTTACTGGTCACGGAGTGAACAGTAACAAATAAGCACAGGGGTAAAACTCGCAGAGCGTGTTTTACCCGTTTTCAGGAAAAAGCGTCCGCAATTTTTGCAGGGCGTTTTTTTCAATTCTGGATACATAGGAGCGGCTGATGTGAAGGTGCCTGGCGATTTCCCGCTGCGTCTGTTCCTTTTGCCCAAAGAGACCGAAGCGGCAGCAGATCACCTCATATTCTTTGGAAGACAGTACAGACTTCATGGAATCCAGTACATGACGGATATCTTCTCTGGTGGAATATTCTTCCACAACGTCCACTGCCGGTCCTTCCATTACATCCAGAAGACTGATCTCATTGCCTTCTTTGTCTGTACCAATGGGTTCATACAGCGAGATTTCCCGGGAATGCTTCTTGCGGGATCGGAATAACATAAGCAGTTCATTGTTGATACACTTTCCTGCATATGTGGACAGCCGGGCTGTTTTTGTGGAATCAAATGTGGAGATGGCTTTCATCAATCCAATGGTGCCAATGGAAATCAGATCGTCCAGTTCTACATCTGTTCCCTGATATTTTTTTACTACATGGGCAACAAGCCGCAGATTACGTTCTATGAGAATATTTTTTGCTTCCATATCGCCCCTTTGGTACTGCTGAAGATAATACTGTTCCTCGGCCATTGTCAAAGGTTTTAAAAATGTCTTCAAATCGCTACCTCAAAGGGGATTTCTATATAGTCTATGAAAAATACAGGCTTTAAGTGCCTGGCTGCCTTTTTTTACTGCGGAAAAAATCGCGGCAGGATTCTTTTTATATTTTACATTGAAATAAAGGGTGAAAATCATTATAATAATGTCAGAGTAACTGCCTGGAGCGTGTTTGAAAAAGGCTCTGGTTCGAAAGAGGCAGTGACAGCGAGTAACAGGATTACTGTTCAACGGCAATGTTCTGAGAAGCGTGTTGCTGTGAAGGTTGTGGACAGTAACAAGAACACGAAAGACGTAAGGTGAATGATTTTGAAAAAAAAGATCGAACAGCTTTTAAACGGAAAGTTTGAATATGAACAGCCCCAGCTCCTTTTTTCCAAGGAGAAGATTTCCCTGACCATGAAAGCAGGGGAGACGAAGAGAGGGGAAGTGTACGTTGGAACAGAGGATAATCAGAAGATCCGCGGTTATGTTACTTCTTCCAGCCGCCGGGTGGTGCCGGGAATGGACCATATTTCCGGAACTACTGTGCGCCTCCCGCTTGGAATTGATACGGTAGGACTTGCCCCCGGAGAAAATCTGAAGGGATGGCTGTGTTTTACTACAAATATTGGAGAGGCCCGTCTTCCTTTTGAAATTGAGATCGAGAAAGAGGAAATTCGCAGTTTTTCAGGTGTGGTAGGGAATCTGGATGAATTTGTAAAAGTTGCACGGGATGATTTTAAAGAGGCATTCCGTATTTTTAAAGACGCCAGCTTCGTCAGAATTCTGGAAAATGAGGATCAAAAGATCCAGACACTTTATTATGGTCTGTCCAGACAACCGGTGACGTATCAGCATTTGGAAGAATTTCTCATTGCCGCAGGCAAGAAGGAAAAAGTAACCATAAGTGCCAGAGAGGTGGGCAAAGAATACTATGAGCTGAAAGACTCTTTGAAAGAATCTTTTTACATTCAGAGAAGCGGATGGGGACATCTGCGCCTTGATGTGGAAGCTGTTGGAGATTTTCTGGAAGTTCCCCGCAAGGTGGTAACAGACGAAGATTTTATTGGAAGCCATTATGAAGTGGAATATCTGGTGCACAAGGAGAAATTAAGACAAGGCAATCAGTTTGGCAAAATTATAGTAAAAAGCCCTTATCAGGAGATTACTTATACCGTTGTTGCATCCACAAGTGGTAAACTGGATGTAGATATCCGCCTGACTCAGGAGAAGAGTAAACTGGATCTTCAAAAAGACTGTCTGGCCTACCTGTGCTATGAGACTGCTGTGGCAAGCTGTCTTGCGGGAAAGGAGAATCCAGGTGTCAACAGCTGGATGGATTTTTCCACCTGGAGTGCAAGCAGCCACTATATTCTGAACCAGCTTCACCAGTCCGGATGTGATTATCCGGAATACCAGATGTATGAGGCCTTTCTTCTTTACATGGAGAACCATCATGAGGAAGCAAGAGTTCTTCTGGAAAGCTATCAGGATAAATCCTATACAAGAGATGATCTGGAGTTTGCTGGAATTTATCTGTATCTGTGCACGCTTACCGGTTTATATAAGGACAAGGTTCACGCCCTGTCCAGAATCCGCAATTTTTACATGCAAAAAAGTGACAGTTTTCCGCTTTTATGGATCCTGCTGAAGCTGGATCCTGCATACAAGGAGACTCCGTCCAAGGCATTATTTGTGCTGGAAGAGCAGTTTGGCAAGGGCTGCAGGAGTCCGTTCCTCTATCTGGAAGCATGGAAGATCATCTGCAAGGACATGACTCTTCTTCACAGGCTGAACAGCTTCTGGGGGCAGGTATTCCGCTTCGCGGCAAGAAGAAACCTTCTTACAGAGGAGCTGGTAATGCGCCTTGCATATCTTTCCGGATATGAGAAAGATTATAACGAAAGTATTTATCAGGCATTGGCAAAGGGCTATGAACAGTATTCTTCAGAGGATACCCTGGAAGCCATCTGCAAATATGTGATGAAGGGAAACCCAAGAAAGACCGAATATTTCCGCTGGTTTTCCCTGGCAGTGGAGCATGGGCTGCGTCTTACAAGACTTTATGAGTATTATGTGGAGACTATGGACACTTCCAGACGGATTGAGCTTCCAAAGGCTCTTCTCATGTATTTTACTTACAACAGCGATTCCCTTGGAGATTCCAAGCGGGCATTTATTTATTCCTGCATTATTGCAAATAAGGAAAAAGAGCCGGCAGCATACCAGCGCTATATGTCAGGTATGCGGGATTTCGCCAGGAAAAAACTGGCTGAGGGCAAAATGAATGAGAGCTATGCTGTCTTATATCAGGAGTTTCTGATGGAGCCTCGCACAAAAGAGGCGGCAGATTCCATTGCGCAGAAAATGTTTACCCACCGCCTTTATTTTGATGATAAAAAAGTCCGCTATGTGATCGTTCGTCACAGTCAGATGGAATCAGAGGAGACTTATACCTGTGTTCAAGGCGTAGCTTATCCAAGAATTTATACAGAAGATGCTGCTATCCTTTTTCAGGATGACAAGCAGCGCAGATACAGTGCTACTGTAGATTACAGCTTGAAGAAGACCATGGATGAGGATGGGGCAGTGAGAAAAGTTCTTGCCCTTGGCGTGGACGAGCCAGGTGTGCTTCTTCATTATTGCGAAAGCCATGAACTGGACAAAGATAATCTGGATATTTTTCAAAGACTGGTCAAATCCGATGCTTTTTGCATGGAGTATAAGCAGAAGGTACGTCGCAGGATTCTGGATTATTATGCAGAGCATGTATTTGGCGAAGATCTGGATCAATATTTAAAGCAGATGGATTATCGGGAATACGCCCGTGTGGACAGGCAGAAGCTTCTGGTGGTCCTTATAAGCCGCGGCCTTTTTTCCCAGGCACAGGCCATTGTGGAGGAATTCGGCTATGAGGGCGTGGACATGCGAAGCCTTCTGAAACTGGTGAGCCGCATGATCGTGCGCTGCGACATGCTGGAAGATGAGGAACTTCTGGCTTTGGCATCTGATGTTTACAGAAATGGATTTTATGATGAGGTGATCCTCACATATCTTATGAAATATCGTTTTGGACCTGTGGATGAAATGTTTTCCATCTGGAAAAGTGCTGTGGGATTTGAAATGGATACCTATGATCTGGAGGAAAAAATCCTTCAGCTTCTTATGTTTACCACGGATTACCGCAAGGAGGGAGAGCATGTTCTGGAATCCTACATTCGCCATTCCGGAAGGGAGTGGATCGTAAGCGGATATCTGACCCATGTTTCCTATGGCATTTTTGTAAAAGAATACACCATGAGTCCTTTTGTGAAAAACTGTCTGTTGAATGCATATATGCAGAAATGGATGGTAAATGAAGTCTGCTATCTGGCTTTGTTTAAAGAGCTTTCCAGGGAAAAGAGCAGAAAAGAGGCTCTTCTTACCATAGAAAAAGAGCTTCTGAAAATGTGCATGGACAAAGAAATGGTATTTTCTTTCTTCCACAGACTTCCACCGGAAATTCTGAGCCTGTATCAGATGGATGATAAAACATGTGTGGAATATCACACCAGCCCGGAGGCGAAGGTAACCCTTGTATATGCTTTGGATACCGGACTTGGACGTGCGCTGGAATATAAGACAGAGCCTCTTAAGAATGTATATGAGGGTATTTTTACCAAGCCGTTTACCATGTTTTACGGGGAAATTTTGCATTATTATTTTTCAGAGGAATGTAATGGACAGACCAAAAGAACGCCAGAGCGGGTACTTGGAATGAGTAAGGTGGAAGGTACACCATTCAGCAAGTACCAGATGATTAATCAGATTTTGTCTGCGCGGAAACTGGACAAGCATCATGAGGTGAAACAGGGACTGAAGCAGTATTTCCGCCAGGAACAGTATGTAAAAGAAATGTTTGTCATTACAGAAGAGGACTGAATATATGAATGAAATTCGTGATTTGATCATAGGAATTGATTTTGGAAAAGATTATTCCCAGATCTGCTATTATGACCGGAAAGGGGAGGAGCCCTGCTCTGTGTCCATGAAGGTTGGTGCTCAGGAGTTTGAAGCACCTACCTGTATTTGCAGGCGCGGAGAGCATAAAGAGTACACCATTGGTCTTGAGGCAGTTTATTTTGCCCGGGAAAAAGGGGGACAGATGGTGGATGACCTGTATGGAATCTGTAAGAAAGAAGACAGTGTGCAGATTCTGGGAGAGCAGGTGGAGCCATGGGAGCTGCTTCAGGTTTTTCTGGAGGGTATGCTGAAATTTCTGGGAGTTGCAGATCTTGTAAAAAACACAAAATGTCTGGTGATCACAAGTCCTGAGCTTGAGGACCCCCAGGTGAAAAATATGGAAAAAGCCTGCCAGGCCATTGGTTTTTCGAAGAATCAGTACATGCTGATAGACCATGGAGAGAGCTTTTATTATTATTCCCTTACCCAGAAAAGAGAGACCTGGAACCGGAGTATCGGCTGGTATTCTTTTCACCAGGATGAAGTGAAGTTTCAGCAGCTGACTATGGACAGCAGCACAAGGCCGGTGCTGGTACGCCTTGAGGAGCCGAAGAAGACGGTCCTCCCATCTCTTACAGCACCTGAGGAAGAGGGAGAGAAGGCCGTGGAAGCCAGAGATGAGGCTTTCCGTGATTTTATTAAGGAGACTCTTGGAACCGGTCTTTTTTCCAGCATTCAGATCACAGGATATGGATTCAGCCCGGATTGGGCGAAAATATCCATTGGAAGCCTTTGCATGCAGCGAAGAAAGGTTTATTATGGAAATAACCTTTTTGCAAAAGGTGCATGTGCAGCTGGAAAGGAGCGCCTTGAGGATAAGATCCTGAAGGGGTACCGTTATATGAGTCCTGCTCTTGTGCTGAAAGATGTGGGAATGGAAATGCGGGTGATGGGTGCACCGGCATATTACCCGCTTATTGAGGCTGGTAAGAACTGGTATGAGTGTAAAGCTGGCTGTGAGCTGATCCTGGATGATATAACAGAGCTCGTTTTTGTTGTTGGAACCTTCGGCGAGAAGCACAAGAAGAAAGTAATTATGGGACTGCCCGGACTTCCTGAGCGTCCCAATAAGACTACAAGACTGTCTCTGGCCCTTGCATATGTGTCACAGAAGAAATGCCGCGTTGTTGTAAAAGATCTTGGATTTGGAGAAATGTTCCCTTCCAGCGGCAAGGTCTGGGACGAACTGGTAGAGTGGTAAAGGAGGCTGGAAATGAGCGGTTATATTTTATGTCAGACAAAAAAGGCGGACAAGCCGTTTTTTGTGGAGAGTATCAATACCAATATTTACTCACTGGAGGAGCTTTGCTACTTTCTGTACCACAATCTTTATCTGGTGGATTCTTCTGTTATAAATGAAAATCTCTGTATCTGGATCAGCGAGGAACTGGATCTGCCAAGGCTGGCAGCCAAGCTACGTCCTCATCTTGGTAAATTTGCCAGTGCGGAGGATGTGCTTTATCCGGTATTTAAGGAGATCAATTATCTTACTTACGATGAGCTGAAGGCATTGAATGTAAAGCTTGCCAAGCTGGATCAGGAGGCACCTCTTCTTCGAAAAAAGAGAAAAGGGGATGCCCTGGTAGCAAATAAGATGTATGTAAGTGCCATCAAGGTGTATCAGCAGCTTCTGAAAAAAGAAGGGCTGGAGCAGATTAGACCGGGGCTGACCATGAGTGTGTGGCATAATCTTGGATGTGCGTACAGTTATCTTTTTCAGATGGAGAAGGCAATGGAGTGTTTCTGGGAGGCGTTTCTTACCCAGAGCGATCCTAAGGAACTGGTTTGTTACCTGCTTGCCTACCGCAGCGTGAAGAAGCCGCAGGAGTATGAGAACAGGCTGAAGGAGCTGAATGTATCGGATGAAGTGAAGGATACTTTAAAAAAGGCATTGGATGAGTTTGCGCAGAAAAAGGAGGTCAGCATAAGACCAGGGAAGGCGGATGAAATGCTGGAGAAGCTGACTGGAGAGTATCATAGGAGCACAGGTTCGTGATGAACCTGTGCTTTTTCTAAAAAACTATATTGACAGAATTACTTTCGTATGCTACCATACAACCATGCTTTAATATGGTAGAGTGAAAACGCACTAAAATAATGAGAATGAGATTTCAGGAGGATAGATATTATGAAAAAAAGAATGCTTGCAATTATGATGAGTGCCTTGATGGCAGCAGGTATCTGCTCTGGTGTGACTGTTTATGCAGATGCAGACAGCAAGACCCTGACTGTTGGATTTGATGCAGAGTATCCGCCTTTTGGTTATATGGATGAGAGCGGCGAATATGTTGGTTTTGACC
The DNA here is from genome assembly GCF_020554845.1 of Blautia faecis. GTDB lineage: Bacteria > Bacillota > Clostridia > Lachnospirales > Lachnospiraceae > Blautia_A > Blautia_A faecis. Next base: position 34,079 of record NZ_JAJCIA010000009.1, on the reverse strand, counting down.
TGGATGTGGCACAGAAGGTATGTGATAATCTTGGATGGGAGCTTGTAAAGAAACCAATTAACTGGGATTCCAAGGATATGGAGCTGAATTCAGGAAATATTGACTGTATCTGGAATGGTTTTACTATCAATGGACGTGAGGATGATTATACATGGTCTGATCCATATCTGAATAACGAGCAGGTTATGGTAGTCGCTTCCGATTCCGGAATTGAGACACTGGCAGATCTGGCAGGGAAGAATGTTGTAGTACAGGCTGCATCTGCAGCACTTGATGCTTTGAACAGCGAGGATAACAAAGAACTGACAGACAGCTTTGCATCCCTTACAGAGAATCCGGATTACAATACCGCATTTATGAACATTGATTCCGGTGCAGCTGACGCTGTTGCAGTAGATATCGGAGTTGCCAAATATCAGCTGGCTCAGAGAGAAGAGGGGAAATATAAGATCCTGGACGAGCCAATCCAGAGCGAGCAGTACGGTATTGGCTTTGCCAAGGGAAACGAAGAGTTTCGTGATACCGTATGGGCTGAGGTTATGAAGCTGTATGACGAGGGCGAGATTGATAAACTGGCTGAGCAGTATGGCGTGGCTGACATGCTTTGCCTGGGAGATGAGGAAGCAGCAGATAAGACAGAAGAGAGCACAGATGCGGCAGAAGAAAATGCAGATTCTGATGAGGCAGCTGATGCAGATACTGCTGAGGATGAGGCTGAATAATTCACATAGAATATAAACAAGAATATATGTAAAAAAGAGGGTACCTGGCGCACCCTCTTTTCTTAGCGAGAAGGGGTCTGCTCCAAAAGAAGGAGCTTGATTCGCAGAATGTGAATTATAGAATGAAATGAAACGTGAAATGCGATCCCTTAGAACACAAGTATCAACAGGAGGAACACAGTAACTATGAGTTTTAGTGTAATGTTAAGCCAGCTTGCAAAGGGAATGACCGTAACTACGGAAATTTTCTTTGTAACCCTTATATTTTCCCTGCCACTTGGCCTTCTGGTCTGTTGGGGTAAAATGTCCAAAATAAAGATAATCAGATGGATCGTTTCTGCTTATATCTCCATTATGCGCGGAACACCTCTTATGCTGCAGCTGATGGTAGTATATTTCGGACCATATTTTATTTTTGGAATCCGAATTTCCATGGGTTACAGCCTGATCGCTGTATTTATTGCTTTTGCAATTAATTATGCCGCTTATTTTGCAGAAATCTACCGTGGTGGAATTGAATCCATGCCAGTAGGTCAGTATGAAGCAGCCAGAATCCTTGGCTACTCAAAAGCACAGACCTTCTTCCGCATCATTCTTCCCCAGGTATTTAAACGGATTTTGCCATCTATTACCAACGAAGTAATCACTCTGGTAAAGGATACTTCATTGGCGTTTGTTGTAGCGGTAGCTGAAATGTTCACTTTGGCGAAACAGATTGCCAGCTCTCAGACCACGATGGTGCCGTTTGTGGTAGCGGCTGTATTTTATTATGTATTTAACCTGCTGGTAGCAGTGATTATGGATAAAGTAGAGAAAAAACTGAACTATTACCGCTAATAATTTATCATCAACCTGCAGTGAATATACATTGTAAAACTGTGTGCGGGTAACCAGAAGGAGTCACTATATGAAATTATTTGAAATGAAACACATAAAGAAAAGTTTCGGAGCCCTGGACGTTCTCCGTGACATTTCCCTGGAAGTAGACAAGGGCGAGGTTCTTAGTATTATCGGTCCCTCCGGCTCTGGTAAGTCTACATTGCTTCGCTGTGCCACTGGTCTGGAGACACCAGACGGCGGCGAAATCATCAAAAACGGAAAAATCGGATTGGTTTTTCAGAATTTTAACCTTTTTCCCCATTTTTCCGTGATTAAAAATATTACAGACGCTCCAATTAAGGTACAAAAGAGAGATAAAAAAGAGGTTTATGCGCAGGCAAGGGAGCTTCTTAAGAAAATGGGGCTTTCGGATAAGGAAAATTATTATCCCTACCAGCTTTCCGGCGGACAGCAGCAGCGAGTTTCCATCGCCAGAGCCTTATGCATGAATCCGGATATCCTTTTCTTTGACGAGCCAACCTCTGCTTTGGATCCGGAACTTACCGGTGAAATTCTGAAGGTAATCAAAGATCTGGCAGCCGAGCATATTACCATGGTGATTGTTACCCATGAGATGAGCTTCGCCCGTGATATCTCCGACCAGATTATCTTTATGGATGACGGTCTGATCGCAGTGGAAGGCACTCCGGAAGAGGTATTTTCATCAGAACATGTAAGAATGAAGGAATTCCTTGGGAAATTCCATCAGGGGCTTGTTTAAAATCGTAAGATTTTACCATTTTTTGTAAGATTTCTTTAAATGTGAAAGCACCACCTTTTAACTAAATAGGATATGTCAAAAAAACGGAAGGTTGTATCTGGAATACACCTTCCGTTTTGCGTTATCTTATTAGCAGAGAAGGAGGTATGCTATATGAGCGTGAAAAAGTCAGAAACTGCATTGGAAGAGAGGATTGGAAGAAAAAAATTACGTGGAATCAAATATTTGCTTCTGGCAGTTCCATTTTTAATTTATGTATTTGCATTTTCCTATGTTCCGCTGGTTGGATGGATTTATTCCGTGTTTGATTACAAAATTGGACAGAAATTTCTGGATTTTGGCAGCATGGTTTTTGTAGGACTAGGTAATTTCCAGAAGTTGTTTACAGAACGGTCAGAGGTACTGCGTGTATTGAGAAATACATTGGCGCTTAGCGCACTGGGGCTGCTGGCAACCCCTGTTCCGGTAGTGTTTGCAATTATGTTCAATGAAATAAAAAATTCTAAATTTAAAAAAATTGTTCAGACAGCAACCACACTGCCAAACTTTATCAGCTGGATCATTGTTTATGGTGTTGCTTTTGCTTTCTTTTCTGTAAATGGATTTGTAAGTGTTCTGATGCAGAAAATTGGCATTCAGCCGCCTGTTATGGGAATTCTTGGTGATGTGGATCACACCTGGGTTCTGCAGTGGATTCTGGGAATCTGGAAAAGCTTCGGATGGTCAGCAATTATCTATATTGCAGCGATTACAGGAATTGATTCAGAACTATATGATGCAGCAAAGGTAGACGGAGCCAATAAGATCCAGTCTATTTTGCATATTACAATTCCAGGGATCATGCCTACCTATGTGGTAATGTTCCTTCTTGCAGTAAGTAATATTCTTTCAAACGGATTTGACCAGTATTTTATGTTTTACAACCCTATGGTAGCGGATAAAATTGAAGTGCTTGATTATTATGTATATAAGGTTGGATTTTATATAAATGATTATTCCTATTCCATTACCCTGGGAATGCTGAAGTCAATACTTGGAATTGTATTATTATTTACTGCAAACGCATTGTCGAAAAAAATCAGAGGCGAATCGATTGTATAACTGGAGGTGAGAAGAATGAAAAAAACAAGTTCAAAAATTAAAACATCACCACAGGAGAAATTTCTTCATGTATTAAATGTATTTTTTCTGTTGATTGCAGTATTTCTCTGTGTGTATCCGTTTTATTACATGGTTATTTATTCCCTGTCTGACAGTACAAGGGCATCCCTGGAGGGAATTTATTTCCTGCCAAAGGGCTTCACATTGGATGCATATAAGATGATCCTGAAAAAATCAGGATTCGGACATGCTTTCCTGATTTCAGGAGCCAGAACAGTCATCCAGACAATCCTGTGTCTGTTTGGTTCCTCCCTGTTTGCATATCTGGTAACGAAAAAAGATATGATTGGAAGAAAATTTGTATACAGGTTTGTAGTTATTACCATGTATTTAAGTGCCGGTCTGGTTCCCTATTACATAACCATGAAAGCATACCATTTGAACAACACTTTCTGGCTGTATATTATTCCGGGAATTGTAAACGCATATTATGTCATACTGATCAAAACATTTATAGAACAGATTCCGCAGTCTCTTCAGGAGTCTGCGGAACTTGACGGAGCAGGCTTTTTCAAGATTTATACGAGCATAATTCTGCCTCTGAGCAAACCTATATTGGCGACAGTAGCAGTGTATGCCTCAGTTGGAGCCTGGAATTCCTGGCAGGATAACTACCTTCTGGTGCAGAATCCCAACCTGCAGACAGTACAGCTGATCCTTTATAACTGCATCAATCAGGCACAGATGCTGGCAGACAGTATGAGAAGCGGACAGGTTGGAAATGCAGCTGCTATTTCATTATCAGCAGACAGTGTACGTATGGCAACCACGATTATTACAGTTATTCCTGTTATGCTGGTATACCCTTTCCTGCAGAAATATTTTGTAAAAGGGGTTATGCTTGGAGCTGTTAAAGGATGATATGGGAAAAATTGAACGGAGGATTTAACTATGGCAGTATTGGCACAGAAACCACCGATGGGGTGGAATTCCTGGAACACTTTTGGTGCTCATATAAATGAGCAGTTGATCATGGAAATGGCAGATACTATGGTGGCAGAAGGCTACAAGGAGGCTGGATATGAGTATGTGATCATAGATGACTGCTGGTCCCTGAAGGAGCGTGTGGATGGAAAATTAGTGGCAGATCCGGAACTGTTTCCACATGGAATGAAAGCTCTTGCAGATTATATCCACGGCAAAGGTTTGAAATTCGGCATGTACTCCTGCGCCGGTACGAAAACCTGTGCAGGATACCCGGGAAGCTATGGTCATGAAGCAGAAGATGCAAAGCAGTTTGCCCAATGGGACGTGGATTACCTGAAATATGATTTCTGCTACTTTCCGGTCTGTGCAGATGCAAAAAATGCATATCTTACTATGGCAATGGCTCTTCGAAGCTCGGGAAAGGATATTTTATTTGCAGCCTGTAACTGGGGAAAATATGATCCGTCGGGCTGGATGCGGTCAAGAGGGGCACATACCTACCGCTCTACAGGTGATATTTTTGATGTACCGAAAAGTTATAAAGATATTTTTAAAAGCCAGGTAGAGAATATTGAAGGAAATGCACCGGACTGCTACAACGATATGGATATGCTGATCACAGGAATGCATGGAAGCGGCAATGTAGGGCTTAATGGATGTATAGACCAGCAGTATCTTCAGCATTTTGCAATGTGGTCATTCCTTGGCTCTCCTTTGATCATGGGAGCAGATCTTCGAAAAATTGACAAGACTAATAAAGACATTCTTTTAAACAAAGGGCTGATTGCCATTAATCAGGATGAAGAGTATCGCCCTGCATTTCTTGTGGACAATATGGGCGATAAGCGGTATATTCTGGCAAAGCTTCTGTCCGGAAACAGAATTGCCCTTGCATTTTTTAATCTGGAATACGAAAGTGATTATTTGAATACTATGGAAATTTCCTTTTGCGATCTTGGAATTCACTCTGGAACCGGAATAAAAATGAAATTTACAAATGCAGTTACCGGGGAAAGCATTGGTGTTTACCAGGATGCCTTTTCTACACAGGTATTGCCAGATGAGTGCAAGATTATAATTGCAGAGATGATCTTACCGGAAAAAGAGTGAAAACAGGATGAATATGGAAATGACAGATACTAAAAATACTTCCGTCATATGTTGTGTGAAGTGCAACCGTCCAGTGAGTCATGATGAAATTGGTCTTTATAAGAGGATATTTAACCGGGGAGCGGAGACGTTCTGGTGCATTCACTGTATCAGTGAGTATCTTGACTGTCCTGTTCCAAAGCTGGAAAAGAAAATAGCGGAATTTCGTGATATGGGGTGTACACTTTTTACAGAATAATTGTTGTGATACACAGGATTGCTTTAGAGAATATTAAAAAAATAAGCTATAAGCTGTATGAAGTTGGTAAGACCTAAGCTATGAGCGGTTTTAGACTTCGTATGTACTCATGATGTTTGATCTTGTCTCATTGGAAGTGAATGATCATTAGGACAACAAGGAATACGTTTATTTTCGCCAAAGGTATTTCCTGTCAGTTGTTCACTATAAAGCTGGCACGAATCAAATGCTGCATCACCAAGAAAGGTTTGTCATTTTCAAATTTTTCCTGGCAATCTGTAAAAATATCTGCCAAAGAAAGCTGTTTATATGGTATCATAGATGTCAGAATAACTCCTTTCTTGGTGTATGGTTTATAGTTTTTCGACAACTCTATCATACCATATCCAGTGAGGGGTTATTTGTTTTTTTGTAGTAAAAAATGCCGTGTTTATGCGGCTTGTGGCGTTTCGCAAACGCCTAAAAGAATAAACAAAAGAAGGGAATAAAAATATGAAAGCAGATTTTAAGCATATCCTATATGGCGGGGATTACAACCCGAACCAATGGCCGGAAGCAGTCTGGAAAGAAGATATGGAACTTTTCGATAAAGCTCGGATAAACAGCGCAACAGTCAATGTATTTTCCTGGGCAAAGCTCCAGCCGTCAGAAGAACGGTATGATTTTGAGGAACTGGACAAGGTCATTGAAATGCTGGGAAAAAACCATAAAGACATTGTCCTTGCAACTTCAACCGCGGCAATGCCGGCCTGGATGTTTCGGAAATATCCGGAGGTGGCAAGGACGGACTATGCGGGAAGGCACCACAAGTTTGGACAGAGGCAAAATGCATGCCCAAATAGCCCTGTTTACCAGAGATACGCGGCAAAACTGGCTCAAAAGCTTGCAAAAAGGTATGGACATCTGGACAGTGTGGTGTGCTGGCACATAAATAATGAATATAGCGGTGAGTGTTACTGTGAAAATTGCGAAAAAGCCTTCCGTGTCTGGCTTCGGAAAAAGTACGGGACGCTGAAAGCACTGAATGAGGCATGGAATACAGAATTTTGGGGGCACACCCTCTATGACTGGGAGGAAATTGTGCTGCCAAACGCTCTTGGCGAAGGTCTCGAGTGGTGCAGCGGCACAGCGTTCGCCGGTATTTCCATTGACTATGCCCGTTTTAATTCGGATAGTATGCTGGAAAATTTCAAGATGGAGCGGAACGCTATCCGCAGCGTGGATCAAAAGACTCCGGTTACAACAAATCTAATGGGAACGTTTAAGCAGCTGGATTATTTCAAATGGGCAAAGGAGATGGACGTCGTATCCTGGGATAACTATCCATCTTATGATACGCCGGTAAGTCTGACGGCGATGCAGCATGACCTCATGCGGGGCTTAAAGCAGCAGCCCTTCATGCTGATGGAGCAGACACCAAGCCAGCAGAATTGGCAACCTTACAATTCATTGAAAAAACCGGGGCAGATGAGGGCACAGAGCTATCAGGCGATCGCACATGGGGCGGATACGATACAATTTTTCCAGCTCCGCCGCAGTGTTGGCGGATGTGAAAAATTCCATGGAGCAGTCATTGCCCATGCAGGAACAGATAATACCAGGGTGTTCCGTGAGGTCACACAACTAGGGACAGAGTTAGAAGAGCTGGGAGATCAGATCCTGGGGACAGCAAATCCGGCTGATGTCGGGATATTGTTTGACTGGGATAATTATTGGGCATTGGAATTTACAAGCGGACCCCATAAAGATTTAAAATATGTGGATCAGATTCATAGGCATTATAAGTTCTTTTATGAAAAAAACATAGCTGTTGACATGATCCCAAGGGATGCAGATTTTTCAAAATATAAGCTGATCGTTGCGCCGGTGCTTTATATGGTTCATCAGGGTGTCAAGGAAGCGCTTGAAGCCTTCGTAAAGAAAGGTGGTGTATTAGTGACCGGCTTTATGAGCGGTATCGTAGGTGAATCAGACAATGTATATCTTGGCGGTTATCCAGGACCCCTCAGGGACTTGGCTGGAATTTGGGTGGAGGAGATTGACGCATTGGCTCCAGAGCAGAAAAATTCTGTAAAATTTAAAGATGGTACAGAGTTTACCAGCACAATGCTATGTGACTTGATTCATCTGGAAGGGGCCGAGAGCATGGCTGATTACAGCAGCAATTTTTATGCGGGTACACCTGCTGTCACCAAAAACAGTTATGGAAAAGGTACTGTTTATTATTTGGGGACTCAGCCAGAGGACTGTGCGTTTACAAGGATGATGGACTGCATAGTTAAGGAAGCAGCAGTCAAAAGCTTAGTAGATGAGCGGACATCCCTTGAAGTGACAGTACGGAAAACCAAGGAAAATACCTTTTATTTCCTAATAAATTTCAGTAAGGAAGAGACTGTGGTTCCTCAGTGTTTTGCAGGAATGCAAAACCTTTTGACGGGGGAAACGGTGTCCAGACAGGAAATTTTGAAACCTTTTGAGGTAGAGATCATAAAGAAATAGCCTGTATCTGAGGTTTCTAATAGGGATAAAAACGCAGGTTTGTCATTTTAAAATTTTTCCTGGCAATCTGCAAAAATATCTGCCAAAGAAAGCTGTTTATATGGTAACATAGATGTTAGAATAACTCCTTTCTTGGTGTATGGTTTATAGTTTCTCGACAACTCTATTATACCGTATCCAGTGAGGGGTTATTTGTTTTTTTGGGTAGTAAAAAAATGCCGTGTTTATGCGGCTTGTGGCGTTCCGCAAACGCCTATTTGAAAAAAAATAAAGGGAGAGAAAAGATGATTTACAGAACCGAACATCCAAAACCACAGTTTATGCGTGAAAATTGGTTGAATTTAAATGGAAGCTGGGATTTTGAAATTGATCATGGCGGAAGTGGGGAAGCACAGGAGCTTTACAAGCCGGAAGCGTATTTTTCAAAAAAAATCCAGGTGCCTTTTTGCCCGGAAAGTAAGTTGTCCGGGATTGGCTACACGGATTTCATGAATTCTGTATGGTATCGGAGAGAAATTGAAATTACAGAAGCCCAGTTATCAAATCTTGTGATTCTGCATTGCGGCGCGGCAGATTATTTTACCACAATATATGTGAACGGACAGAAATGTGGCACTCATAAAGGGGGATATGTTTCTTTCTCTGTGGATATTACAAGGTATCTTTTTGCCGGAAAAAATGTGATCACAATTCATGTGGAAGATGACACCCGGTCCCGCCTGATTCCGTCCGGAAAACAGAGCACCCATTATGAGTCTTACAGCTGTTATTATACCAGAACAACAGGTATCTGGCAGACCGTATGGCTGGAATTTGTTCCTGAAGCACACATTATAAAAACAAAATATTATGGGGACATAAACAATGGAACAATTACTGTTTTTGCAGAGCTTCAGGGAGCAGGAACCTTTGCGGTAAAAGCGTCCTACAAGGGAAAGGCAATGGGAGAGGCTACAGTGAGCTCAGATGGCGGAACAGCAGTGGCAGTGGTGAAGCTGGCAGAAAAGCATTTATGGCAGGTTGGAAAGGGAGATCTTTATGACCTTGCCTTAAGCTATGGAGAAGATCAGGTGACAAGCTATTTTGGACTGCGCTCCATACAGCTTACAGACAAAAAGTTTCTGCTCAACGGAAAATCAGTATTTCAGCGTCTCATTCTGGATCAGGGCTTTTATCCGGATGGAATTTACACAGCACCTTCTGATGAAGAGCTGGAAAAGGATATTAAACGATCCCTGGCAATGGGATTTAACGGCGCCCGCCTTCACGAAAAAGTATTTGAAGAGCGTTTCCTGTATCACTGTGACAGACTTGGTTATATCGTCTGGGGAGAGTATCCCAACTGGGGACTGGATCACTCCTATGCAGACAGCATTTACGGAATCCTTCCGGAGTGGCTGGAAGAGATTGACCGCGATTTTAACCATCCTGCGATTATTGGATGGTGTCCGTTTAATGAAACCTGGGATGAAAAAGGAAGAAAACAGTTTGATGAGCTTCTTGCCACAGTTTATAAGGCAACGAAAGCAGCGGATCCAACCAGGCCCTGTATTGATACCAGCGGAAATTACCATGTCCTCACCGATATTTATGATTTGCATGATTATGAACAGGATCCGGAGATTTTTGCAGAGCATTACAAAGAGGTTGGAAAATCAAACAGGCTTGATTTCCGCGCGGCATTTGAAGAACGGCAGACATATAATGGAAAAATTCCCTTCTTTGTCAGCGAATATGGCGGCATTGGCTGGTCTTTGAGCAAGGATGCCTGGGGATATGGAAATACGCCGGATTCACCGGAAGCATACATGAAACGTCTGAAAGAGCTTACAGATGTTTTACTGGATAATGAGAACATGTTTGCACTTTGCTATACGCAGCTTACAGATGTGGAACAGGAACAAAACGGACTGTATACGTATGACAGACAGCCGAAATTTAATCCGGAAATTATTCATGCTATTTTTTCAAGAAAAGCTGCCATTGAAGATTAAGAGTAAAAACGTTCAAGCCTTACAGAAATAAATATATGAATATGACAGGAGAATACATAAAATGAGAAAATGGACACGTGTTGGATTTCAACCCAATCTTCCATTAGAGGAAAAAAGACGTGTGACGGAATGTAAGGAGCATATCAGACTTTCAAAGGAAGCTGCAAAAGAAGGTATGGTGCTGTTGAAAAATGAGAAAAAGCTTCTGCCTCTTGCAGAAGGAACCAGACTTGCACTGTTTGGAAAAGGAAGTTTTGATTATGTAAAAGGCGGTGGAGGAAGTGGTGATGTTGCGGTTTCCTATGTGCATAACCTTTATGATGGGTTTAAAATGCAAGGAAATGCAGTTATGCTTTATGAACCCCTGGCAGAATTTTACAGAGAAAATGTTCAGGAACAGTATAGGCAAGGTGCAATGCCAGGTATGACAATAGAACCTGAACTTCCAAAAGGACTTGCTGACGGTGCAAAAGCATTTGCAGATGTGGCAATTGTTGTAATAAGCCGTTTTTCATCAGAAGGCTGGGATCGCTCCAGCCTTGATAGTCAGTTAAGCGAAATGTCAAGGGAAGAGCTGGAAGATAACTACATGGCAAAACTGATTGCGAAAGCCTTTCCAGAGGGAGATTATTTTCTGACAGAGAATGAAAAGGCAATGTTGAACATGGTGAAAGAACGGTTTGACCGTATTGCAGTGGTTCTGAATGTCGGTGGAATTGTAGATGTTTCCTGGATAAAAAATGATGACCGGATTTCAGCCGCTCTTCTTGGCTGGCAGGGGGGAATGGAAGGAGGGCTGGCCATGGCAGAGCTTCTTCTGGGAAAAGGAAATCCGTCTGGCAAGCTGACTGATACATTTGCAGCTTCCTTAGATGATTATCCATCAACTGAAAATTTTCATGAATCCTGTGACTATGTAAATTATACAGAAGATATTTATGTGGGATACCGTTATTTTGAGACGATTCCAGGTGCAAAGGAAAAGGTTATATATCCCTTTGGATATGGGCTTTCCTATACTGATTTCAGAGTGCATACAGATTCTGTATGGGAAACTTCAAAACAGATTTTTGCAGAAGTTCACGTGACCAATACCGGGAACATGGCAGGAAAAGAAGTGGTACAGCTTTACTTTAACGGACCACAGGGTCTTCTTGGTAATCCGGCACTCCGGCTTGCTGCTTTTGAAAAAACCCGTCTGCTTCAGCCTGGAGAAACACAGGTAGTTTATCTGTCATTTGAAAAAGCGGACATGGCTTCCTATGATGATCTCGGGAAAATTCAGAAGTCAGCCTATATTCTGGAAAAAGGAATTTACAGATTTTACATTGGAATCTCTGTAAGGGATACAGAAGAAGCCGCTTATACATTCGAGCTTACAGAAAATATAATTGTAAAACAGCTATCAGCGCATTTGGTTCCAACAAGTCTGAAAGAGCGTATGCTTTCTGATGGTACCTTTGAAATGCTTCCTCAGTATGAATGCAATGATATGAATGAATGTGCATTTGAAAAACTGAAAACGGAAGAAGAGGATTGTATTGTGCCAGAAGTGCGCTGGTGTTCCCGTCGAAAATGGTTTGATAATTGTGGAAGAAAACAGTTCATTGATGTAGCTGAAGGAAAGCTTTCATTGGATGAGTTTATGGCACAGTTAAGTGATAAGGAACTGCTTCATCTTCTCGGCGGACAGCCAAATACAGGTGTTGCAAATACATTCGGATTAGGAAATCTTCCTGAGTACGGGGTCCCTTCAGTAATGACTGCAGATGGACCAGCAGGACTACGCCTTAATATCGGATGTACTGTGAATACAACAGCCTGGCCATGTGCAACGCTTCTGGCATGTACCTGGAATCCGGCACTTGTATGGCAGGTCGGAAAGGCAGGCGCGAAGGAGGTAAAGGAAAATAATCTTGCTGTATGGCTGACACCAGCTGTAAACATTCACAGAAACCCTATGTGTGGAAGAAATTTTGAATATTATTCCGAGGATCCACTGATTGCTGGAAAAATGGGTGCCGCTATGGTAAAGGGGATTCAGTCACAGCATATTGCAGCATCTGTAAAGCATTTTACAGCAAACAACAAAGAAACAAACAGGAAAAACAGTGATTCCAGGGTATCGGAGCGTGCACTTCGTGAAATTTATCTGAAGGGCTTTGAGATTATTGTAAAAGAAGCACAGCCTTGGACGATCATGTCCTCTTACAATGCTGTTAACGGACACCGTACTTCAGAGAGCTATGAGCTTTTGACAGATATTTTGCGTGGTGAGTGGGGATTTCAGGGTATGGTTACAACAGACTGGTGGACATGTGGAGAGCATTATAAAGAAATAAAGGCTGGAAATGACCTTAAAATGGCAACAGGGTATCCGGAGCGTGTGAAAAAAGCTATGGAAATGGGATTGCTCGGTCGACAGGAACTGGAACAGAGTGCAAGACGCGTATTGGAGCTTATTTTGAAAATTGATTAATTTTGTATAAAAAATCAAAAAAATAACAGATAAAAACATGAAATTGTAATATTCATTGAGGTATTATATAATAGTATAGTGTCAAAATATTTTTTGCTACTGGCAATGTTGATATTTTCGCACAACCCCCTTGGTCAGGTGATTGGCTGGCAGTGTTCCACGAACAGATCATTTGACGCAGGGGGTATTTGTGTTAAAAAATGTATGGGTGGGAATGAGAGCAAATGACAAGACGAAAAATTCTTATTGTGGAAGATGAAGTGCTGGTAAGATGTGGATTAAGGTCCATGGTGAACTGGGAAAAACTGGGGCTGGATGTAATTGGAGATGCTTCCAATGGAAAAGAAGCCCTGGAAATATACGAGAAAGAAAAACCGGATATTGTTATGACAGATATTAAAATGCCGGTTATGGACGGACTGGAACTGATCGAAAAAATACGGGAACAGGATCAGAGCACCAGGATTGTCCTACTGACCTGTTATGAAGAATTTTCTTATCTGATGAGAGCTATGAAGCTAGGGGTGTCTGATTATATTTTAAAACTAAAAATGAAACCTGATGAGATTGAAAAAGCAATGGAGAAGGTATGTAAAGAACTGGAACAGAAGAATCCCGATTCCGAAAATGAAACAAAAGCAGTGCAGGATAAATCAGATTTATTCGGGCAGTATGTTTTTTATCACCAGATTAATGAAAATACTTTTCGGGAACAGTTAAAAAAGCTTGATTTTCAGGTTTCGGAAAAATCATACCGAATCTGCAGGATGGAAATTGCAAATTATAAAGAGGTATGTGAAAAAACAAAAGACGAACAAGGAGCTTTGATCCAATTCCTGATCTTTAATATGACAGAGGAAATACTGGGAAAATATAAAAATGGAGAACTGATCCGGGAGAATGAAAAAAATTATCTTCTTTTAATTGAAGAAACGGAAGAGGATAACCAGAAAACGAAAACGATCCTGAAGGAAATTGCCCGGGTATTGCGGGAACATATTATGGCGCAGGTCTGCTGGAAAATCAGCGGTGTGGGACGTTCCTGGACAGAGCTTTCCGACAGGTACCAGGAATGTAAGAAGAATGAAACAGAAAAACAGAAAGAAGATCAGAAAGCACAGAACTTGAAACAGTTAAGTATTGAAATCTATAAAGCAAAAGAGTACATAGACCAGCATCTGGCAGACAAGCTTACCTTGAACCAGGTTGCGGAAATTGTATGTTTAAGTCCTAACTATTTCAGCAGCATGTGGAAAAAGGAAATGCAGGTAGGCTTCGTGGATTATATTACAGAACAGAGAGTAGAGAAGGCCAAGGAGCTGTTTGCCACAACCGATCTTAGAACCCATGAAGTAGCAGAACTCACTGGCTTTGGGGACGACAGCTATTTCAGCAAGATATTTCGGAAGGTTTCCGGAAAGAATCCAGGCAGCTTCAGAAAGCGGAATATTTTATGAAAAAAGATGATACAGTAAAAATTCCATTTTATAAAAGTGTTTTTGGAAAAATGATAATAGCAGTATCCCTTAGCTTTCTGCTTGTGATCATTATAAGCTTTATAGGTCTTTATATGGGAGTGAAGGGAGCCTTAAGAACACGTACAGAAACGGAACTTCTAAGATCTTATAAGCAGCTGGAACAGAACCTGGATACATTTGGAAGAGAAGTTGACCAGGTTGCCCTTCGTGTTTTAAATGGTTCCGATCTGGCAAGCCTGGTAGTATCCCATGGCTCTCAAACTAGCATGATAGAGCAAAGAATTGATTTTTTCAGCATGACAGACACGATTCTGGCAGAGTACAGCTTTATTGATTCCATTGTTTTTTATAATGCGGAAGATGTAACCTTATTTGCTGACGGAAACTGGAACATTACCTCTGAAAACAGTGAGAAAAGGGGGAAATTCTACACAGAGAGACTGAAGAACCGGAACGCAGTTCCACAGAAAAAACCAATCTGGTATGGCGGCTATAACAGCAGTGATTTTGTGGAAAATGACAGGGATAACCAGAAACTGTTGAATTATGTAAGCGTGTGTAGGCCTATTTTCCGGGGAGAAAAATATGGCTGGCTTGTGTTGAATGTGGATCTGGAACATTTTGTAAGCTATTACAATTCAATTTCAGAAGATGGAGGCTGGTCAGAGGAAACCTATATGATCGACCAGTTTGGAAGGACTGTTTCAGAAACAAATGTATATGAGATAGGGGATGAAAAAGAAAATTTAATGCTGCAGCCAGAAGCTGCCCCAAAAATATTTGAATCCGGTAAAAATCTGATCCTGTGTTATCCGGTGGGCTTTTGTAATTGGACATTGGTAAATGAAACTCCAATATCTGAAATATTAGGAGACATCCGGGATGTCCAGGAAATTTTTATTCTGGCAATTGTCGCTTCGGTAACCATTTCCATTTTGTTTCTTGTATTCTGGGTGAAATATATGACAACGCCCTTTGTAAAGGTGATAGATGCGCTGAAAATGGTACAGAACGGGCAGTTTGGCATTGTTTTGGAGCAAGACCACGAGAATGGGGATGAGTTCTCTCTTCTGGTGAACAGCTATAATAAAATGACACTGGAAATATCAAATCTGATCCACAAAAATGTGGAAAATGAAAAATCAAAAAGAGATGCACAGATACGGGCACTGAAGTCCCAGATCAATCCTCATTTTTTGTACAATACGCTGAATACGGTGAAATGGATGGCAATTGTGAAAGGTGAAAATGATATTGTAGACTGCATGGATGCACTGGCTGAAATGGTCCAACCGATTTTCCGGGACACACGTAACAAGTGGTCAGTGGAGGAAGAGCTGGCTTATATCAAAAATTACTGCAAGATCATGAATTACAGATATGGTGAAAAAACAGTGCTAGGTATAGAAGCAGACAGTGCGCTTATGTCTGCTATGGTACCGAAATTCATTTTGCAGCCGCTTGTGGAGAATTCTTTTTTTCATGGTCTGGCAGAAAAAGAAATGCAGGAGCATAAAAAATTCCAGATATACGTAAAAGGGAAAAGAAAAGAGTATAAAACCAGGGACTGCCTGGAATTATGCGTATATGACAATGGAATTGGAATAAGCAGGGAAAACTGTGAGAAGCTCCGTGCAAGTCTGAATATGGAGGATGACGGCAGACATATTGGGCTCAGAAACATATATCAGAGAATCAAGCTTCTTTATGACATGGAAAACGGAGTGGAAATTGGCAGTGATAATGAGAACGGTTTCCAGGTACTGGTCCGGATTCCTTATGAAGAAGAAAAATGGTAAAATAGTTATAAAAATCGTGGCTTTTTTCCATAAACCAGGAATGTGACGGGGATAAGATGTGCATAGAATTATGCCAAAAATCGGAAGGTTGTTTCTGGAAGATGTGTTCTGTTTTTGGTATCCTTTTTACAGAAACAAAACACGGCGCAACACCAAAAAAGAAAACAGGAGGTAGGAAATGAGAAGGAATTTATGGAAAAAGGTTACATCTGCAACTTTATGTGCTGCGATGGTTGGGGGAATTATGGTAAGCAACGGAGCCCTGGCAGTGCAGGCTGAGGCTGGAGAAGAAAAGGAAGTAATTACTCTCAGAGTCATGGGAGAAACCGGAATGGACGGTATTTCCACAGATGATGCGGTAGGACGCTATATTAAGGAAAAACTGGGAATCGTACTGGAATATACAAATGTAAGTACAGATCGATTAAAAGTGATGGCTTCCGGTGGAGATCTTCCGGATATTGTAGAACTTCATAACGGAGATATTGATGTTAAAAATCTGATCGATGCAGGATCGTTATGGGCCATGGATGACTGGCTTGCAGAAAATGGAGATAATCTGAAAGAAAAACTTCCGGATGCATTAAAGTATTCAAAAGATATTATTGGCGGAGGAAGTACTTATTTTATTCCGACAAATGTTCAGACAGAGAATAAAGATCTGCCAAATAAGAATGGCTTTGTAGGATTTTTTACAAGATGGGATTATTATAAGGAATTAGGATATCCGGATGTCAGCACTGAAGACAAATATCTGGATGTCTTAAAACAGATGGTAGATGCACATCCGACGACAGCAGACGGCAAGAAGGTTTATGCATTGTCTGGCTGGTCTGACTGGGGAATCTGGCCTTATATGATCAGTTACCCATTTGATATGGGCTATACAAATTCAGGAAATAATCAGTTCATAAACAATGAAACCGGTGAATTTGAAGATATGTTTACGGTAGAAGACGGACCATTGTGGAAAGCTCTTTCCTTCTATAACAAGGCTTATCGGATGGGCATTATGGATCCGGAAGCATTTACCATGAAAAACAGTCAGTATGATGACAAAATTAAAAACGGAGAGGTTCTGGTATGTAATTATAACTGGACACAGCCGGATAAAAACATCTGCGGTGAAGATGCAGCAATGTATATGATTCCTGGTACTTTCCCATATGCAATGCAAATTTATCCATATGCAAATCCGTTAGGATATCAGGCTGCAAACGCTCTTGTAATCAGTGCAAACTGTGAATATCCGGAACGTGCAATGGAACTGATTGAATTTATGACCTCTGATGAAGGTGCAAGACTGGTACGTACAGGAGTTCCTGGCGAAGACTGGGATGTTGTGGATGGAGAGCCGGAACTGATTGGAAAGCGCCTTGAAAACTTTACCAGCAATGATAAAGAGTATTCTGGCTATACGACTGACGGAGTACAGGGAATTGGCAAGTATAAATGGTTATCACCTTTATGGGAAACCAATCAGTGTGCAGATGGAGAACCGGTAGATTTAACTCTTTCTAAGAAATATGTTTTATCTAGTGTTTCAGAGATTGATAAGGATTTCTGCAATTATTATACTGACGGAAAAGCACAGTATCCGGGAGAAGTTTATAAACAGCTGGTTGATGAAGGAAAATTAAAAACAAATAATGAAGATCCTACAGTTGGTCTGGCAGCAACTTTAATGCAGCCTATATCTGATGAAGCTACAAGAATTGGCAACAAGGCATTCGAGTATGTACAGGCAAATATTGCAAAAATTATTACCTGCGAGGATGATGATGCTTTTGCAGCTCAGAGAGAAAAGATGATCAGTGATATCAATGCAATGGGATATGATCAGGTATTGGAAGAAGTTCAGGCAAACTTTGAGGATGCAAAGGCAGCAGCAGAAACATTTAAATAAACATAGTCATAAAAATCTAAGAGCCGTGAAAGTTTTCACGGCTCTTTTTAACCAAATAAAGGAGAATATAATGAAAATGAAATACAACGGAATTGCAGACGCAGCAGCGCGTTTTGTAGAAAAAGAGCAGTTGAAAAACAGAAGCTTATGGAAACTGACAGCAGATCAGTTTGCCGGCTGCCCGGATGATGGAGATCTTGGCTGGAGAGGGGAATACTGGGGGAAGCTTATGCGTGGTGCATGTGAGACCTACCTTTATACCCGGGATGAAGAATTATATGAAATTCTCACAGAGTCTGTGAATCAGCTCCTTTTTTATCAGGATGGGGAAGGTAGAATCTCCACATACAGCAAAGAAGCAGAATTCCAGGGATGGGATATGTGGGGCAGAAAATATGTACTTATGGGGCTGATCAGTTATTATAATATCTGCAGAGAAGAAGAGAAAAAAAGAAAAGTGATCCAGTCAGCAGAAAGACATCTGGATTATATTATGGCGCATGTAGGAAAGGAATCTGGAAAAAAGAAGATTACAGAAACTTCTGATATCTGGCAGGGAATCAATTCCAGCTCTATTCTGGAGCCGGTGGTTCTGCTGTACCGCATTGTGCATGAAAAAAAATATCTGGATTTTGCAGCTTATATTGTAGATTGCGGTGGAGCCCGGGAATTTAACATTTTTGAAGCTGCTTACCAGAATGAATTGTATCCTTATGAATATCCGGTTGTAAAAGCATATGAGCTAATGTCCTGCTTTGAAGGTCTGCTGGAATATTCCCTTGTTGTCAAAGAAGAAAAATGGCAGATTGCTGTAAAAAATTTTGTAGAGAAGCTTCTGGAATCAGAGAGAACGGTAGTGGGAGGTCTTGGCTGCAAAAACGAATTGCTGGATCATGGAAGTCTTATGCAGAGTGGTACAAAATATGACGGAATCATGCTGGAAACCTGCGTATCAGTTACCTGGATGAGGTTGCTGCGCAGAATGTACTATTTTACAGGAGATATCAAATATATTGATGAAATTGAGAGAACGGCATTTAATGTACTTTATGGTTCTGTTAATTTTGAAAAGGCAGTCTGTGGAGAGGAAACCCGTTTTGATGAACCCTATTACAGGCAGGTGTATGACCGTTATACGGCAGACAAAGATGGCTGTATTCCCGCATTTGACAGTTATAGTCCATTAAGCTCCAATATACGTGGCCGTGCAGTGGGAGGATTTAAGGCAATGGAGGAAAACCAGGCTTTTTGCGGCTGCTGCATTGCAATCGGAGCAGCTGGAACAGCGCTTGTCCCGCTTCTTGGAACAGAAGTGCAAGACAGGCTGGTAAGAATGAATCTGTATATGCCGGGAAAACTTGAGTTTCTGATTGACAGTGTTCCCGTACAAATGGAAATAAAAACAAAGTATCCGGTAAATGGGGAAATTCGCATGAAACTGAGCATGACTCAGGAGGTCTGGTTCGAAACAGAGCTTCGAATTCCTGAATTTTCCAGGACATGCAGGCTGACAGTGCGAACGGCAGAAAATAATGAAGATGCCGCTCTTCCGGAAGCAGAGAAATATTTTTCCTTAAAGCGGACCTGGAAAGATGGAGATGAGATTGTATTAAATCTGGATATGAACCCCAGAATCCTGTGGGGAATGGAGAATCCGGAGGATGCCGACAGTGCCAAAAGAATGGCTGTGCTATATGGTCCGCTGGTTCTGGCAAGAGAAAAGCGCCTGGAGGAAAAAGAAGGGACGATTATGGACTGCCGGAAAGAAGAAGCACTGAACGGACCTTTGAAAATTGAGAATACAAGAAAAGCGCTATCCAATACCTTGAAAAAGAAGTATCAGTGTCTGTTTGACGTCACCATAGGGGAAGAGACCTTCCTGATGGTGGATTATGCGTCTGCCGGAAAAACCTGGAGACGGGATACGGAAATGGAAGTATGGCTACAGACGAAATAAATGTGCGGCAGAAAATCTGTAAGATAAAGGACAAAAAAGAAATTTTTTGGAATTCAGAGTGTGAAATTGTGAACACGAAATTCCATCAGGGGCTTGCTTAAAATCTTTGGATGTTATATAATCCCCTTGTATGTGGAAAAAAACAGTTGATCCGCAAAGTAAATGATAAAAACTTACTTAGAAACAGGAGAGAAAGAATGAGTACAGACAGATATACAAGCCCTTTGTCTGAGCGTTATGCCAGCAAGGAAATGCAGTACATTTTTTCACAGGATATGAAATTCCGCACCTGGAGAAGACTCTGGATCGCTCTGGCAGAGACTGAGAAGGAGCTTGGACTGAACATCACCCAGGAACAGATTGATGAACTGAAAGCTCATGCAGACGATATCAATTATGATGTTGCCAAGGCCCGTGAGAAAGAAGTACGTCACGATGTTATGTCCCATGTATATGCTTACGGTGTGCAGTGCCCGAAAGCAAAGGGAATCATCCACCTGGGAGCAACATCCTGTTATGTAGGAGATAATACAGACATTATTGTTATGACAGAAGCTCTGAAGCTGGTTCAGAAGAAACTGGTAAACGTAATTGCAGAGCTTTCCAAGTTCGCTGACAAATATAAAGATCAGCCTACACTTGCATTTACCCATTTCCAGCCTGCACAGCCAACTACCGTTGGAAAGCGTGCCACACTGTGGACACAGGAATTCATGATGGATCTTGAAGATCTGGAATATGTTCTTGGCACCATTAAGCTTCTTGGTTCTAAAGGTACTACAGGTACACAGGCAAGCTTTCTGGAACTGTTTGAAGGAGACCAGGAGACCATCGACAAGATCGATCCGATGATCGCTGCCAAGATGGGATTCAAGGAATGCTATCCGGTATCCGGACAGACCTATTCTCGTAAAGTTGATACCCGTGTTGTCAATGTTCTGGCAGGAATTGCAGCAAGTGCACACAAGATGTCAAACGATATCCGTCTTCTTCAGCATCTGAAAGAAGTAGAGGAGCCATTTGAGAAATCCCAGATCGGATCTTCCGCTATGGCTTATAAGAGAAACCCGATGAGAAGTGAGCGTATTGCTTCCCTTTCCAGATATGTGATGGTAGATGCCCTGAATCCAGCCATCACCTCTGCTACCCAGTGGTTTGAGAGAACCCTGGATGACTCCGCCAACAAGCGTCTTTCCGTACCGGAAGGCTTCCTTGCAATTGACGGAATCCTGGATCTGTGCCTGAATGTTGTAGATGGCCTTGTGGTTTATCCGAAGGTTATCGAGAAACACATGATGGCTGAGCTGCCATTTATGGCAACTGAGAACATTATGATGGACGCAGTAAAAGCAGGTGGAGACCGTCAGGAGCTTCATGAGCGCATCCGTGAGCTTTCCATGGAAGCAGGCAGGAATGTTAAGGTAGAAGGTAAGGACAACAACCTTCTTGAGCTGATCGCAGCAGATCCGGCATTTAACCTGACCCTGGAAGAGCTTCAGAAGACCATGGATCCGAAGAAATATGTGGGACGTGCCAAAGAGCAGACCGAAAGCTTTATTGCAAAAGTTGTAAATCCGGTTCTGGATTCCCACAAGGAAATGCTTGGAATGACAGCTGAGATTAATGTATGATAAAAGGTTGTTGTTTTCTTTTTTAATGAAATTCAGATCAGACACAGGAGGAATTTGAGTTATGATCAAAGCAGTAGTTGGAGCAAACTGGGGAGATGAAGGTAAGGGTAAAATTACCGACATGCTCGCTGAGAAAGCTGATATTATCGTTAGATTCCAGGGTGGTGCAAATGCGGGACATACTATTGTAAACGACTATGGTAAATTCGCACTTCACACTTTGCCGTCAGGTGTATTTTATGGACACACCACAAGTGTGATCGGCAACGGTGTTGCACTGAATATCCCTGTATTTTTCAAAGAATACAATGAGGTTGTAAGCAAAGGTGTTCCGGCACCGAAGATTCTGATCTCTGACAGAGCACAGATGGTTATGCCGTACCACATTCTGTTTGACCAGTATGAGGAAGAGCGTCTGGGAGGCAAATCTTTCGGTTCTACTAAATCCGGTATCGCACCTTTCTATTCTGACAAATATGCAAAAATCGGTTTTCAGGTAAATGAGCTTTTTGACGAGGATCGCCTGAAGGAGAAACTGGCAAGCGTTTGTGAAACTAAGAACGTTCTTCTTGAGCACTTATACCACAAACCGCTTCTGAACGTTGATGAGCTTTTTGCAGAGCTGATGGAATACAAGAAAATGGTTGCACCATATGTATGCGACGTTTCCTTGTATCTGAATAATGCACTGAAAGAGGGCAAGGAGATCCTTCTTGAGGGACAGCTTGGAACTTTGAAAGACCCTGACCATGGTATTTACCCAATGGTTACCTCTTCTTCCACACTGGCAGCATATGGTGCAATCGGAGCAGGTGTGCCTCCATATGAGATCCAGAAGATTGTTGTTGTAAGCAAGGCTTATTCCAGCGCGGTAGGTGCCGGTGCATTTGTTTCCGAGATTTTCGGAGAAGAGGCTGACGAGCTTAGAAGACGTGGTGGTGATGGCGGAGAATACGGCGCTACCACAGGACGTCCGAGACGTATGGGATGGTATGACTGTGTTGCTTCCAAATACGGCTGCCGTCTTCAGGGTGCTACAGATGTTGCATTTACAGTACTTGACGTACTTGGCTATCTGGATGAGATCCCGGTTTGTGTTGCTTACGATATCGACGGAGAGATTACCACAGACTTCCCGACCACAGCCAGACTTGAGAAAGCAAAACCGGTGATCGAGAAGCTTCCTGGATGGAAATGTGATATCCGTGGAATCAAGAACTATGAGGATCTTCCGGAGAATTGCAGAAAATACATTGAATTCATCGAAGAGAAGATCGGATACCCGATTACCATGGTTTCCAACGGACCAGGAAGAAACGATATTATTTACAGAAATAAATGATTGGGAAAAAAGCGGCTGCATATCAGACGCTTGTAAGTAAGAATACATTACTGGTTACAGAGTGACTGGTAATTGAAATGTGACTGCGCCGGAGATTCTCTCCGGCGTAAGCTGTATCAGAGAAAAAAGGAAATAAGAATGAAAAATTTTAAAAGAATCGCTGCTGTTTTCGGAGTGGTAGTCTTACTGGCAGTTTGCTGTCTGCCTATGATCTTTGCTTTTGGCAGCGGCGACAACGCACAGGGGAATTTTAAGGCGGCAGTGGGCACTGTAATTCTGGTGCCTGTTCTGGCCTATGTATTTTTGATGGTTTATAAACTTCTGAAGAAAGAGAATAAGGAGGCAGAGGGCGAAGTGAAAAATATTATTTTTGATGTGGGACAGGTTCTGGTTTCCTATGATTGGGAAAGCTATCTGAAAGCGTTCCACTTTTCGGCAGAAGAAGAGAAGCTGATTGCTGAGAAGGTTTTTAAGAGCCAGATCTGGAATGAGCGTGACCGTGGCCTGTTTCCTGAAGAAGAATACCGGAAACAGTTTATCGCAGCACTTCCGGCCGAGTACGAAGCGGATGTAAAGCGTGTGATCGAAGAATCAGGAAAAACAATTGGAATTAAGGATTACGCCGAAACCTGGACCAGCTATCTGAAAAGCCAGGGCTATCATCTGTACATTCTGTCAAACTACAGCCAATTCATGCTGGATCAGACAAGACCAGGTAAAATGCCTTTTCTGAAAAATATGGATGGTGTGATTTTCTCCTGTGAGGTTCAGCAGATCAAACCGGAGGCTGATATTTATGAGACACTTCTTTCCAGATTCGGTTTAAAACCGGAGGAGAGCGTTTTCCTGGATGACCGCCCGGAGAACTGCGAGGCTGCAAGAAAGCTTGGTATTCATGCCATTGAATTCCATGATCTGAAGCAGGCGGCAAAGGAACTGGAGAAGCTTGGAGTAAAATAGAAAAAAACAGCAAAACAGGAAAGTTAACGCCCCGGCTTCAGCTAGTACTTCAGAAGCCGGGGCGTTTCGGGGAGGATATAAGTTAATCTCGCTTATCTTTTGTATTGCATCATCATTGAAGGGGGTTCAATGAATTTGTTGGTTCATTTTACTGAACACTCATAGTATGAACCTGTTGCAGTCTTTTTATACATATGTTACAGAAAAATAGTATGAATTTTATGAAAAATCTGCAAGAAAATTTTGGAGAAAAAATAAGATTTGTGTTTTTCAGCAAAAGATGGTATAATAATTTTCAGCTGTAAAACGGCATAATTACGAAATTTTGTTGAAAAGAGGAATAAGAAATGAGCGACAAGACCATTTTAGAGCAGTGGCGTGCCATTGCCTATGACCAGCAGGCAGATCGTAATAAACTTCAGCAGTTCTGGGCAAAATATTTTAACATTGAGAAGAACATTTATGCACAGCTTCTTGAGAATCCGGACGAAGTAGTTACTGGTACAGTTAAAGAGCTGGCTGAGAAATATAATCAGGAAGTGCTCACCATGGTTGGTTTCCTTGATGGAATCAATGACAGCCTTAAGGTTCAGAATCCGATCGAGACTATGGATGAGAATACTACCGTAAGTCTTTGTTTTGACAAAGAGCTTCTTTACAAGAACATGGTAGACGCTAAGGCTGACTGGCTTTACAATCTTCCACAGTGGGACGAGATCTTTACCCCGGAGAAACGTAAAGAGCTTTATCTTGAGCAGAAGAAATCCGGTACTGTTGTAAAGGCACACAAGATCGGACGTAACGATCCGTGTCCATGCGGAAGCGGAAAGAAATATAAATTCTGCTGCGGAAGAAATAAATAAGAGAATGTGAATACTGACCGGGATCCGGTGGATTCCGGCTGTGGGGACGGATTGCAATGGTGGATAACTGCCAGGCAATCCGTTTCGTGTATATTTATAGGAAAATTAGTTGATTTATGAGTTCTACAAGTATGAATCAGTTTGCTTTGTGCGAGTAATGAGTGAAACACGCAGAGTGGATTTGAATTTAGAAAGAGAGAAAAGAATTTGAGTTTATTTTGTTTTTGCGCCGGAATTTTAAGCCTGGCTTATTATGTGCTGATCGTGGTATATGCTGGCATTACAGCTGATTTTGCCTGGTTCTGGGTACTTCTTACAGTGTTTTTTGAGGGTGGCGCCGTGCTGTTCCGCTATGGAAGAAATCATCCGGGAGCTTTCCCTGGATGGCTGGGAACGGTGATCATGGTAGCAGTGTTGGTCGGAATTATCTGTTTTGGATTTATCTGCAGCTGTGTGATTTCCGGAATGAAGTCTTCCGGGAAAAAGAACCTGGATTATGTAGTTGTGTTAGGCGCTCATGTAAAAGGAGATGTACCATCCAAGGCCCTGGAGCTTCGTCTGAAGGCGGCACTGAAATATGCCAGGGAGAATGAAGATACCACGCTGATCCTTTCCGGCGGACAGGGCTTGGGGGAGGATATTACGGAAGCAAAATGTATGGAGAATTATCTGACAGCGCATGGTATTTCACAGGAGCGGCTGGTGTTGGAAGAGAAGTCTACAAGCACGAAAGAAAATCTGAAATTTTCCGATGAGCTTACCGGGTGCAGTAAGAAAAATACGGGAATATTGTCAAATAATTTTCATGTGTACCGGGCAGTAAAATTGGCGGAAAAGCTGGGATATAAACATCCTTATGGAATTGCGGCGGTATCAGATCCTATTATGCAGGTGCATTATGTGGTGCGGGAAGTAGCAGCACTTGTAAAAGAAAAACTTCGGGGAAATATCTAATTTTTTATCATCTTTATTTTGCAGATTATTGACAAACCCAAAACCCAAGGCTATAATGGGACACAGTGATAAGAAAACACGTTGACGAGAAGAGTAAACTGTGGAATGTTTCAGAGAGAGGCAGGCGGCTGGAAATGCCTTATCAGGAAACAGTTGAAAACTACCTCCGAGTGGCCCTAATCCGGTCCGGTGATTCCGTTACCATCAAATAAGTGGCCTGGTTTACAGATACGTATGCTATGGCAAGCAGGGTGGAACCGCGAGTATATTCGTCCCTTACAGTGTGAGAGCATTGTAAGGGGCTTTTGTTTTTCACGAGCAATGAGTTAAAGTCCACGTTTGTGTGTGACCTTGGAGACTGCAGCTCGTCTCGTCCCTGCATGGGAGTACAGAAAATGTTTGGTTTTCAGTGCTCAGTCAAACGTTACCATACGTTTTTCGTATCAGACAGTTTCCTGCCGGATACAGTTTCAGAAAAAGAAAAGGAGACACGAATCATGATTATCACATTAAAAGACGGTTCTAAAAAAGAATACGCAGAAGCAAAATCCGTTATCGACATTGCGGCTGATATCAGCGAAGGCCTTGCAAGAGTTGCATGTGCAGGAGAGGTTGACGGAGAAGTTGTTGACCTTAGACATGTAGTTGACAAGGACTGCGAGTTAAGCATCCTGACATTTGAGGATGAGGGTGGAAAAGGCGCTTTCCGTCACACCACATCCCACATTATGGCACAGGCAATCAAGAGACTGTACCCGGATGTAAAGCTTGCAATCGGACCATCTATTGCAGACGGATTTTATTATGATATTGACAGCGAGAACCCGATCACTACAGAGGATCTTGCAAAGATCGAAGTTGAGATGAAGAAAGTGGTAAAGGAAGCACTTCCGATTACCCGTTTTACCAAATCCAGAGAAGAAGCAATCGCATTCTTCAAAGAGAAAAATGAGCCATATAAAGTGGAGCTTATCGAAGATCTTCCAGAAGATGCTGAGATCAGCTTTTATCAGCAGGGTGAGTTTGTTGACCTTTGTGCAGGACCTCACCTTATGACAACCAAACCGGTAAAAGCATTCAAGCTTACCAGCATTGCAGGTGCTTACTGGAGAGGAAGTGAGAAGAATAAAATGCTTACCAGAATCTACGGAACTTCTTTCACAAAGAAAGCAGATCTGGACGAATATATTACCCGTATGGAAGAGGCTAAGAAACGTGACCACAGAAAGCTTGGTAAAGAGCTTGGTCTGTTCATGATGAGCGACGAAGGTCCTGGATTCCCGTTCTTCCTTCCTAAGGGAATGGTTCTGAAGAATACTCTTCTTGATTACTGGAGAGAAATCCATCAGAAAGCAGGATATGTTGAGATTTCCACACCGATCATGCTGGCACGTCATCTTTGGGAGACATCCGGACACTGGGATCATTACAAAGAAAATATGTATACAACTGTAATTGACGATCAGGATTTTGCAATCAAGCCAATGAACTGTCCGGGAGGTATTCTTGTATACCAGTCAGAACCACGTTCTTACCGTGATCTGCCGCTTCGTATGGGTGAGCTTGGTCTGGTACATCGTCATGAAAAATCCGGACAGCTTCACGGACTTATGCGTGTACGTTGCTTTACACAGGATGATGCCCATATCTTTATGATGCCGGAGCAGATCCGTGAGGAGATCAAAGGGGTTGCAAAACTGATTGACGAGGTATATCAGCTGTTTGGTTTCAAATATCACGTAGAGCTTTCTACACGTCCGGAAGATTCCATGGGAAGTGATGAGGACTGGGAGATGGCTACAGACGCTCTTCGCGGAGCTCTTGACGACCTCGGGCTTAATTATGTAGTAAATGAGGGAGACGGAGCGTTCTACGGACCGAAGATTGACTTTCATCTTGAGGACTCCATCGGAAGAACCTGGCAGTGTGGTACTATCCAGCTTGATTTCCAGCTTCCGCTCCGTTTTAATTGTGAATATGTTGGTGCTGACGGCGAGAAACATCGTCCGATCATGATCCACCGTGTTGCCTTTGGATCCATCGAGCGTTTTATCGGTATTTTGATCGAGCATTTTGCAGGTGCATTCCCAACATGGCTTGCTCCTGTACAGGTGAAGGTGCTTCCGATTTCTGATAAATATATGGATTATGCAGAAAAGGTTGTAAACGAGCTGAAAGAGGCTGGTATTCGTGTCGAAATTGATACCCGTGCTGAGAAAATCGGTTACAAGATCCGTGAGGCAAGACTTCAGAAGATTCCTTATATGCTGGTTGTTGGTGCCAAAGAAGAGGAAGAGGGCAAAGTTTCTGTAAGAAGCCGTTTCCTGGGAGATGAAGGTGCGAAGGATCTTGGAGAGTTCATTACTTCTATCAAAGCTGAGATCAAGAGCAGAGAGAACCGTAAGGTAGAGGTTCAGGAAGAGCGGAAATAAGCCGGATTTTCCGAAAAAGTTTTAAGTGAATAAATAGGAACGTGATTTCCATATAAAAGAAAGGCGCTGCTGTGAGATGCGGCGCCTTTCTTGAAAATATTAACATTGTTATAAAATATAGCTGGATTAGGTGAAAAATATATAATCTTGTGAATTATAGCAGATGAATGCATTATTCGGAAAAGTATTTCGCCTTAATTTCCTCCACTGGCATTTCTTTTCCTGTCCACAGACGGAACGCTTCAGCCCCCTGGTAAAGCAGCATATACATACCGTTGAAGGTGCGGCAGCCAGCCTCTCTTGCTTCGCGCAAGAATCGTGTCTCACGGGGATTGTAGACCACATCTGACACGATCAGATCCGGATGATAAAGACTGGTATCTTCAATAATGGACCCTTCTGTATCAGGAGCCATCCCCACTGAGGTGGCATTGAGAAGAAGCGCACTCTCGGAGATAGCCTGTGCCAGTTCTTCTTTATCCTTGTTTTCGTGAAGAATGGCCTGGCAGGGAAGAGTGGCGTTGATATTTTCCACCAGCTTCTGTGTGCGGTTCCAGAAACGACTGGTCTCACGGGCAAAAATATGGATTTTTTTTACCCCGTCAAGGGCAGCCTGTGCACAGATGGCAGTAGCTGCACCACCGGCCCCCATGATGGTGATGGTTTTTCCGATCACATCATATCCTGCATCTCTGACAGCCTGCATGTATCCTACACCGTCAGTGTTATAGCCGGTAAGGCGTCCATTGTCATTGACTACGGTGTTCACAGCGCCGATCAGTCGGGCAGCAGGGGAAAGCTCGTCCAGAAGCTCCACGATCTTGTTTTTGTTTGGCATGGTAAGGTTGAAGCCACGGATTCCGCAAGTTTTCAGTCCCATGACAGCAGTTTCCAGATTTTCCTCGTTTACATTGAAGCAAAGATAAGTGTAATCAAGATCAAGAAGATGGAATGCTTCATTGTGCATAAGTGGTGAAATACTGTGTGCCACCGGACTTCCAAGAAGTGCGGTAAGCTGTGTGTGACCGGTAATTGGGATCATAAGGTACCTCCTGAAGTTTCTATTATTTTGAAAGTCCAAGGCAATAGCAGTGACTGATCCGGGGTAGAGCGTGTTTGAAAAATCATTCCCGCAATCTGCACGCCCCACTTTGCGGTATATTTCACCCGAATTCGGTTGCCGTAGCCCGCTACGGCGCCCTCATCCGAGCGAAATCTCCCACAAATTGTGACGCACATCTTGCAGAAAGCCTTTTTCAAACACGCTCTAGTATGAACAGCCTTAAGATATTGGAACATGAACTTTCATTTAGTTTAAAACTGGAAATCATTAAAGTATTACTAAGTATATATTATTCTATGAGAAAGGAGATGTCAAGAAATGACAAAACCTATTCAGATAAAGAACCTGACCATTGGAGCAGGAATCCCGAAAATCTGCGTTCCTCTTACTGGAACTACCAGAGAAAAAATCTGCCAGGAAGCAGAGGATGCGAAAAAAGCGGCTGCAGATCTGGTGGAATGGCGTGCAGATTTCTTTGAAGAACTGATGAATCCGGAAGCCTGCCAGAATGTGCTTGAAGCGTTGGCAGAAATTCTTGGTGAAACACCACTGCTTTTTACAATCCGGACAAGTGAGGAAGGCGGAAATATTACCATTTCTCTGGAGGATTACGCTGCCTGCAATATAAATATTGCAAAAGGCAAAAAGGCAGACCTGGTTGATGTGGAAATTATGAGTAATTCGGAAGAGAAGAAAAAGCTGGTGGCAGAGCTTCAAAAAGAAGGAGTCAAAGTGATCGCTTCTTCCCATGATTTCCACAAAACAGACAGCCAGGAGGTTCTTTTAAACCGCTTCCGCGAAATGGAAAAATCAGGCGCTGATATTTTGAAAATGGCGGTAATGCCTCATGGTTTCGAAGACGTGGCAGCAATTATGGAGGCAACAAATGCTATGAGACAGGAGTGCGAAAAGCCTTTGGTATCCATGGCAATGGGAAGTATTGGTTCTATTACCCGAATTTCCGGAGAGAACTTCGGCTCTGGCATTACCTTTGGAACAGTTGACGCCGCATCTGCACCGGGACAGTTTCCGATTGGAGAACTGAGAAGTCTTCTGGATGCTTTACATGAGAAAAATGAAGAAGACGAATTAAAGCAGTAGAATTAATTTTGCACGAAGCATGAAAAAATGAATTGCTTTAATTGAAAATAATATTGACAGAATTAATTTAGAACAAAATAACGAAAAATGACAGATCATGCTGTCGATTTGGGGCGAGAAATTCTTAGGATTTCCCGCCCCTTTTTGACAAAATCTGCGCCCTCTGTGACCGTATAATGGGTTCACTTACCAAAGTGAAGGATTGACGTTACCGCAAAAGGTAACGGACGACAGGCCACAGGGGGCTTTTTATGTATTATGACGTATACATAGACATCGTCTTTCTGACGAATCTTTTAATGGATTACGTTCTTCTTCGCATTGTAGGAAAGCTTTTCCTGCGAAAAAGAAATCGTGGAAGGATTTTGCTGGCGGCAGCCGTTGGCGCTCTGTTTTCCTGCCTCATTTTATATGTACTGCCGGATATGATTTTTCCTGCAAAGGTACTGCTCCATGGAGGATGTGCCTGGGGCATGCTGGTTCTTGGACTGGATCTTAAGAAAAACGGACTTCTGGTAAAAGCACTGGTGACTGTTTACCTGATGGCTTTTTTCATGGGAGGCCTTATGGAAGCGGCACCTGTAAAAAAGACGACACCCATACGCTTTTTGATTGTTGCCGCAGGAGCCTACATGGGACTTAGTGCACTGATCTATCTTAGCGATTCTTTCCGTGCCAGATGGAAAAATATTTATCCAGTTACCCTGTCCTATCGGGGAAATGTACAACCGTTTTTCGGGCTTTGGGATACAGGAAATTTTCTTGTAGACCCCATCAGCCAGAAGGAGGTATTTATTATAAAACCGGAGGTTCTGGAAGCATTGCTTCCGCAGGAAAATGCAGACAGGCTGAAACACCTTAAGGAGAACCCAGGGGAGCTGGAAGGTACAGAGCCGGCTGACTTGCATCCGCACTTTTTG
The DNA here is from genome assembly GCF_020554845.1 of Blautia faecis. Classification (GTDB taxonomy): domain Bacteria; phylum Bacillota; class Clostridia; order Lachnospirales; family Lachnospiraceae; genus Blautia_A; species Blautia_A faecis. The sequence continues at coordinate 2,943 of NZ_JAJCIA010000009.1, read as the reverse complement.
CCCTATAAGACAATCGGGGAGGAAGGCGTACTGCTGGCAGTGGTGTTAGATGACCTTTGTATTCACACTCCCAGGGAGGTGATTCATGTGGCAAATCCGGTGCTGGCGCTGGCCGTGGAACCCTCTGCTTTGGGAAAAGAGTACCAGGTACTGTTGAATTCCAGAATTTTGCATTAGGAGGGGGACTTATTCATGAACAGATCAGCAAGTGCAGCGTATTATCCATTTCAGGTAATGCCCAGATTCCTGCTCGGCAGACAGGGAGAGGTTTATTATATTGGTGGAAGTGATATTCTGCCGCCGCCACTGGAAACACAAAGAGAAGCGAGGATCCTTGAAAAACTGGGTACACCAGAGGAGAAAGAAGCTAAGTCTACCTTGATCGAGCACAATCTCAGGCTGGTGGTCTATATAGCCAAAAAGTTTGATAATACAGGTGTGAGTGTGGAGGATCTGATCTCCATTGGTACGATTGGGCTGATCAAGGCAATCAATACTTTTAACCCGGTAAAAAATATTAAGCTGGCTACGTATGCATCCAGATGTATTGAAAACGAAATTCTTATGTATCTCAGACGCAATAGTAAGACGAAAATGGAGGTTTCCATAGATGAGCCTCTGAATGTGGACTGGGACGGAAACGAGCTTTTGCTTTCCGATATTTTGGGAACGGATGATGATGTGATCTCCCAGAGGCTGGAGAACGAGGTGGAGATCAAGCTTCTTGGAAAAGCAATTTCCAAGCTTTCTCCAAGGGAGCAGACGATTATCAAACTGCGGTTCGGGCTTGGAAGACAGGAGGGAAGGGAAAAAACACAGAAAGAAGTGGCGGACCTTCTGGGAATTTCACAGTCTTATATTTCCAGGTTGGAAAAAAGGATCATGAAGAGATTGAAGAAGGAAATTGTGAAGTATGAGTAAAAGTGAATAGCTGCAAGTTGAGGCTTTGCATGGTCTGCTTCTGTTGTTCATACTGTCCAGCCTTTCAAATATTTGTGGCTTCTTTGTCCATGTAAGCATGGCTTGGAGGGAATCTTTATCAAAATAACAAAATGGCGCAAGCAGGCTATGGGTTGATTTGGAAATTATACTTAGCGAAAAGAAGGACAGAATATGGGTGTGTATTGGAATAATAACGGCAAAAATGGGAATTCTACAATAGACATAGAGGATAGTTTTATTATTTCATATGTAAAGAAATGAATTTACAGTAAAGGAGACACGCTTATGAATGCCGATGTAGAATTTCTAAACTATGTGTATCAGAATTCCCAGATGGGTATAGACACCTTGGAGCAGCTGCTTGAGATCACGGAAGACGAAAAATTGCAGACATGTCTGGAAAAGCAGATTGAGGGCTATCGGAAGTTTCATAACGAAGCCAGGGATATTCTGAATCGGAACGGATATGACGAAAAAGGTCTTGGCACCTTTGAAAAAATCCGCACCTACCTTATGGTTAACCTCCAGACCATGGCCGATGACTCCACCTCCCACATCGCCAAAATGCTGATCCAGGGCAGCAGCATGGGAATTACCGAAGCCGTGAAAAAGCTTCATCAGTACGAAAATGACGTGGAGAAAGACATCAAAAAACTGATGGAACGGCTGCAGGAATTCGAAGAGGAGAATGTGGAGAAGCTGAAGGAATTTCTGTAGGAAATAAGGCGGCGGGGGAGATGCTTCCAGATGAGGAATGTATTTATCCTCCGCCAGTTTTGCGCAAGGATATTATGAAATTACAATTATTCATAGAAAAAATTAGTTTAAGAATTTTGAGCTATATAGTTGTCTAGATATTCCTGTGCCTGGTTTTCAGAAAACTGAAATTTCGTCATTAGTTTTTGAACAATGGCATCTGAAGAGAGGTTAAATTCCAAACACATTTCAATAGTTGCCTGGATTTTTCCATTCCGTTCTCCGTCTTCATAACCCTCTTCCCGAAACATACGCAAGGTTTTCTCTTCATCATATTCATAAATACTCATAGCTTTCGCCTCCGCTCGGTTCTTTAGTAAAAAATCCCGCAGGATGTTTTCATGGATACATTCGGTAATTGCCTTCTCAACTGCGTCAGTCAGTGGCATTTCAGCAGAATAGGTACGAATGCGAGCAACATATTCGGAGTAATCACGAAGGGTATGACAGGCATTCATTAATTCCTGGTTATGCCCCTTATTGATGTTAAGCATAACCGCTTTCAATTCCAACGCTGGTTGGTCGGTTGTTGGATGAAATAACTCTGAAAGAAGAAATTCTGTCCTGTCTGGCTGCGACTTCACACCATTATAAAAGATTACGAAGGAAGGCAGCGGAATCTGCACTTTCTTGGAACCATATATGTTCATGTCTTTCGTATAGGCTGAATAAATATCTGTTATGTACATGAGAAAGCGTAAAGGCAGGTTGGGATTTACCGTGGACTGTTGTTCATAAAGTGCCAGGCGCATATCAATAATAAAGGAAAGATCATTTTCCATTGTCATGTAGATTGCGTTATCCAATGTAGTAATTGTTAGCATTGCAGGATCATCATAATGAGTTCCGTTAATTGCATTGTAAAGTTTCAGTAATTCTGATTTGTCATTAAAAATCATCTTGTAGAGTCGATCCTTGTAAATACGGTTTACAGGTAAAGATACATTGTTCATAGAAGACCTCCTTATAAAGATGGTGGAAGGCCTCTTAATGTAAATCTCTACATTTTGGTCAGAAACCTTCCTGCTGCTATATGGGAAAAGCATGAGATTTCTGAAGCGGCAGAGCGCCGAAGATACCAGAGATGATATTAAATAGACTTACTGAAATGAAATGCTTTGTTATAGTATAGCTCATGGCGGGCTAAAATGCAAGAAAAAGAGTTCGACATGATTCGACAAATAATTTGAACAAAAAAATATAAACTTTTTTGTAAAAAGTGCTTGACGATTCCTTGCGGCAGTG
>NZ_JAJCIA010000089.1 GCF_020554845.1 Blautia faecis | reverse complement strand
TGCAGCACCAGTTGAAGCAGCTTACCCGAAAGGAACGGACGCACCGGCTCTGTACCCGTGGCGGTATGCTGGAAAGTTTTCTGCAAGAGCCGGAACGCCTGACAGATGATGATGTCATGCTGTTATTGAAACTCATTTTTCACAGGCAGGACACGCAGGAACTATTGAAAAAACTGCTGGAACGGAAGAAGCCGGAAACCCCTTAGTTTACTAAGGGCGCAATTATACACCACCCAGAGGTTGGTGCATTGCGTTCTCCGAAGGCTCCTCGCCGGAGGGCTGTAATTTTCCGCAGTCATGGTCTGCTCCAAATCATACAGGGGACGCTACGCTTCCCCTGCGCTGGCTGCCGCCAGCTACCCTTTTGTGTACTTGCCATCTGGGGACACCTTGCGTTGCAAGCTGTTCCCAGCCGACAAGTTTCATAAAATATGCTATCTTTTCGATAGCCAATGAAGTATAATGAAGATGACAACAAATCGGCATTTGTAAAGGAGGATTTACAATGAAGAAAATTGGATTAGGTATTGCGATACTACTCTTTGCCATTATAATTTCTCTTTGCTCATCAGGAATGGGGCTGCTCGTTATCGGAATTGGGATTGTAGGATTGATTTTTTCAATCATAGGATTTATAGAACGCAAGTAAAATAACTTCCAGTTTGTCAGCTTCACATCGGGTCAACTTGCCCCGAACTTTTACAATTAAATACCCGCCGCCCACATAGCGGCACACCGAGCAGGAAATCTGAAAAAGGTCTCCTGCTTTTTTTCTGCCCAAAATGAGGTGGTAAAACGCCACCCCGTCCACCAATTAGCGAAAGGAGGGACACGAAATGCCCTGTCCACACAACGAAATCACGATTGTTCAGCGCAGCCAGCGGCAGTCTGCGGTTGCCGCCGCTGCTTACCAGAGTGGCGAAAAGCTGTTCTGTGAATACGACCAGCAAGTGAAGCACTACCCGGAAAAGC
>NZ_JAJCIA010000087.1 GCF_020554845.1 Blautia faecis | reverse complement strand
ACAACCAAAACAACAGAAAAATAAAAGAAAAGTATAAATAGTAACCATCGCCAGATTGAGATTGTTTGCAAGGTCTTTTGAAGCCCGTTGCCGGACTTCGTTGCCGACACCCTCTGTCTGGCTATTTTCATGTATGGAGGATAACTGCCTATGGCAAAAAACAAAACAGAGATTCATGTTACAACGGTGTTTGACGGGGAGCTGGACGCAACCGATGTGTTCGTCAGCCTGATTTCCCAGAAATACGGTAAGACAAATATGAAAGAATATCTTGCTAAAAAGAGAGATATGAAGTATAATGAAGATGAGGTTCAAAAGAGCCAGATACCGTCTGGATTGTGTGGGTAAATGGCTATGATGAACGAAATGGAATACAGAACAATCGGTTCGGCACTTGCCGGGGGTTATCGTGCAGCGGTCTATTGCAGACTGTCAAAGGACGATGACCTGCAAGGCGAAAGTGCCAGTATCGCAAACCAGCGTGATATGCTGGAAAAATACTGCGAAAAGCAGGGATGGGAGGTTGTGGCAGTCTATCAGGACGATGGCTTCACAGGTCTTAATATGGAGCGTCCTGATTTACAGAGAATGTTGAGAGCCATTGAGCGCAGGCAAATCAACCTTGTCATCACGAAAGACCTCAGCCGACTGGGGCGTAACTATCTGCAAACCGGGCATTTGATTGAGGACTTTTTCCCAAGAAATGGTGTCCGCTATATCGCCATGAATGACGGTATCGACACCCTGCGGGATAACAACGATATTGCCCCGTTCAAGAATATCCTGAACGAGATGTACAGCAAGGATATTTCCAAGAAAGTCCATTCCTCTTATCTTCTGAAAGCGCAGAAAGGACAGTTTACCGGGTGTCTTGCCCCGTTTGGGTATCGGAAAGACCCGGAGGACAAAAACCATCTGCTCATTGACGAGGAAACCGCCCCGATTGTGCGGCTGATTTTCGGATATGCCCTAAACGGTCATGGTCCGAACTATATCCGCAGACGGCTGGAGGAAGAAAAAATCCCCTGCCCCACATGGTGGAACCGGGAACGGGGGCTTCGCAATACCCG
>NZ_JAJCIA010000086.1 GCF_020554845.1 Blautia faecis | reverse complement strand
TGTGACGGACTGCTTCACAGCTTCAAATACATTCAAATCTATCCCTCCTTGAAAAAAAGAAAAGCACCTGACATTCTCTGATTGAAAATGGCAAGTGCCTGTTAAAGTTCCATATCCTGTTGTTTGTGTTTTGTCTGCTCCGGGGCAGTTCTTTGTGCTTTTTTCTCGTCTGTCTTATCCTGCAAGACTTCCTTGATGGGCTGCTTCTTGGGCGGCTCTTTGCTTTCCTCTGTGCCGGGTGTGGCTTTCCGTACCCAGTAGCGGATGTCCCGCAGCTTCTTCAAATCCTCCTGTACCTCGGTCAGCGGTGTTTTCAGAGCTGCAATTTCTTCCAGAAGCGTTTCCTGCTCCTCTTGCAGCTCCTTTTGGGTGCTGTCCTTATCGTCCGGGTGCTTGGCAAGGTAGGCGGCGGCTTTCTCATACCGGGCAACCTCCGGGTGTTCCTGTTTGAATTTCTCCTTTGTTTTTTTGAAAAATATCTTCTGGTATTTCTCATAGACAGGCTTACATTCCTGGCAGTCTGTCCGGCTGGCAAGAATCCCGTCAATCACTTTGCTGCGGGTTTCCTTTGGCTTCATCTGATTGCGGTAATCGGCGGCTGATTTCCCGGAAGATTCCAGAAATACTTCTAAGTCCTCCACAGTGGAAAGCCCCTTTTGCCGGAGATAGGACAGGGCTTCGCTGACTGCCTTTAAGTCCTGTGAAGTCCCCCGGTTCTGTCCAGCCCTTGTCCAGTCCTTCCGTTCTTCCTTTCGTATCTCCATATACTTCATCAGCAGATTGGGAAGAAGTGTCGCTTCCTCCGCCGCCTTTTGTGCAAGCAGTTCTTTTCGTTTTTCTCCCAGCTCGGTAATCCAGCCTTTGAGGTTTTGAATGAGCTGCCGGATAGACTTCATCAGGCGGTTGGCGGCTCTGATGTCCCGGTTCAGGTTGCCGATGTTCGTCTGGATACCCCGCTTTTCCATCTGCCGGACAGCAGTCCCCTCATGGACAGTGGGGACTATATCAAGCCCCTGTCTGGCATAGGAACGCAAGTCCACACGCTCTGGGCGGTCATTGGCTTCCAGATAGCGGTTCTGGATGACCTCCCATTCATGCCGCCAGA
>NZ_JAJCIA010000085.1 GCF_020554845.1 Blautia faecis | reverse complement strand
CTAGTATAGTATCCATCTAGTAATAATAGTTTACAGTTACTTGCTTTTTTGCTATACTCCATTCAAAAAACAGTTCTGGAGGATACGCAATGCCACGTTATCATGTTACACTTACTGATACAGAAATACAGGAACTCAAATCTCTCATCCAAAAGGGTGGAAAGGGCTATCGTATAAAGCATGCTCAAATCTTACTAAAGCTGGATCAAAAGCCTGAAAATAGTTCCTGGACATATGACCGTATCAAAGAAGCATATGGTGCTTCCCATAGTACAATAGCTGGAATTGCCCAGCGTTTTGTAACAGAAGGTATGGAATCTGCCCTTGGAAGAAAAGAGCAAAAAAACCGACACCGAAAAGTTACAGGTGATGTAGAAGCAAGGATTTGTGCAATTGCCTGTTCGACACCTCCGGAAGGGGCTTCCCGTTGGACCATGCAGGCTATCGCGGAGGAACTGATACGGCTGGAAGTTGTTGATTACATCACCGATAGTACGGTCTGTAACGTTATGAAAAAAACGAAATTAAACCGTGGCTTGTAAAAGAGTGGTGCATCCCCCAGGCTGATGCAGAATTCGTAGCAAAAATGGAGGATGTTCTGGATGTATATCAAAGATCATATGATCCGTCCAGACCGGTAGTTTGTATTGATGAAACGAATAAACAGCTAATCATAGAAAAACGGGTTCCCTGTAAGCCAGGGGAACCAGAAAAATTGGATTCTGTTTATGTCCGGAATGGAGTTGCAGATATCTTTATGATATCTGAGCCGTTGGCAGGAAAACGGGAAACTGTTGTAAAACAAACCCGGACAGCAATTGATTTTGCTGAAATTCTTCGCTATACGGCAGATGAATTATATCCAAAAGCGGAAAAAATCATATTGGTCACCGATAACTTAAATATCCATGCGCCATCTTCTTTGTACAAGGCATTTTCAGCACAAGAAGCCAACCGTTTAACCAAACGTTTTGAATGGCATTACACGCCAAAACATGGAAGCTGGTTGGATATGGCAGAAATAGAAATAGGGGTTATGAGCCGCCAGGCACTTGCAAAACCATTTCCAGATCTCGAAAGTTTTGAAAAACAGGTTCGTAGCTGGACAGTGAATCGAAATGCAAAATGCGTAAAAATAAACTGGCAGTTCACGACAGCTGATGCCAGAATTAAACTGGCAAAGCTATATCCAACAACACTTTAAAAACTAGATGGATG
>NZ_JAJCIA010000084.1 GCF_020554845.1 Blautia faecis | reverse complement strand
CCTATGAAGAGCTTCCGGAGAATGCAAAAGCTTACATTCGTATCCTGGAGCAGCTTCTGAACCATGAAATCCAGTTTATTTCCGTCGGAGCCAGACGGGATCAGTTTTTAACAAAAGGAGCCTGGTTATGAGACATTTGATCGATCCACTTGATTTTACCCTTGAAGAAACTACAAAAGTTCTGGATCTGGCTGACCGCATTGCAGAAAGTCCAGAAGTGTACAGCCATGTGGCAGATGGGAAAAAGATTGCCACTCTTTTTTACGAACCAAGTACCAGAACCCGTCTTTCCTTTGAATCTGCCATGTTAAGCCTTGGCGGAAAATCCCTTGGCTTTGCAGGTGCTGAACAGTCCAGTGCCACAAAAGGAGAAACGGTAGCCGATACTGCCCGGGTGGTAAGCTGCTATGCAGATATCATTGCAATGCGGCATCCCAAGGAAGGCGCTCCCCTTCGCGCTTCCATGTATGCCACAGTGCCGGTAATCAATGCCGGGGATGGCGGACATAATCATCCTACCCAGACATTAATCGACCTTATGACCATCCGCCAGAGAAAAGGTCATCTGGATCACCTGACAGTTGGTTTTTGCGGTGACTTGAAATTTGGAAGAACCGTACACTCCCTTGTAAACAGTCTGGTACGTCATCCAGAAAATGAGTTTTACTTCATCTCCCCGGAAGAGCTTAAAATCCCGGATTACGTAATTGAAGAGACCTTAAAGCCTAACCATTCTTTTTACAAAGAGGTTACCAGCCTGGAGGAAACACTTCCCAAACTGGACATACTCTATATGACAAGGGTTCAGAAAGAGCGTTTCTTTAACGAAGAAGATTATGTCCGGTTAAAGGATACCTATATTTTAAACCGCGAGAAGCTGAATCTGGCACAGCCGGATATGCCGGTTCTCCATCCTCTTCCAAGGGTGGATGAGATTGTCTCAGATGTGGATCAGGATCCAAGAGCCGCTTATTTTGACCAGGTACAAAACGGAAAATATATCCGTATGGCACTTATTATGGCGCTGCTTGAAATCCCGGATCCGCTGACAGGAAGGACGGTGCTGTAATGTTAAAGATTGAATCTATCCAAAATGGAATTGTGATCGACCATATCCCGGCTGGAAAAGGAATGGATATTTACAAGCTATTGGAACTGGACTCCCAGAAGCAGTCCATTGCCCTACTGCAGTCCGTAAGAAGTGAAAAATACGGCTGTAAAGATCTGATTAAAATAGAGGGGTTTACAGAGCCTGAGCGTCTTGAAGTCCTTGGTTATTTGAACGATGGAGTCACTTTGATCGTAATTCGTGATGGAAAGGTGGTAAAAAAATATCATCCTGTTCCGCCAAGAACTTTAAAAAATGTAATCAAATGCAAAAATCCCCGCTGCATTACCAGTACGGAAGCAAACTGCGAGCACATCTTCAAATTGTCCTCCAGTGGAAAATATAGATGTATTTACTGCAACCAGGAAGCTTC
>NZ_JAJCIA010000083.1 GCF_020554845.1 Blautia faecis | reverse complement strand
CGCTAACCTCTCCTCTTAACCTTCCAGCACCGGGCAGGCGTCAGCCCATATACCTCACCTTTCGGTTTCGCATAGACCTGTGTTTTTGCTAAACAGTTGCTTGAGCCTATTCTCTGCGGCCACTTCTCAGTGGCACCCCTTCTCCCGAAGTTACGGGGTCATTTTGCCGAGTTCCTTGACAATGCTTCTTCCGCCGGCCTTAGGATTCTCTCCTCATCCACCTGTGTCGGTTTACGGTACGGGTACGGTATAAACAATAGCGGCTTTTCTTGACGCATGGCTCACGGACTTCGCTACTTGTATTTCGCTCCGCATCACAGCTTCCCATTGACACCCGGATTTGCCTGAGTGTCTGGTACCCTGCTTGCACCGGGCTTTCCATTCCCGGCTTCCGCTTTCCTTACGTGTCCCCACAGTTCTGTCATACCGCAGTACAGGAATCTCCACCTGTTGTCCATCGGCTACGACTCTCGTCCTCGCCTTAGGCCCCGACTTACCCAGGGCAGATCAGCTTTACCCTGGAAACCTTGGATATTCGGCCTAAAGGATTCTCACCTTTATCTCGCTACTCATTCCGGCATTCTCTCTTCCATGCAGTCCACAGCTCCTTACGGTACTGCTTCGTTCCGCATGCAATGCTCCTCTACCGATCCTTACGGATCCCTTAGTTTCGGTGGTACGTTTCAGCCCCGGACATTTTCGGCGCAGGGCCTCTCGACCAGTGAGCTATTACGCACTCTTTGAATGAATGGCTGCTTCTGAGCCAACATCCTGGTTGTCTTCGAGACCCCACATCCTTTTCCACTTAACGTACACTTTGGGACCTTAACTGAAGGTCTGGGCTCTTTCCCTTTTGACTGCCCAACTTATCTCGTGCAGTCTGACTCCCGGTCCTGTCTACATGGCATTCGGAGTTTGATATTCTTCGGTAGGCTTTGACGCCCCCTAGGAAATTCAGTGCTCTACCTCCACAAGACTCATGACCGAGGCTAGCCCTAAAGCTATTTCGAGGAGAACCAGCTATCTCCGGGTTCGATTGGAATTTCTCCCCTACCCACACCTCATCCCCACCCTTTTCAACGGATGTGGGTCCGGACCTCCACTGCCTCTTACGGCAGCTTCATCCTGGACATGGGTAGATCACCCGGTTTCGGGTCTACTCCTACTGACTTAAGGCCCTCTTAAGACTTGGTTTCCCTACGGCTCCGCACCTGAAGTGCTTAACCTTGCCAGTAAGCGTAACTCGCCGGACCGTTCTACAAAAAGTACGCGGTTGCACGCATAAGGTGCTCCCACAGCTTGTAGACACAGGGTTTCAGGTTCTCTTTCACTCCCCTCCCGGGGTCCTTTTCACCTTTCCTTCACAGTACTATGCGCTATCGGTCACTAAGTAGTATTTAGCCTTAGGGGGTGGTCCCCCTGACTTCCCACAAGGTTTCTCGTGTCTCGTGGTACTCTGGATCCTGCTCAGTCTCATCTGCTTTCACATACGGGGCTTTCACCCTCT
>NZ_JAJCIA010000082.1 GCF_020554845.1 Blautia faecis | reverse complement strand
TAAAAAAGTGTCTTCGACACTTCAACTCCCCTGCCCCTCAATCTTGAGGGGATAGGGGTTTCTTTTTTCAACTTTTCATTCATAATAGGCTTATGAATATCTTACAAAGAATCTTTACTGACTACTATGAAGAAATTAAATATACACTTCATCCCAGATCTACTGAGATGGAAAATATCGATAAGATGATCAACTGTGGTGATCCATCTTTTGGCGGTGCCATGTACGGTTGTCCCCATTGCGGCAAGCTTAAATTTGTCCCATTCCGATGCCACAGCCGTTTCTGCCCTACCTGCGGAAACAAGTATTCCATGGAACGCACTACTTCCATGTCTTTTAAACTTGTTAATGTCCAGCACCGCCACTGTGTTTTTACTATTGATGAAAATCTTCGTGACTTTTTTCTTGAAGACCGTACTCTGCTCGACTGCCTCTTTCACTCTGTTACCAGTGTCGTCTCTCGTATGTTCTTCAAAATGAACAAGTCTAAAAATTATACACCTGGTTTTATTATGGTACTACATACTTTTGGCAGGGATTTAAAATGGAATCCCCACATCCACTGTCTTATATCGGAAGGTGGTTACAGTGATGATGGATTCTGGCGTCCGGTCCACCACTTCAATTATACTTATCTGCGTAATGCTTTCCGCACAGCACTGCTTGATGAAATGGGACGCAGACTCGGATCTTCTTTCAAAAAAATAAAATCCCAGTGCTACACGAATCATAAAGAAGGCTTTTACGTTTACGCAAAACCAAACAAGTGTGACCCTGAAACGGTCATAAAATACATTGGACGTTATCTTGGACGGCCAGTTATTGCCACATCCAGAATTGACAGCTATGATGAGGACTCGGAAACAGTCACATTTCATTACAACCGTCATGAAGATGACAAATATATTCAGGAAACAATCCCTGCATTAGATTTCATCAGGCGTTTGATCCGGCACATACCGGAGAAACACTTTAAAATGATCCGGTATGGCGGTCTTTATGCACGTCACCGCGAAATAGATAAAAATCTGCACCTAGCAATTTCAAAAGCGAAACGGCATACTCTGCGCGACTTTAACAAATGGCGCACAGCTATCCTTTCTTCTTTTGGATATGATCCATTAAAGTGTCCAGACTGTAAACATGAAATGCTCTTTCTGGAACTTTACTTTAACCACAAGCGCGTCTCCCTCGAAGAAATGTACAAGAAAATAATGTCCAAAGCTCGTAGAAGATGGTCTTCTGCATAATTTTTATGGATTCTGTGATATAATCCTCTCAAAGGAGGAAAACACCATGAAACCAGATATCGAGGAACTGCGCAAAAAATACATCGAAAATCCACCAGAAGGAATGACTTCCAGGGACATTCGCCACATGAGCGAAGAAGAACTTCTGGATATGGATTATTTTCTAAATGATGACGAACTTGATGACGATTTTGGAGAGGAAGGCTTTTATATCTTCTAATCCAAGAATCGTCTTGTCGTCGTGCCCGCCTCCGTGCGGGCATTTTTCAATTCAAGAGAGCGCCACAGGCGGTCTTTCCTATAAAG
>NZ_JAJCIA010000081.1 GCF_020554845.1 Blautia faecis | reverse complement strand
TGTCAAGCGTTTTTGAAAATGTCCTAAAATAATTGAAGTATTAGCCCCGGCTTTTTGCTGGGGCTTGTTAAATTGATTCGTTTCATTCCTCAGGCAATTTTTGTATCTTGATCATTCTGGTGGTGTTCTTGCTGTTTGACAAACTTTCCAAACTGTTGGCGACGCCAGGGATGATTCATTGGTGGAATGCGGGGCTTCTTTGGTTTTGGCGGAGTATAGTCTATATCTAAGTCTTTTGATTTTGTTTCGTGCTCGGGTATTTCTTCCAGTGCGTAGATGTCTTTGTCATTTACACAGCAGTATTGACTGCCATCAAAAGCCTGAATAAACATTACCTTTGTTCCTTTTCGGTAGTGGACCTGATTGCCTCTGCTGTCAATCATACGGTAGTATTTATTGGAATGCCTTAAACAGTGTCCGGTATCTACCGTTCTTTCGCATAAAACTGCAAGAATCAGGTTAATTTTTTCAATTTGGGGTTGCACTTCGAACACAGACTTGATACCATGAATGGGAAGGGAAAACTTCTCATTGAATTCCTTTATGTAGGAGTTTAGGAATTCATTGGCAGCGTCTATGGTCGTTATGCCTGCAAGTCTTAACTCGACTGGCAGGCGCGACTGTAGCGTCTGGTTCAGGCGTTCTACACGTCCTTTTGCCTGAGGCACACTGCTTGATCCCAGTTCAACCCCCAGCTGTTTACAGGCATAGGCAAACTGTGTATAGGTATCCTCATCGATAGATGGGGAGTTTTTCTTTTTATAGGTGAAAACAGTACGGCGGTCTGTAAAGAACTTGTAGGGGATACCGTAAGTTGTGAGGATCTGATGGAAAACGTGGTAATAGCCATTCAGAGTTTCCTGGGTATCAAACCAACCGCCGGTAATCCTTCCTGTAGCATCATCTATAGCCAGATGCAGATGCCATATCTGACCGGGGATCCATTCGTAGGGAGTTGCGTCCATTTGCTGCAGTTCACCGAAATAAGCGGCTCTGGGACGGCGGGAATGGGCGTCCTCAAGAGCAACAAGATTAATCTGTATCTGATCCGCTTCTTTCTGAGATTTCGCTGCTTTTTTATCGGCTTTTAATTGTTCTTTGATTCTCTTTTTCTTAGCTTTTGTAGCCTTGGGAGAGAGAATGTATTCAGCTTCGAGAATAGACATAACCGCTGAAGGGGAGATGTGGATATCTTCATGTTTTCCTAATAACTCAGTGAAATGCACAAAATTGGCATCATAGTATTTGTTGCGGTATAAATCGACAACAAGATTACGAGTTTCATTGGGGATGGTATTGGCTGGCTTACGTCCTCTGTTGCCATGGATAAAATAGGCTTTGCCATGCTCTTTGTAGCCTTTAAGCATACGGTTAATGTGACGTACAGTACAACCGAGAGTAAGGGCAGCTCTCTGCTTGTTAGGGGCTGGATGATCTGCCAATGATTTGATCACCTCATACTTCTTTTGTTCATCCATTGATAATTCTACCTTTCTGATAATCGTTACCTCCATCTGTTGATGGAAGCATTATACTACATTGGGACATTTTCCTTT
>NZ_JAJCIA010000080.1 GCF_020554845.1 Blautia faecis | reverse complement strand
AGCTCAACATCATAAACTTAAGGAAAAAATGGAAAGGAATCTGTTCGCAGGTTCCTTTCATTGTGTTAAAATATAGGCAGGGGTGTATATGATTAAATCTTATAAAACAAGATTTCAAAAGTTTTCTGCATTATTATCTGATCCGGAAATTGCAAAATATGCGAGACAGAATGGAAACCATGCTTTTTCGAGAAAGCGAAAAATGCCCCTAAAAGACATGTTGCTATGCTGTCTTTCAAAAAAGGGGCTTACCACGACATTTGAACTTAGAAACTATTTCAAAGAAAAAGGAGACTTGTCTATGCAGTTATCTGTCCAGGGATATCTACAACAGAGAAAACGTCTAAATCCGGAAATTTTTCCCTATCTGAACCGTAAATATCTTATGGATTTTTATCGTTCTGACGAACCCAGACTGTGGAAAGGATATTTGTTAATCGCGATTGACGGGAGCAAGGCGGAAGTTCCAAACTCAAAGGATAACAGGGAAGCATTTGGAAACAGCGGCAACCAGCATTCCGGGAAAGGGCAGGTACGGGCACTGGTAAGCGGAATGTATGATGTTTTGAATCATTTTTACCTGGATATTGAAATTGAACATATTTGCATCAGTGAAAACGAACTGGCAAAAAGAAACTTAAAACAATTAAAAAAATTTGGAATCAGGAAGCCGGTTGTCGCAGTTTTTGACCGCGGTTATCCTTCCTTAGAGTTTATTGACTTTCTGGAAACGGAAGGGATTCATTATCTGATCCGTCTTTCATCCAACGATTATATGGCAGAACGTAAACGGATGCAGTCGGCAGATGAAAAAGTCATTTTAAAACATTCATCTGCACGCCTACAAAAAATACGAAAAAAACATCCGGAACGATATGAACAGATGCAAAAGAAAGGGAGCACGCTGGTAAGAATATCAAAATCGACTCTTCCCTCCGGGAATGAACTTGCGCTGATGACAGATCTTCCGGATACAATTACCGCAGAAGAATTAGCGGATTTATATTACCAAAGATGGGAAATTGAGAAGAAATACAATACTCTAAAAAACAAAATGAAATTTGAAAGTGTAACAGGGAAAGCCACAGTATATGTGCACCAGGATTTTTGGGCGCAGGTTTTAGTATATAACATGGTTCAGGACATTCGGAACAGTGCGGACGAAGAGGCCGCAGCAGCAGGACGGGAAAACAGGAATAAATATCCCATGCATACCAATGAAAATGTAGCCATCGGTCTTTTCAAAGAGACTATGCTAAAAATCCTTTTGGAACCGGAGGAAAAGAAGCGGATCAAAAAACTTGGAGAACTACAGGAAGAAATGGAGCGCTATGTACTTCCCATAAGGGAACTACCTGGAAAAGAGCGTAGAAAAAACATCTCAAATAAATATAAAAACAATCAAAAGAGTAGCTTTTAAAATGCCCATTCTCCGTTTAAAGGGAGATTATGGGCATTTTAAGTTGTTAAAGTATACAGAAGGAGCTCTGTGAAGATTTCTCTTCGTTTTAATCTGCCCTTTTGAAATGAGTTTTTAGCAGGATAATATAAATGTGTAATATCTAATCTTAAGTTTATGATGTTGAG
>NZ_JAJCIA010000008.1 GCF_020554845.1 Blautia faecis | reverse complement strand
TACGCTTTCATCTCGGTAATTGAATTGCCGAGGATTCCCGCTTATCGTCCTAAAATACATAGTCTCACCCCTTCAAGAAAAGTCATCACGTTTTATAAGCTTTTATTCGCAATTTTCTCACGTTTTTCATTACTATCTTAACACAAAAATCACGTTTTATGTGCATTAAATTATTTAGACCTATATCCGCTTTCCTTACAACCACAATCAGACCAGGCAGAAAGCCGCCAGCATATAAACCAACACACGGACCAAACAAATCACGCTACTGGTGTTCCAAACAAATACTGGTAACACAAAAAGTTCCGGTAACCGATGTCTTTCCACCGTTTACCGGGACTTTTTATGGTTTCTTTTTAAGCTTCTTCCACGATTTTCACACCCCATGCAGGCATTTGGAGAGCGGTGCCATTTTCTACGGCGGTGTTTTCTAACAGCTCTATGCCATTTTTATAATCATAAGGCATTTCCAGTTCCATACCAGAATAATTCAAGAAATAACAAACAGTTTTTCCCAGATCATTCAAACCTTTTCGCACAATAATTGGGTAGTGGTATTCTGGGATTTCTACGTCTGCTTCCGGGAGCACGGCTTTATAAACGGACTTCAGGGTTTCCTCGTCTGTCATGCAGCCGATGTATACGGCCTGGCCTTTTCCGTAGTGGTTTCGGGTGATAGCGGCGTAATCTTTCCAATTATAGTGCTCGTAAGATGCCAGCACTTCTGCTCCTTCCGAAACCAGAAGCTCCATAAATACATTCGCAGCTGGGTGTGCATTGCCTTTCTGATCTGTTTTTTTCAGAATAACTTCCCCTGTTAAGCCCACATTTTTCGGGAAAGTGAACTGATCGTAATGGACTCCGAAGCAGTTGCTCAGAATATGCGGCTGCACCTCATGGCTTACCTTCACATTTTCATTTGCAAAAGCAGTTTTAAAGGATGCAATCAGGGTTCCGCCATTTTCCACATACTGATTTAACCGTATGAGAAGCTCATCAGGTGCCGCATAAAGGGCTGGTACTATAATTGCTTTATATTGATCCAGATTCTCGGACTCTGGCCAGATGAAATCGCATTCTATGTTCATGTGATACAGAGTATCGTACATCCAACGCATAACGTCATTATAATAGATACTCTTAGCATCCGCGCCGGGTGCCTGTTCCTGGATTCGGAACCAGTTCAGAGCAGTAAGTGCTTCATTGCTGACCAGTACTGCCACTTCATTTTTCTTCTTCAGGTTAACCAGATGTTTTCCAAGGCGGGCAAACTCGTTACCAATTATGCAGGCTTCCCTGTAAGTGGCATTCTCCTGAAAATCATGACTAAGAATTCCCTTCCAGTAGGTTTCACAGGCATTGTGAATGGAATGCCAGTGCCAGTACATCACACTATTCGCTCCCGATGCCAGGTGACTGTATGCCTGTAATCTCAGCTGTCCTTTATATGGTGTCCATCCAGGAAATCCCTGTGCTTCGGTTTCAATTACCAGATAGTTATCCTGTTTCAGGGAGCGGATCAGATCTCCGCCGAATGCAATTTCTACGCCAGTGAGGTCGTCCTGTGTAGGATGGTAAATATCGGTTCCTGCAATTGTCAGGCACTGGGACGCATGCAGATGGTTTACATAAGGCTGAATGCCATAGGAATATCCACGCCACTCAAAATCCAGATTATGGGTTACAAACTGGTCTTCTCTTCTATATTCATTTACAATATCAGCCTGCCAGCCGAGGAATTTGTCCACCAGAGTTCTCTGGAATTTCTCAAATTCTGCGCCAAGGCTTCCGTTGATGGTTCCGCGCACATCTGGAAAATCCTCCCAGGCGTTGATTCGATTGCTCCAGTAATCCAGGCCAAATTCGTAATTCAGGGCATCCAGATCATCATGGAATTTTTCACGAATATATTTCACAAACTGCTCCTGCACGTTTTTTCCAGCAGTTCCGTAATATTTCGTCTCATTATCCAGCTGGAAACCGATGACGCACTTTCTATGTGCTGTGAGCTTCATCAGTTCTCGGATTACACGCTCCGCATAGAAAAGGTACACCGGATGGGTAATGTCCATGATCTGACGGGCGCCGTAAATGCCTCTTCCTCTTACTGTTTCAGCCAGTACATCCGGATGTGCCTTCACCATCCAGGTAGGCACAGCATAGGTAGGTGTACCGATAATCACATTGATTCCTGCCTCTTCCATGGCATCCATTACTCTTTCCACATGGGAAAAATCAAATACTCCTGGCTGCGGCTCGCAGGTGCTCCAGGTAGACTCGGCAATTCGAACGGTATTGATTCCCGCTTTTTTCATCATTTCCACATCTTTATCCAGGCGATCATACGGCATATACTCATCATAATATGCTGCTCCGTAAAGAAGTTCTTTCATATTCATCCTCCATTGTTTTTTATGGTATTATATCTTAGCTTGTAACTTATCTCAAATATAGTATAATTGTTACAAATAATCAATTTCATTTTCGATTTCGTCTATACAAATAAACTCAGAAATGGAGTACCTAATATGAAAAATATTTTTTCTGCCAGTTCCAGCACTGTCGATCTTTTTTCCTGGTCAGTGCGGCACTGGAAACAGTTACTGGCGGCAATTGTAATACTAAGCGCGATTGCCTTTGCCGGACATAAGCTTTATCTTTTTTATCCTTACCTGAATCTGCCCCATGTAACTACTGCCGATCTGGACGCCCTTGATCTGGATGGTTACGACAAGGTGATGTTTGTGGCACACCCAGATGATGATCTGCTCTGGGGAGGACGGCATTTGATTGAGGAGAAGTATCTGGTAGTATGTATGACCCGTGGAAATGATCCGGTTCGAAGCGCAGAATTTAAATCCGTAATGAAAGCTACCGGGGACAAATATCTGATTCTTTCCTACCCTGACAAAATCGGAAAAGATCGCAGCAGCTGGAACTACTGGAAAAAAGATATGGAAGCAGATATTGCCACAGTCCTGAACTACAAAGACTGGAAACAGGTTGCCACTCACAACGCAGACGGCGAGTACGGCCATCACCACCACCAGATGACTCACCAGCTTGTAAAAAAAGCCTATAAAGAGACAGACTGCAATGCTGATTTCTATTCTTTTGGAAAGTATTATGTAAATGATAAGGTTCCCTACGACCTTGAAGAAATGCCGAAAGACCTCTACATCCAGAAGCGCAAACTAGCCAAACTCTACACCAGTCAGCGGACTACCGTAAGGAAAATGTATCATATGCTGGCCTATGAGTACTGGCAGGAAATAGCAATAGAAAAATAATGTATAACACCAACGGGCAGGCAACTCAACTAAGAGCTGCTGCCCGTTCCTGATTTATTCCTGCTCAATCAGCACTTTCTTTCCCCAAAATGCAAATCCCAAATGTCTGATATTTTCTTTTCGAATTCCCCGTGCCATAAGCTCCGCATCATAATTTCTTTCCGCAATCTGCTGCAAAGCATTCTGTGCGGTTTCCTCCAAATCCTTTTCACGCTTTGCTTTATGCACTTTAAATTCTATTACATATGCTCTTTTATTTTTCTCCAGGGGCTCCATCATAATATCGTACCGTCCCAGACCGCTTTCCCGGTTAGAGGTAATTCTGTATTTATCTGCAAGGTCAACCATCAGCCCCAGTACAAAACCATGGTAAAACCGCTCCGGTTCCTCCTGCTCTTCTGCCTTTTTTCCAGTATCAAAAAAGCTGAAAGTCTGCATCGCAACCTGATTCATATACTGATTCATGTAATCCAGGTCATCTGACAATAATGCTTTAATAAAATCGTTGTACCTTACGGACACATTACCAAACCATCCCTGAATCATGCGGCGAAACATGTTCTGTACTTCAAAATTAGTCAGAGAAAGAATATAGTTTCCACCAGCGCCATCTTTTGAAGCTTTATTTACCTTCAAATATCCACAGGCCAGCAACAGACTCCACACAGCCGCACTGTTATTTTCCAGCTGCTCAAAAATGATTTCTTCATCAATGGCAGTTTCTATGGTCTTTCCCTCCAGCAAATCTTCCATAGCAATTTTGATATCTGAAGTACCGCCTTGAATCAGCTTATCAATCAACGAATTGGAGCTGGTATTAACCCAATAGCTGTCAAATTTCCCAGTATCCAGATATTTCGTAATAGACCAGGGATTGTAAATATCACTCTTATTTCCAAAGCAAAAACCATCGTACCATTTTTTCACATTATCCGCCTGATCCTGGAGTCCAAACAGCTGCAGGGCATTTCTCACTTCCTCCTCCGTAAAACCAAAAGAGGTGCTGTATTTATTTGAGGTGGTTGTCACTATTTCCAGATTATTAAGATCGGAAAAAATAGATTCCTTGCTGACCCGTGTGATTCCAGTTAGCAATCCACGTTCCATATATGGATTGGTTTTAAACGTATAATTAAACAGACTGCTCATAAAAGAGGTCAGTTCATTCCAGTACCCTTTCACATAAGCTTCCTGCAGCGGCGTATCATATTCATCCAGCAGAATCAACACTTTTTTCCCATAATACAGACTCATACAAAGAGATAATCTCCGAAGCGCCATAGCTGCAATGGTATTGGACATTTCACCATTCACATAGTCAAAATAGGCCTTTTCCTTCTCATTCAGTGCATCACTCTGGCGCAGATAATCATACTTCGCGTATAGATCCAGGATGGTCTGCACGATTCCTTCGCGCACATCGGAATAAGTATCGCCTTTCACAGAAGCGAAACTAAGAAAAATCACCGGATATTTGCCGTGAAGTTCCCAGTACTTCTCTTCTTTCCAAATCTCAAGCCCTGTAAAAAGATTCTCCTCCGCCTTGGATTGAATTGAGAAAAAATTCTCCACCATACTCATGTTCAAGGTTTTGCCAAAGCGTCTGGGGCGGGTGATCAACGTAACTGTATCCTGATTTTCCCACCATTCTTTGATAAACGCTGTCTTATCAATATAAAAATTATGATTCTCCCGAATGGATCTGAAATCCTGATTTCCAATGGATACGATTGGTTTCATAACAGCCTCTGACCTCCTTATCCGCATTTTTCCCACACTGATATGTATATATTCATTATGGCACACTTGAATGGTAAACTCAATCTGAAAAAAATTCATATTTACTGTAGCGGAAAAAAGCTGCATCCACACCAACCTTTTCAGGTTCTGGCATGGATACAGCTTTTATTATTTCTTATAATCTTTTTCGCAAAATAAATTTGCCCTTATTTATTTCTCAGCAGCCTCGCTCTTGGTTACAGTAACCTTATCCAGATGCCAGATATCATCTACATACTCCTGGATGGTTCTGTCAGAGGAGAATTTACCACTGCATGCAGTGTTCAGAAGCGCCATCTTCGCCCACTTCTTCTCATCCTTGTAAGCTGCCTCCACTCTCTTCTGAGCCTCAGCATAGGATCTGAAGTCTCCGAGAATGAAATACTGGTCTGCTCTGGAGCAGTTCTTAGTGTTCAGAAGAGAATCATAGATATCTCTGAACAGCTCTGTATCGCTGGAGAAGGTTCCATTGATCAGCTGCATCAGTACCTGACGGATCTCAGCATCTGTGTTGTAGATAAAGTCTGGATCGTATCCGCCATGGTTCTCATAATTAATGATCTGGTCAGCGCTCATACCGAAGATGAATGCGTTCTCCTGACCAACTTCCTCAACGATCTCTACGTTTGCACCGTCCATGGTTCCAAGTGTAGGAGCACCGTTCAGCATGAACTTCATGTTACCTGTACCGGAAGCCTCTTTACTTGCAGTAGAAATCTGCTCGGAAACATCTGCTGCTGCAAAGATCATCTCAGCATTAGATACTCTGTAGTTCTCGATAAATACAACTTTGATCTTGCCGCCAATTGATGGATCGTTGTTTACAACATCTGCTACGCAGTTGATCAGTTTGATGATCTTTTTCGCACGCTCATATGCTGCAGAAGCTTTTGCACCAAAGATGAAGGTTCTTGGATAGAATTCCATCTCCGGATGTAATTTAATCTGGTTGTACAGATAGATTACATGAAGAATATTGAGAAGCTGTCTCTTATACTCATGAAGTCTCTTAACCTGTACATCGAAAATGGAGTGAGGATCAACTTCAACACCATTGTGCTCCAGAATATATTTTGCAAGACGCTGTTTGTTCTGGAATTTAATGTTCATAAACTCCTGAAGAGCCTTCTCATCGTCAGCATATACCTTCAGCTTGCTGATCTGGGAAAGATCTGTGATCCAGTCTGGTCCAATATGGTCTGTGATCCATGCAGCAAGATTCTGGTTTCCGTGAAGAAGGAAACGTCTCTGAGTGATACCGTTGGTTTTGTTATTAAATTTCTCTGGCATCATCTCATAGAAATCTTTTAACTCCTGATTCTTCAGGATTTCTGTATGAAGTCTTGCAACACCATTTACAGAGAAGCCTGCAACGATTGCAAGGTGAGCCATCTTAACCTGTCCGTCATAGATGATTGCCATCTTTTTGATTTTCTCATAGTTTCCAGGATATCTGTTCTGTACTTCAATGATGAAACGACGGTTGATCTCTTCGATGATCTGATATACACGTGGAAGAAGTCTGGAAAACAGCTCGATCGGCCATTTCTCAAGAGCTTCAGCCATAATGGTATGGTTGGTGTAAGCAACACATTTGGTAGTTACAGCCCAGGCATCGTCCCAGCCAAGACCTTCCTGATCCATAAGAAGACGCATAAGCTCTGCAACTGCCATAGTCGGATGAGTATCGTTCATCTGGAATACGACTTTCTCGTGGAGCTTCTTGATATCATTATGTGTTTTCTTATATTTCTCGATTGCAGCCTGAATACTTGCAGATACGAAGAAGTACTGCTGTTTCAGACGAAGCTCTTTACCAGACATTTTATTGTCGTTCGGATAAAGAACGTTTACGATATCCTTCGCAAGGTTCTCCTGCTCAACGGCTTTCTTGTAATCACCTTTGTCAAAGGAATCAAATCCAAATTCTTCGATAGCAGCTGCATCCCAGATACGAAGTGTATTTACTACATTGTTCTCGTATCCAACGATCGGCATATCGTATGGAATAGCCTTTACAGCCTGATATCCTTCATGGATGAATTTGTTCTGACCGGTTGCCTGGTCATATTCAACTCTTACATATCCGCCGAAGTGTACCTCTTTTGCGTACTCCGGACGACGAAGTTCAAATGGATAGCCTTCCTCAAGCCATGCATCCGGAACCTCAACCTGGTATCCGTCTCTGATTTCCTGTTTGAACATACCATAACGGTAACGGATTCCGCAGCCATATGCACTGTATCCAAGTGTTGCAAGGGAATCAAGGAAACATGCTGCAAGTCTTCCCAGACCGCCGTTTCCAAGTGCCGGATCCGGCTCCTGATCCTCAAGTGCATTGATGTCGATTCCAAGCTCTTCAAGAGCTTCTTTCACTTCACCGTATGCGCCAAGGTTTAAAAGGTTGTTTCCAAGGGCACGTCCCATAAGAAACTCCATGGACATATAATATACGATCTTCGGATCCTGTTCTTCATAAGCATTCTGTGTATCAAGCCAGTTATCGATGATCACATCCTTCACTGTGTAGCTTACTGCCTGGAAAAGCTGCTCCTGAGTTGCCTCTTCAAGCTTTCTGCGGTAAAGAAACTTAACGTTGTCTTTTACACTTTTCTTGAAGGTTTCTTTGTCAAACTGTTTGTCAATCATTTTGATCCTCCTGTTGTATGTTAAATCAAAGCTTTGTAACACCAAGAGTTACATGCTCTTTATTAATATTCCACTCTTTTACATAACCATCTGTCTCGCCATAAACGACTTCCTCAGCCAGAACTTCAGATTTGATCTCAGCCTCGTTTGCCTTCATGGTCTCGATAATCTTGTCATTATCTTTTACAGATACACGGATCTTATCCATAACCTCGAAGCCAGCCTCTTTACGCATGGTCTGTACTTTACTGATGATCTCGCGGACAAATCCCTCTTCGATCAGCTCAGGTGTCAGGTTGGTATCCAGAACAACTGCAGTCTCGCCTTCAGACTCTGTTACATAACCTTCTGTCTGTGCAGTCTCGATGAGCAGGTCTTCCTCTGTAAGCTCAACCTTGTTTCCATCAATATCAAGTACAAGTACACCGTTTGCTTTCAGGTCGTTCATTGCCTTGTTGCCGTTGATTTCTGCAAGTGCAGCACGGATTCCGCCAAGAAGCTTGCCGTATTTCGGTCCCACTGTACGAAGCTGTGGCTTGAAGCTGTAGGAAATGAAGGATTCCACGTCATCTGCAAATTTCACTTCCTTTACATTCAGCTCGTCTGCAATAATGTCTGTGAAATATTTATCCATCACCTTCGGAGCTTTTACATACATGGTTCCGATTGGCTGACGGTTCTTGATGTTTGCTGTGTTACGGCATGCACGGCCAAGAACAACAACATCCAGAACTTCTTCCATGTTTTCTTCCAGATCCTTGTTGATCCACTCTTCCTTTACTTCCGGGAAGTCGCAGAGATGGATACTCTCAGGAGCTGTTTTGTCCAGAGATCTTACAAGATTCTGGTAAATATCCTCTGTCATGAACGGGATCATCGGAGCTGCAGCCTTGGCAACCGTTACCAGTGCTGTGTAAAGAGTCATGTACGCATTGATCTTATCCTGCTCCATGCCTTTTGCCCAGAAACGCTCACGGCAGCGTCTTACATACCAGTTACTCATCTCGTCTACAAAGCCCTGAAGTGCTCTTGCAGTCTCCGGAATCTTATAGTCGTTCAGATCCTCGTCAACAGTCTTTACAAGTGTATTCAGCTTGCTGAGGAGCCATTTGTCCATAACCGGAAGCTTGTCATAGTCAAGTGTATATTTGGTAGCATCGAAGTTATCAATATTTGCATAAAGTACAAAGAATGCATAGGTATTCCACAGAGTACCCATGAATTTACGCTGACCTTCCTGAACAGCCTTGCCATGGAAACGGTTCGGCAGCCATGGTGCACTGTTGATGTAGAAGTACCAGCGGATGGCATCTGCACCGTATGTCTGAAGTGCATCAAACGGATCAACTGCATTTCCCTTGGACTTGCTCATCTTCTGGCCATTCTCATCCTGAACATGTCCAAGAACGATAACGTTCTTATATGGAGCCTGATTAAACAGAAGAGTAGACTCAGCAAGAAGGGAGTAGAACCATCCTCTTGTCTGGTCAACAGCCTCAGAAATAAAGTTTGCCGGGAACTGCTGTTTGAACAATTCCTGATTCTCAAATGGATAATGATGCTGTGCAAATGGCATTGCTCCTGAATCGAACCAGCAGTCAATAACCTCCGGTACACGGTGCATAGTGCCGCCGCACTCCGGACACTTCATGGTAAGCTCGTCAATGTATGGGCGGTGAAGCTCTACTGTCTTGGCGCGCTCGTCACCAGTTTTCTCATAGAGATCCTGACGGCTTCCAACAGATTCCATATGACCGCAGCTGCACTCCCAGATATTCAGTGGAGTTCCCCAGTAACGGTTACGGCTGATTCCCCAGTCCTGAACGTTCTCAAGCCAGTCGCCGAAACGTCCTTTACCGATACTCTCCGGGATCCAGTTAATGGTGTTGTTATTGCGGATCAGGTCATCTTTAACAGCTGTCATTTTAATAAACCAGGATTCTCTTGCGTAGTAGATCAGTGGTGTATCGCAACGCCAGCAGTGTGGGTAATCATGCTCAAATTTCGGAGCATCGAACAGCTTGCCTTCTTTTTCAAGATCAGCCAGTACCATTGGGTCTGCTTTCTTAACAAATACACCGGCATATGGTGTCTCAGCAGTAAGATCACCCTTGCCATCTACAAACTGTACAAACGGAAGGTCATATTCACGTCCTACACGGCTGTCGTCTTCACCAAATGCAGGAGCGATATGAACGATACCGGTACCATCACTCATGGTAACGTAGTTATCACATACGAGATAATGCGCTTTCTTGCCCTTGGATGCTACATAGTCACCTGTGCATTTAAACAGTGGCTCATATTCCTTGTATTCCAGGTCTTTTCCTTTATAGGTTTCCAGGACCTCATATGCAGGCTCTTCTTCCTTTGCAAGCTTGCCAAGTACTTTGTCAAGAAGTGCTTCTGCCATATAATAAGTGTATCCGTCTGCTGCTTTTACTTTACAGTAAGTCTCATCCGGATTTACGCAAAGTGCAACGTTAGAAGGCAGTGTCCACGGTGTTGTGGTCCATGCCAGGAAATATGCATCCTCTCCAACCACTTTGAAACGTGCGATTGCAGAACGCTCTTTTACTAATTTATAGCCCTGGGAAACCTCCTGGGATGAAAGCGGGGTTCCGCAGCGTGGACAGTAAGGAACGATCTTGAAGCCTTTGTATAAGAGGCCTTTGTTCCAGATTTCTTTCAGTGCCCACCACTCGGACTCAATATAATTGTCCTCGTAAGTTACATATGGATGCTCCATATCAGCCCAGAAACCAACTGTTGAGGAGAAATCCTCCCACATTCCTTTGTATTTCCAGACACTCTCTTTACACTGCTGGATGAACGGCTCCATACCGTATTCCTCGATCTGCTCTTTTCCATCCAGACCAAGCTTCTTCTCTACTTCAAGCTCTACCGGAAGACCATGGGTATCCCATCCAGCCTTACGCGGAACCATGTAACCCTTCATTGCACGGTATCTTGGGATCATATCCTTGATAACACGTGTCAGCACATGGCCGATATGCGGCTTGCCGTTTGCTGTTGGCGGTCCGTCATAGAATGTGTAAGTCGGGCCTTCTTTACGGTTTTCCATACTTTTTTCGAAAATATGGTTTTCTTTCCAGAATTCTTCTACTTTTTTCTCGCGATCTACGAAATTCAGATTCGTGTCTACTTTCTGGTACAAAGCTTTTTCCTCCTTTAAAATTATCAGTCGATTGCTGTTGGGATTTCCTGTTACATAAAGAATCCTGCCTGCAGGATTCTCCGTCTGCATAAAAAAAGCTCTCATCCTGCAAAAGGACGAAAGCTGTCAGCACTCGTTATACCACCTGTTACATTGTACAGGCTTGCACACGCAGCCGATACACGCTCCCTGTAACGGGGGAATTCCGTTATCTCCTACTTGTTCCTTCAGAGATAAAACTCCGGAGTGATCTTCGGCTGAATCTACTTGCGGCGGGCTTACACCATCCCCGTCTCGCTGAAAAGATTGCTGCTGTCTGTGTCTGCACAACCTTAAACGTTCAAAATCAGCTTACTGTCTCCATCACAGTCTTTAACTATTCTGTTTCCTGTCTATTATAAGGGTCTGAATTTCTATATGTCAAGTGTTTTTCCGCTGAAAAAATGGGGAGAATAGGGGAAAATAATGCTGAATTTGTGGATTTTCCGGGGTGCTGTGAACAATTCACACTCTTTTAATAGTTTTACATAAAGAAAAGTGGTATAATGCAATTACGTATTGGGAATTTTATGTACTATTTTAAGAAAGGATTTTATATGATCAGGAAAAATCTTCATATGAAAATAAAGCGGATTTTCTGTGGAATCCTGACAGCAGCAATGCTGCTTGGGCAGACGGGCGCTGTCTGGGCAGAAGCTACAGACACTGCCAGCGAATCTCCCACTCCTACTCCGGATCCGCATACCGAATATTATGCACAGGCAGCTGATACCGATTCCATTGAGGGTTGGCCGGAGGGTCCTAAGATTGAGGCGCAGTCAGCAGTTCTCATGGACTTAAACACAGAGGCGGTCCTGTATTCCAAGAATGCTAATACTCAGCTTTACCCGGCCAGTATTACCAAGCTTCTCACCTGTCTTCTTGGATGTGAGAACCTGGACGTGAACGCACAGCTTACCCTTTCCCAGCAGGCGGCTTACGGAATTGAAGCGGGAAGCTCCACCATTTATGGTGATGCCGGAGAGGTTTTTACAGTTGAACAATGTCTTATGGCACTGATGCTGGAATCAGCCAATGAAATGGCACTTGGTATTGGGGAAGAGGTTTCCGGTTCTGTGAAGAAGTTTGTAGAACTGATGAACACCAGAGCCCAGCAGCTTGGATGCAAAAACACCCATTTTAATAACCCTAACGGACTTCCTGATGAGACTCATGTAACCACCGCAGGCGACATGGCAAAGATAGCCAAGGCTGCATGGCAGAATCCACTTTGCAGGAAATTTTTCACCACAGATCTTTATGAAATTCCGCCTACCAATATTTTTACAGAAACCCGCTATCTGCTCAATCATCACAAGATGATGGCTGGCAGGGATTACGCCTACGATGGTGTTCTGGGTGGAAAAACAGGCTACACAGATGCTGCCGGTGCGACTCTGATCACCTATGCCAAGCGCGGCAATATGACCCTGGTTGCAGTTGTGATGAATTCCGTAAATGGCGCCTGGGCTGACACAAAGAGCCTTCTAGATTACGGTTTCGACAATTTCGAATGTAAAAAAATGAAAATCAGCAAGAATCCTGTCCCGAAGAAAAATCTTCCAAGTGAACAGTATCTGCTGAATAATTGCGGAAATACTTATCCATTCTACTACACAAAAAATGTATACGTGACCGTCCCCACAGGAACAGACCTCAGTGTTCTTACCAAGAAACAGGCCATTCTTTCCAACGCTGTGGGACCATTGAGATTAAAGAGCAAGTATTATTTCAATGGCCAGATGGTTGGATGGGGAATGCAGTATGAACGGTCGATCATGACCAGTCTGCTGACAACACCGACTTTATAGAATAAGGGCTAAGAATGAAAACTGCATTACGCATTTTCGTTCTTAGCCCTGTATTATTGTAGTTCCTCTACTTTACACAATATTCTTTTATCTCTTTATTCGAAATGCTCCTATTACTACAATTTCATTTCTCAACTCTTATACCAGAATTTCAGACATTTCACCGTAATATTTGAAGGATCTGCTATTAGTTTTCCTATATTCAGCTTCATGGTTTTTGTCTTTCCCGGTTTTATATTGACCTTAAAGGTTTTGGTGCGGGTCATTTCTTCATTAATGGTCATGGTAAATTTCAGCTTCACTTTTGTGATGGTGCTTTTGGATTTATTGGTGAAGCGGGTTGTGTAAATGGTTTTGCCGGAATCCGGATAATATTTATAGCCTTTCACTTTTACCTGAAGCTGTTTCAGTTTTGGCTTGGGGGCAGGCTTTTTGCCGACGATCACGGTTATGGTTCTCCGCTTGCCATTTACCAGGGCACTTACCTTGGCAGTGCCAGGCTTCTTTGCGATCAGGAATCCTCCGGCTGCATCAACGATCTTTTTATTGCTGGATTTCACTTTCTTGATGGTGATGCTTCCACCGCCGGTTTTGAAAACATAATTGGAAAACATGGTGGTATCCCCCACCTTCAGGGAGATGGAGCTGGAAACAGTTATGACTGTTTTCGCTACTGTGAAGGTCACCTTTTTCGTCTGATTTCCATATTTAAAAACGAAATCCGCCGAACCTGCTTTTGCAAAATATACGCTCACCTCAAAGCTGTCATTGGATTTTGGAGTAATGCCTGTAACCTGTGCCACTGATGAATCCGAAATACTTACAGAATATTTGGACGAATCCTTATTTGAATAAAAAACATAAGGATCATCAACCGTTACCAGGAACATTCCTGTGGTTTTATCGTAATTGTTTTCCGGCGGATAAATGGCAATATCTGCGTTTTTGCGATTTTCCCGCACATTTACAGTGATGGAAAAATCTACGTTCTGCTCACTTGGAAAACTATCATAATTTACAAATATTTCCATCAATTCCATTTCATCAGATTTGGAGAACGTGGCTGAGCCCTGCAGCACCGTACCTCCGTTTGAATATAAGGGTATGCTGTCGTCATCCAGATACACGCTTGCCCTGCCTGGCGTCAGACTGGAGCTTTGAAAAGTCATAGTCACATCTACCTTGTAATCCATGGAGTCTTCATGAGGGATCTGATAGCCGATATAGTAGCGGAATTCGTCTCCATCCCACACATTCATGCTGCCCGTTCCGCTGAGTTTAAAACCATCCGAGGTAACTTCCTTGGTGATAGCAGCCTGCGCCCGCAGCGGACCAAAGAGAACCAGCAGCAGTGTTACAAAGAAAAATGTCAGAATGTATTTCCCAAACCTGTAAAAATAATTTCTTAAACTCATAAAAACCCCTCCTTTTTTATACGCTGTTGTTGTATTACTTATAATCAGCATATGTGATTGGAGGGGATTTTTCTATTAACCAAATGTTAGTTTTTCATTCGTTACAAGAAGTAGTTTCACGGATTTACTGCTCTTCTTTCTTCAGTCTCCGTTTGGCACGATGCGCATCACGTTTCTGGCGGATTTCATCGGCTTCTTCATCGGTTACATTGGTGAGCTTCTTAATTACATAGTACTTATTATCTTCCGTTCGGCGAATCCTGATTTTTCCCAGTACAAAGCCATGCTCCTGACAGAGGGACACACTGTAGTAAACCTTGGAATTATTCATAAACCAACGGATCTTACGCTTGGCAGGATTATGGCACAATGGACATTTCGTGCTGGTTACTTCCCGGTCCTTCATGGCTTTTTCGCGGGAATAGAACTCCCGGGATACATATTTATCATAGGTTGGATAGGATATGTGAATCTCTTCACGCTTGCTCTTGGGATTCTGATACACGTCCAGGGATGAGTTTGGAAAAATGTATTTATCTTCTATTTTCTGGAGAATACATGCAGTATAATAAGCATCTCCCAGAGCGCGGTGAAAATCCATTTTCTTCTCCACGCCCATTTTATCAGCAGCAAATTCCAGAGCACGGCGCTCGTCATTTTCTTCATAACGAATAGCAAATAATTTCTGCACATCATAATAAGTCACCGGACCTTTGAGCAGGGAAAGTTTTCCATAATATTTCATGTTCCGCTGCAGTTCCATTACATCCTGATTTCCCCAGGTAAAGAAAATATATTCTTCGCCACACCATTCCAAAAATTCCGTGATGGCCTGTGGGAAAAGAGTTCCTTTCTGCAGATCCTTATAATTCATGTGAATCACTTCATGGATGCTGTCATGAATCCAATTGTACACCTGGGGCTTGATCAGACGCTGAAAGCTATCCACAATTTCTTTCTCTTCATTTAGTTTTATGGCGCCGATTTCTATGATTTCAAAAGGCAGACGGCTGTTAGACCACCTTTTTCCCCCTGGACTCTGATTCCATTCCAGGTCAAATACAATATAATTCATGAGTAAATTCCTTCTCTGAAAATGTTTTTGTTACTGTGAACGGAGTAACAGTAACATGTTTTTGCCATCCACGATTACTGCAGCAGCATCTTGTTTTCACGCTCTGAAGCCTGTTTGAAAAAGGCTTTCTGCAAGATATGCATCACAATTTGTGAGAGATTTTTGTTCTGTCTTTCGCAGTCATCAACAATTCCAGACAAGTATAGCAGACAGGTGAAATGATGTAAAGACATAAGAAAAAACCTGCCGGTGGGTAGCCGGCAGGAAATGAGGGGGTATGAAACAAAATCTATGTAAATTAGAAAATCGTCTTAAAATGAAACACAATCTAAAACACAATCTATATAAAAGAAGCTGTTTACCATTATTTCAATATCGCTGAATAATCCATACACTGCAAGCACATCAAATAAAACATGCTCTGCCGCTTTCACTTGTTACTTATGTAAGTCGGCAATATCAGCCGCCGCTTCTGATTTACGGCTAATGCACACTCTGTATTATCTAATTCAATTATCTATTTCAATCATTTATTTCATCGGCACGAAGCAGGTGAACTGCTCCGCGCCAGTTATTATCTGTTATCAGTTTCCTGTGGGAATTCTTATCTGTTAAAACAGCTCTTTCCCCGGAAATCAGCCTTCAATAGAAATAAACTTCTTCTCTTCCGGCACTTTCTTCTTCGCTTCCTTCGGGAAAGTAACAGTCAGAACACCATTGTCATATTTCGCATGGATGTCCTCATGCTCCAGTTCCTTACCTACATAAAAGCTTCTGGAGCACTGTCCGGTGTAACGCTCTCTGTGAACGTATTTGCCGTTATTGTCTTTCTCATCTTTATTCTCGGTTCTGGAAGCCTGAATGTTCAGATAGCCATCCTTCAGCTGAATCTTCACATCCTCTTTATGGAATCCTGGAAGATCAATGCTCAGCTCATAATTTCCATCCACATCCTTAATATCTGTCTTCATCAATTCAGCAGCTCTGTAACCTCTGTGATTCTCTCTTTCTACAGGTAATCTCATCCAGTCATCAAATAAATCTTCTCCAAAAATACTAGGCATTAACATAATCCATTCCTCCTTATATTGTGAACACTTGCGTGTTTAATTAACATCGTTGTTGAAACTGGAAGATTTCTTTTTCTCTCTTCCTTTGTTCTGCATGTAATATAACACGCATTGTTAGCACTGTCAAGAGGCGAGTGCTAATTTCACATATTTTTCACATTTTCCAAAATATTTTAAGTGGAAAGTGGAAAATAACTATTTTGTGGTATATTTCAGAATATGAAATCCAAAGATTCGGGGAACTACGCCGAAGATTAGGCGATATTACACAGTCTACTTTGACGAAACAGCTTAGAGAATTAGAGCAAGATGGGTTTATCTCACGATATGTATATCAAGAAGTCCCACCGAAAGTAGAATATTCTTTAACTGATTTAGGGAAAAGTTTTGTACCGATTCTTCAAGATATGAAAAAATGGAGTGATATACATTTAATGTAATATTTAGGCCTGCTGTCCGTAGTTTATACGAAAGCAAGCCTTTTGATTTTATCCTACAATCTTCCAGTTATCGTCCTTATGAAGCACAAGCTCATACTGTGAGATTTGTGTCATTTTCGATTTGTTATCCAGATATTTCACAGACACACTGACCTTGAGGTTATCGCCATCTTTGGTAAAGACAGGATTTACCAGTTTCGAAAATACATAATCGCCGGATACAGGAGCAAGCACGCCGTCTTTGACATAGTAGGCAAGTTCCTTTTCCGTAGCTATCGGATAGAGCTTAAAGAATGTTTCCAAGAAAGCGGTAGCGTCCTTGACTGTATCGGAGCTGACACTGACATCGGCTTCCTGTGCTTTCGGTTCATACTTTGATTTCTGTACCGCCGGAGCAAGGGTAGGATTCTGTGTTATGACCATTGCACCGTCCTCATCCTGCGTTTTCTCTGCACAGAACTCCTTGTGTTCTTCTCCAATCTGATAATACATACCATTGTAAAAAAGAAGATTATTCTGAAAGATTGGCTCCTTGTCATATCTGGCTACACCGGATGGAAAGCATCTGGTGGCTGTTTTCATGTTTCCATACCCATGATCAATCCCATCTCTGCTCAATGTTGCCAGTCCCTGCATATTGTAATTCCAGTCCTCTGGCAGACTTAACATCAGGGATAACAGTCCCTTTGCCTTTAATGACAAATTTTTGTTCTTGAAATGAGGGTTGCACATTACAGTAAAATTCTTGTTTCGTTCTACACGAAAGACTTGTGCCATTCTACCCCACTTCCTTTCCAGACAGAAAAAGACGCAAGCCATATTTCTATGACTCACGCCTTTCTCTGTATTTCATTATTAAATTCAAAATTTTTATTCTTCTTTCCTCTGTTCTAACAATTCTCTCGCATTTGCAATAGCAAGGGATAGCTTCTGTTCCAGAAGTTCTTTTGGGGGCATTTGGGTCATATACTGTCCCACATGGATATTTCCATGATCCAATTGCATTAATTCTATGGTTTCCTGTGATTTTTCTGCACATAATATAAGTGCAACCGGACTTTCTTCACCTTCCACTCTTTCATTCTTTTCCAGCCATCGCAAATACAGTTCGACTTGTCCTTTATCCTGCGGTTCAAATTCTCCAAGCTTTAGTTCAACAAGAACCAACCTTCTCAAGCCTCTATGATAGAATAATAAATCCATATAGTAGTCCTTGCCATCCAGTACAAAATGTTTCTGTCTTGCTAAAAATGCAAAATCCGATCCCATTTCCAGAATAAATTTTTCTAATTCTGCAAGAATAGCATTTTCTAAATCTTTTTCACTATAAGTATCACGTAAACCGAGAAAATCAAGCATATATGGATCTCTGTAAAAAAGATCCAGACTCATTTTTCCATCATCTCGTAATTCTGCAATTTCATTTTTAATCGTTTCTTCTGGTTTCTTCGATATTGCAGTTCGTTCATAAAGCATGGATTTTTTTCTTTCACGCAGTGTTCGCACTGACCAGTTTTCCTGCATACACATTGCGGCATAAAAATCTCTTTTTAACTCATCTTGTATTGGCAGAATCTCTACAAAATGCGACCAGGTCAATTGTTGCGACAGTGTCGCAACTTTTTCGAAGTCAGGAAATTCCTGATAAAACTTAATCATTCTTGAAATTGATGTTTTATCAAATCCCGAACCATACTCCTGTTCCAGCCTTTTACTGACTTCTGTAACAACTTTTTTTCCATACTCAGGCTTATTATTTCCAGTTAACTCCACACTAAGTCTTTTTCCAATTCCCCAATTAAGAGAAATAATGGCATCATTCACAACTTTTTTTACATTAGTTTTCTTTTCCCTGATCAACGCATTTATTTCATCATAAATGTTGTCAATATTATCTGCTATTAATATCTCTTTTTTCATTATCAATTCCCTTCTATAACTTGAAATGCCAAATCGGCATTTCAAAACTACACCAATTGCTTACTGTTATATTACCCTATTTTTCTCATTATGCCTACTGCTATTTCATGTTCTCACATAATAATGAGGTCGCAATCCACGACCTCATCCCCCCATTTAAATATAAATCAATTCCTTGAAAATAATCTCTTCTGCAATCGCTCTGTGCTGGTTGGCAGCTCTCACCCATGCCATCTGATCTGCTTCTTTGTCCGGCAATGGTTCTTTTTCTTCTAACTGCTTCAGAATTACCTCTTCCCGTTCTCTGGCTGCCTTATCCACTTCCAGAAGATGTTCTCCAATGGTGTCCTGCAGAAGCATGACCTGATACAGAGAATTTTTATGGTTCTTCAGATAATCTCTGCGTAAGAACCCATACTTGCCAATCCGCTCCATCTGTTCACCGGATTTATAGGTAAGATTCGGAATCAGATGCCCATTTACATTCGTGTACGTTACAAATAGGACATTCGCAATCCGCTTTCGCTACTTGCTCATGAACGCAGTTGCTTCGCTACCTGCGTTCATTTTATTAGCACTCTCCATTTCTCATCATTTTTTGACCACAAATTTACGACATTTACGACAAATCTGACACTGCTTTACAATACCAGACAAAATGACTGATGCCCCGGAAAGCCTGTAAAATAGCCACTTTCGGGATACACAAGCCAGGACAAAAATCGACTTCCATTGTCAAGAGGTGAGTGCTAATTTCACATTTTTTCACATTTTCTTAAATGAAAAACTAAATTTGTGCCCCTTTTCACATTTTCCCTTGTGGAGCTCCAGAAATTCTGGTACAGACGGACTGCCTCGCCATTTTCCTCTACTGCATCTGCATTTCCAGTGATTGCATTGTAGATCCTGGTAAATGCCAGACTTATATTTTTCAGCACGGAATAAATGGATTTCCGTAATATTTTCATATAGAAATCGCTATGTCTTTATAGTAAAATTATTCCAGAAATAGGTCACACTTTAAGGAGGAAATGTATGAAAAACAAAAAAGCAAAGCTTTTGTCTATCCTGCTTTCTCTGTCCATGTTGGGAACCGCTCCTGTTTATGGCGAGGATTTCTCAGATTTCTCCGACAATTTAGTCGCATCAGATGAAGCAGACCCAGAAGTATCCGTTTCTTCAGACGATACTTCACAAGACAGCTTCCAGATAGAAGATCCGGATTCTGCCAACGAAGACAGCAGCTTCTTTTCCAATGCAGAGGCGGAAACCACAAGTGATTTTGCATCTGATGAATCCGATATCAATGAGCAGGGATTTTCAGATGGGGAGGTGTCGGAGGAAGAAATTGCGGATACGGAGATAGAGGACGAGACTTCCATTATTGACTACGCGAATGCAGCCCCCAGAGCTTCTATTGTAGAAGCAGATATTGAAATTGATCCATCTATTACTGCAACATGCAACTCCTACTCAGGACGTAACCTGGAATATCAGAACTATACGGTCTGGTCTTCCACTGTCAGCTCTTATTTAACTACAAGCCCGGATGGCGGTTTGATGCGAGTTCAAGCCGGAGCTCTGGACGGAACTCTTTTAGTTGAATATTATGATTCATCCTATAATTATCAGCGTACAGTGACTGTGCCACTGTCACTACCAGTTTTTGGAGCATTCTATGAAAGCGCTGATAATTACTATGTTCTGTCCGGACAAAATAATACGGACCACGATGATTCTGTAGAGGTTTATCATGTAACAAAATATACGAAGGACTGGAAAGCACTTGGATCCTGTGGTCTTTTTGGTGCCAACACAGCTTATCCCTTTGATGCCGGTTCCGCGCGGATGGTTATAAACGGAAATTACCTTTTTGTAAGAACCTGCCACAAAATGTACAATGGACACCAGGCAAATGTTACATTTTCAGTAGATACGTCAAGCATGAATATTGTTGACAAATTCACTGGTGTATGGAATACCTCCAATGGTTATGTAAGCCATTCTTTCAATCAGTTTATACAGGTAGACAATGGAACTCTCCTTGGCGTGGATCATGGAGAAGGTTACCCAACTGCATTGGTTCTTTCCAAATATGTATCTGATATCAGCAGCGGTAACTTCCAGTCCGGAATTGCCACTCCATGTAAAAGCCTTACTTTTATGTCTCTGGTAAACGACACCAGTATTCACTACAATTACACAGGAGCTTCCCTGGGTGCTTTCGAATACTCCGATTCTGCCTACTTAATTGCAGGCACCAAAGACACGGACAGTACCGCCACCACCAGAGATGTTTTCATTACTTCTATGGATAAATCCAGCGGGGAAACCTTCACGCACTTTTATTCCAATTACGCGGGCACCGATGACAGCGCGCTTACACCACACCTAGTCAAAACCGGAAACAACAGTTTCATCCTGCTGTGGTCAAACCAGGGTTATGTTTATTACACAGCTGTAGATGGAACTGGCCAGCAGGTTGGTACAACCCACAAAATGGCTGGAAACCTTTCTGATTGTGCTCCAATTGTCAGCAACGGCAAAGCAATCTGGTACACCTGGAAAAATCAGTTTAATACCTTCTACGAAATCAGCCTGAATGATCTTTCCAGCAACCATGCAGCCAGAATTGAAAATGGACATAAATATAATTACGCTGACAAAGCTGAAAATGCACTGCTCACTGGAACATGCCGCGTCTGTGGTTATCAGAAGCAGTTCTCTGTCCCAGTTGAATTAGACGTTCAGAAAAAGGACGCCTCCAATACTTTCTATCAGGAAATGAAAGAAATCTATCAGATGGAGCCTGGCGGAACTGCTGATATTCTCTGGTATTCCTATTTTGCCAGCGCAAATAAGGACTATGACCAAATCACCAACTGGAAGATTAGCAGTTCAGATGAAAGCATTGTCTCGGTAGAGCAAACCGGCAAGAATACGTGTACCATTACAGCATTAAAACCAGGATTTGCCACCTTTACCATTCAGGAGAAGACCAATCCATCCGCTGTATTTACTGCCAAGATTTATGTAAATATGATCAGCGATGATACAGCCAGCTGGTACCTTCCTTCCAGTTATTTTGTATTCGACGGAACGGAACATAAACCATCTGTTCATTTGAAAGTAAACAATAAACTGCTTACAGAAGGTACTGATTACGAGATCACCTATGATGGCGATCTTATCAATGCCGGCACTGTAAAACTCACGGTTACCGGAATTGGTGTTTATACAGGTTCTGTGGAAACCACTTATAACATCCAGAAGCTCAGTATGTCCAATGCCAGCTTCTCCGTTGCCCCTGCATACTACACTGGTTCTGAAGTAACTCCTGAAGTGACAGTTACCCACAGCGGTAAAACCCTGGTAAAAGACAGGGATTTCATCGTAACATACCACAACAACATTGAACCAAGCAGCTATTACAATTCTCCGTGGGTTGGAATTGACGGAATTGGAAATTACCAGGGATATGTAACCAAATCCTTTACCATAAACAGAGCTGACATCAGCAGCTGCACGGTTACACTTTCCGATGAAAGCCTTACCTACACAGGCTCCTCTTTGCGCCCAACCGTCACGGTAAAAAGCGGGGACAAAGAATTAACTCTGAACCAGGATTATTACGTTTCCTACCGAAACAACTGGGATGCAGGTACTGCTTCTGTTATCGTAAACGGCAGTGGAAATTACACTGGTTCTGTTACAAAAGATTTCCAGATTGTTCCCGCTGATATCAGTAATTATGAAGTTACATTATACAATGATTCCTTTGATTACGATGGAACTGCCAAAGAACAACGGTATGTCCGTCTTTATTCAGGAACCCGCTGGCTTAGCGAAGATACCGATTTCACAGTCACTTATGCAAACAACGTGAATGCAGGTACTGCTTCCGCAATCCTCACTGGAACTGGAAATTATACTGGTTCCGTTACGAAAGACTTTACCATTAAACCATTGGATATCAGCCGCTATTCCGCTTCACTTTCCCAGTATTCCTACACCAGTGACGGAACAGAGAAATGCCCGGATGTTACCGTTACATACGGAGACAAGACGCTTGCAGCAGGCACTGATTTCACAGTTTCTTATAAAGATAATGTGAAGGAAGGTACTGCTACTGTAACTATTACTGGAGCTGGAAATTACACCGGCATTATTAACACAACCTTTACGATCACAGCAGCTCCTGACAAGGATGACTCGGACGCAGGAAAAGATAATCCTGGTAAAGATGATTCTGGTAAAGATGACTCCGGTAAAGATGATTCTGGTAAAGATGATTCCGGTAAAGATGATTCTGGTAAAGGCGATTCTGGTAAAGATGATTCCGGTAAAGATGACTCCGGTAAAAACGATTCCGGTAAAGACGATTCTGGTAAAGATAACTCTGGTAAAGATGATTCCGGCAAAGATAACTCCGGTAAAAATGATTCCGATAAAGGCAACCAGAACAGCAGCACACCAGGAAACAACAACAATAATAACAACGGAAATACATCCGGTAATAATGACCAGAACAATAACGGTCAAAACAATAACAACACCAATAATAACAACAATAATCAGAACAACAGCTCCAACAATGAAGCGAACAATGACACTGCAATCACCCCTGTTCCAGCTGTAATCAATGCCTCTGACATAACGCTTACAAAAAGCAAAAAGAAAGCAAACATTATCACCAGCATTGAATCAGATGGAAAAGTTTCCCTGAAGTCTTCTAACACAAAAGTAGTAAAGATTTCCGGAACAAAAGTAATTCCAGTTAACCCAGGTAAAGCCAATGTTACCATTACCGTGGCAGCCGGAACCCGGTACGCTGCTGCATCGAAAACAGTTACCATAACTGTAATTCCTGCAAAAACAAGCCTGCGTTCTGTAAAATCAAAAACAGCAAAACAAGCCACTGTTACCTGGAAAAAGGCCAAATCCATCAGCGGCTATCAGATCAGCTACAGTCAGAACAGCAGCATGAAAAAGGCGAAAGCCCTTACCGTAAAAGGTTCTGCTACACGCGCAACCTTAAAGAAACTGGTTTCAAAGAAAAAATATTATGTACGGATCCGCACCTACAAAGTTGTAAGCGGCAAAAAATATTATTCCAAATGGAGTTCCAAAAAATCCGTAAAAATTAGATAATGCCAAATGCCAGGTCAGCGTCTTTGAACGATGCAGCCTGGCATTTTTCATAAATCTTCCAAACCAACCAGAAGATTCTATATTCTCTGTATAACTATTCAGCACCTTCACAGTTACACCCTCCGCGAAATAGTACATACCTACTGAATGGTTATTTTTCTGTTTAAGTTTTTCTCAACTCAGGAAATTCTCAATGATCACATTTTCCGCCTCAGCTTCCGTCATTCCAAGAGTTCTTAGCTTCAGAAGCTGCTCATCGTTAATTCTTCCAATAGCGGCCTCATGAACAATTGCAGCATCCACATGCTTCGCCTGGATTTCCGGGATAGAACCCACCTCTGCATGATCCATAATAATGGAATCACACTGGATATGTGCGTGACATTTGTTCTTTCCAACAGCCTTCGGATGGAAAACCTGGGAAGAATTTCCCTTTCC
Source organism: Blautia faecis (assembly GCF_020554845.1). Lineage (GTDB taxonomy): Bacteria > Bacillota > Clostridia > Lachnospirales > Lachnospiraceae > Blautia_A > Blautia_A faecis. The sequence continues at coordinate 99,259 of NZ_JAJCIA010000008.1, read as the reverse complement.
AACAGAACGGGAAATAATCTGTGCAGAAGATCCCGCTCCGTTCATACAGACTTCAATATCAGACTCCGCTTTCTGCTCCCCGTCTGTCATCAGACGTTCCAGAACAAACAACTTGGAATCTGCATCCATTGACACATTTGTGGTACGGACTGTGGAATCAACACCTTTGATCTGAACGGTATCCAGCGTAAATACGGAGTTCTCTCCAAGCTCAATATTGGTTACCGGATTCAGCACTCTGCTTCCGGTTCCATTCCCTTCTCCGTAGTGTTTTTCCTCATAATGTACATTGGCATTTTTACCCACATGGAAGGTATGAATACCATCGTGACGACTGTCATTACAGCCACTATTGTGGATTCCGCAGCCTGCAACAATGTCAACATCTGCACCGTCTGCCACATAAAAATCATTGTAAACCAGATCGGTCATTCCAGATACACTTACCACTACCGGGATGAAAACCTTCTCTCCCTTTGTCTCCCCGTCAATGAAAATATCGATTCCCGGCTTGTCCTCTTTTTTCTTTATTTTGATATGTTCGCTGTCACCGTGACAGATGGAAATACCATTCTGACGGAGATTAAAAGCACCTTTCTGTGCAAAGCCTTCGCTGATCTTATCAAGCACACCCTGGGTTGTTTCTTCTACTTTAACCATCAACATTTTCCTCCTTCATTCAGACATTTCTGACATTTTTCCTGCTGAAATAAGGTTGGGAAAACGTCTTCTTTCGTACCATATTTCTTTACTTCACCGTCTTCAATTACCATGATCTTATCTGCCATATTGATGATTTTTTCCTGATGGGAAATCAGGATCAGGCACTCCTTTTTCTCACGATGAATCTCCTCAAAGCGCTTGATCAGCATGGAAAAGCTCCACAGGTCGATTCCTGCTTCAGGTTCATCAAAAATGCTTACTTTATGAGACTTCGCCAAAACTGTGGCAATCTCAATTCGCTTCATTTCACCGCCGGAAAGGGTTCCATCCAGCTGACGGTTCAGGTAATCTTCGGAACAAAGTCCTACAGCTGAGAGAAGGTCACAGCTCTCTTTTTCCGTTAAATTCTTTCCTGCTGCAAGAGATAACATTCTTGCCACGGTCATACCTTTAAAGCGGGGTGGCTGCTGAAATGCATAGCCAATTCCCGCATTTGCACGATGATCAATATCGTATCCTGTAATGTTCTCATCATCTAGATAAATTTCTCCGCTGTTTGCTTTCTCAATGCCAGCCAGTACCTTGGCCAGGGTGGATTTTCCACCTCCATTAGGTCCGGTGATTACCAGCATTTCCCCATCCTGAACATCAAAACTGATGTGATTTACCAGACAGCGCTTTTTCCCTTCTTCATTCACTTCAAAAGTCAGGTTCTTTACTTTCAGCATATTCGTACCTCTTCTGTTAATTTTACATTACTGCTCCAATTGTGCCCGAAATTCCAGAAAAAAATTGCTTTTGAGCAATAACGATTTTATCTCTTCTTGGACTGTACTCCAAATAAAAAAAATTGTCAACTAGTATTGAATTTTCTCTTCTTCTGGTTTATAATCGACATATGTCGAAAACAAGGAGGTGACGTATATGCCAAGACCGCCCAGATGCCGCAGAATCTGCCAGGCACCCCAATATGAATCTTTTTCTCCGGAAGAATGTCCCAGAGAGTCGGAAGCTGTCACTCTGACTCTGGATGAATATGAAGTCATCCGTCTGGTAGATCTGGAGAAGAAAACTCACGAGCAATGTGCTGCCCAGATGGATATTTCCCGGACAACTGTCACAGAAATTTATGAAACTGCCCGGGGAAAAATTGCCCGATGTATCGTCCTTGGACAGCGCCTTGTCATAGCCGGGGGAAATTACCGGCTCTGCGAAGGACGGGAGCATACGCGCTGCGGGAAATGCTGTTGCCGAAAGGGATCTAAACAGACTCCGCTTACCAGCTTAGACCTTTCACAGGAACTGCCAGCCGCTGACCGATTTAATAGTTCACTTCCCAAATCAAATTTACAAAATGAAGGAGATATCATTATGAAGATTGCAGTTACTTATGAAAATGGAGAAATTTTTCAGCACTTTGGACACACAGAAGCATTCAAGATCTATGACATTGCAGATGGCAAGGTTGTAAGTGCCGAAGTAGTCGATACCAATGGAAGCGGTCACGGCGCACTGGCTGGATTCCTGGTTGCACATGGCGTAGATACCCTGATCTGCGGCGGTATTGGCGGCGGTGCCCAGAATGCACTTGCCCAGGCTGGAATCCGTCTTTTCGGCGGAGTCTCAGGAAATGCAGACGAAGCTGTAAACGCACTGCTTGCAGGAAATCTTGGCTATGATCCTGATGTGCATTGTGATCATCACGACCATCATGGAGAGGGACACAGCTGCGGCGATCATGGCTGTGGAAGCCATTCCTGCCATTAATCGCAGACACAGATTTAACCTAAACGGTTAATCGGCTGTATTTATAAAAAAAGACTGATATAACATACCGGACTCCAACAACAACCTCCTGAAGTACAGTATTGTTTATATCAGTCTTTTTTGTGAGCTTGGTTCACCAAGCGGATATGTCGCCTACCGGTGACATTGCCATATATGGAAATCAGCTGTTCCGCGCCTGTGGTGTTCCCACAGTCTGCATCTTCTCTCTCGTCTTCTTCTGTGAGACTACCAATCCCGCAAAGATCAGAACAGAACCAATGATTGATGACTCACGTAAAATAAACGTCTGATTTTCCTTACTTCTGAAAATACTTATTTCCAGTATTACTCACTCCTTTTTCTGTAGATATCAACTGAAAAAATTTCTCAAAAATGTATTTTCTATACCATCTGTATGAAATGCGTGTTATACTATGTTAGTCTTTGCTAACGTTATTTAAAGGAGGTCGTCACAATGCCTTTAAGTTTAACTGAGTTTAACCATTTTTATATCATTAATAAGGTGTGCGGACTGGAAAAACAGCGGCATTATCTGGAATCCCTGGGCTTTGTCCCAGGAACGCAGGTTACGATTTTATCAGAATTACACGGGTATTATGTGGTTATGGTAAAGGGCAGCAAAATCGGCCTGGATAAGGAGCTTGCCAAGAAAATTATTGTATACGCAGGCTAATTAAAAAACAGAGAGTAACTGTTCAGTATCTTCACAGTTACGCCCTCCGCAAAATGCTGTCTTCCAAATAGTTACAAGTGAAATATCAGGCACTATATACTGGAGAAATGTATGGAAAGAAACAAAACAATTATGAAACTCTGCTACCTGCAGACAACATTTTATATTGTATTTTTGACTGCATTAATTACCCGTCACAGACGCGGAATAAGTCAGAAAACCTTTGCTTTTCTGATTATTTTATCCCTTGTAGGATGTGCTGTTTCCCTTACTTTAGGGGATTATATCAGAAATATGATCCGAAGTTCCGGCTTTGACGTAGCAGGTGTCCACGATAAAAAATCCTTGGAAAAGAAGCTGCAGCAGCTTCAGAATGCAGACGACACCTTGAATGTAGGTGTCATGATGTTCGACCTGAACAATCTGAAAAAGATCAACGATACATATGGTCATGAACAGGGGGATGTGTTTATTCAGACCTTTGCTTCTTACCTGACACGAATACTCACTGAGGATAGTTTTCTCGCCAGATTCGGCGGCGATGAGTTCGTGATCGTGCAAAATCACGCCACCTGGTCTCAGCTGGAGCAGATGAATATTCAGCTCCAATCCATGCTGGATGTGTATAATCAAACAGCTGACCATCCTATCAGCTATGCAGTCGGATACGATATCAGCTGCAAAAATCACTACTACCTGATCATGGATCTTCTACAGATTGCCGATCAGAAAATGTATCAGGACAAGCGTTATAAAAAGGAACAAATGGCAAAAAAGCCACAGGAGTTTTGCCGGAATCCACTGGCAGAAAGTATCTCTACAGAGTCTTTGAAAGAGAAACTATTTACTATTTTAAATAATAGCAACGGTGAAAAAAAGTATGCTTTTCTAATGACAGATGTAAGCAATTTTCACCTTATTAATGACTATTGGGGGTATGAAACCGGGACTAATATTCTGAATTTTATTCTGAAAAAGATGGAACTTTTTCCACAAACCTTGTTTGTAAACAGGTATCATTCAGATATCTTTGTAGCTGTTATTGACATTACCGGAGAGGAGCATACAGCTGTTAAAAACCGAATTATTGAGTCTAACAAGCAGACTACAAAAGAAGTTCTGGCTGCTTATCCTGTAAATTATCTTTCCCTGAACACTGGTATTTATTATCTGGAAAACATGGAAATTCCAGGCGAAGAAATTATTTCGCACTCCAATATCGTCCGCATAAAGGCGAAGGATAAGCTTTGCGGTGTGTGCGAATATACAAGAGAAATTGCTCTTGCTGAACAGAAACGTGCAGACACTATTCACTCCTTTAAGGAAGCACTTGGGAAGAAAGAATTTCAAATTTATTTCCAACCAAAAATCAGCGGAAGGGAGCAGAAAATTGCCAGTGCAGAAGTACTTGTCCGTTGGCAGAGAGCAAATGGAGACCTGTGGTTTCCAGACAGTTTTCTTCCTATTTTGGAAGAAACCGGGGAGATTGAAGCTCTGGATTATTATGTTTATGAAACAGCATTTCAATGGCTGGCAGACAGACGGGAAAAAGGGCTTAAGCTGTTGTCTCTGTCCCTGAATGTATCTCCGGTTCATTTTCGGAAAATCCACACATTCACAGAAAAGGTTTCGCATTTAATTCAGAAATATGAAATTCCCTCTCAATATTTAATTTTTGAGATTACGGAAACTACTTATATTCATAATATTGAAGCGGTTAATCACATGATCCGCTTCTTCCATGAAAAAAACATTCGAATCTCTATGGATGATTTCGGCTCTGGATATTCTTCCTTAAATACATTAAAGGATATCCTGTTTGACGAGGTAAAAATCGACAAGAAATTCCTGTCAGATAAGCTCACAGAGAATGGAAAAATCGTGCTGCAGGAGATTTTCCATCTGCTGAAAAGGACTAATAAGTTTATTGTATGTGAAGGGGTAGAAACCAAAGAAATGGTAGACTTCCTGGTAGTTGAGGGATGCGATGAACTGCAGGGATATTATTATTATAAGCCCATGGAAATGGCAAAATTTGAGCAATTAATCGGGTAAAATATCCACAAAAGTGGAGCGTGCAGCTTGCGGGAATGATTTTTTTACACGCTCCAACCCGGACGACAGCCATAGATGAGCCATAAATTTGTTCATGCAAACATGGCTCATTCATGGCTGCTGTCCGGAACCTTCATAGTAAAACATCTTTATTTCTTCATAGCCACAAGCTCTCTTCTTGCGAACAATATTGCCAATACAAACGCCGCTGCATCTGCGATCGGTCCTGCATACATAACTCCGTCAATTCCCAGTATCAATGAGAAAATAATAATCAGAGGCAAAAGAAACAGCACCTGTCTGGTCAGGGACATGACGATTCCAAGCTTTGCTTTTCCGATAGATGTAAAAAATCCTGAGGACATTGGCTGAATCCCATTTGCAAATGTCATAAACATAAAAATCTTCAGATAGCGTTCTGCGAACTGGAAATAAAGGTCACTTCCTGTTCCGAAAATGCTCACAATCTGATGGGGAAATAGCTGGAAACAAAGGAAAAATATGGTGGCAATCACCGTACATGCAGTCACAGAATAACGGTATGCAAGCCTTACTCTGTCGTATTTTTTTGCTCCATAATTAAAGCCCCAGATTGGCTGACAGCCCTGGGAAATTCCAATACAAATCGCCATAAACACCTGATTTACTTTTGAAATAACTCCTACACAGGCGATTGGAATATCACTTCCATAGACAGATAAACCGCCATAATAACGTAAAATATTATTCAGTACAATCTGAACAACCGCCATAGCGATCTGATTAATACAGGACGCCATTCCGAGAGAAATAATAGCTTTCAGGCACTCTGAAGAAGGCTTTAACATGCTCATCTCCAGATACATTTTACGAAATTTTCCAAAATAAATAACCACCAAAATTCCGGAAACAACCTGTCCGATCACCGTTGCCCAGGCAGCACCCTTGATTCCCCAACCAAACCCAAAGATGAAAAGGGGATCCAGAATTGTGTTGATGATGGCACCTGTAAGAACACAGGTCATAGAATATGTGGGACTTCTGTCTGCGCGGACAATATGATTGCCTCCAATGGATAATGCATAAAAAGGAAGTCCCACAGCTGTGATCCCAAGATAATCCACCGCATAGGGCATAACATCTGTCGTTGCACCAAATAAGCTTAGAAGCGGACGCAAAAACAGAAGTACTGCAACTGCCAGAATCACCCCTGTAATCACCAGTGTGGAAAGCGCCGTTCCAGCTATAGAGCTTGCCTTCTTCTCTCTTCCGGCGCCCATTTCCAGGTTATAGTTAGACGCGCCTCCAATTCCCAGAAGCAGTGCCAACGCCGTTGCAATAGTTGTTACAGGAAATGCAACATTTGTAGCCGCATTTCCCAGCATCCCCACGCCCTGGCCAATAAAAATCTGGTCCACTATATTGTACAAAGCACTGACCAGCATGCTGATAATAGCCGGAATTGCAAATTTCCCGATCAAACCACCTACCGGAGCCGTTCCCAATGGATTTTGCTCCTGACTGATGTTTGTTTCTTCCAAAAAATCTCCTCCCCCGTTTAAAAATATTTCTGTTTATCTCTCATAAATTCTGATATGAATCATAACAAATTCTGAAAACCGATTCAAGATTTTTATGCTCAAAAAGCCCAGCTGCATACACAACTGGGCTTTTTGTATGAATATGGTTATTATTTCGCTATCTGCAGGCGCACTGCCATATACTCTTTCCCCGGCAGCTGCACGCGGAATTTACCTTTGTGGATACCTCCATTTGTAATAGTCATTTCCCAGGTATCAATAATTTCCACCTGATACTCTGTAGTATCATCAAAGTAAAAATCCCGGAAGCCTGGTCGCATGAAGGAATAATAGTAAATAAAATAATCTTTCCTTGCCGGGAAACCGGCAGCACGGCAGACAACCTCATCCCATTTGCAGGGCATAGGTTCCACACCAAGTCCCGGTGTTTCTTCCATGATTTTTGCAAGAAATCTGATACGATCCGGTGAGGTTCCGTGAAGAACGCCGCCATGAGACCACCAGAGAATACGATCCGGGCTGAGATAGGTTTCACCGTGTCCCGGATATCCTCCGCGGCAGAATGCCTCCCAGAATCTTCTTGTCATTTCCTCACCGCTGATATTTCCCCAGCCAAATTGAATGTTGCCCTCATAGCAGATTTCGTCCAGAATTACAGGCTTATGATATTTTTCACGCCACTCATTTACCAGCTCGGAGGAACGGTATGTCTCAGTTCTCTGGATACTGCAATGAGTAATCCAGGGCAGGTTATAATCGTAATATGCCTTACAGTTATGAATGGATCTGAGATGATGGTAAGGATCCTTCTCACAGATAATGCTGGCATATCTTTCCCAGTCAGAAAGAGTCTTCTCATGCATCAGATCATACTCATTAGCCAGGGACCACCATACATTTCGGTATGCGGAAAAACGTGCCAGCACATACTTCCAGTAGCGATTATCATCCTCTGCTTTCATCATGGAGAATCCCCATCTGTCGTATGGATGCATAACAATCAGATCAGCCTCAATTCCCAGATTCATAAGTGCCTGAATACACTTTTCAATATGCTGGAAATGGGCTGGATTGAATCTGGTAAAGTCCCAGTCATTGCCCGGAGCACAGCCATTATATTCCGCGAAATTATTCTCATTTAACACAGAGCTGTCGCAGGGTGTTCCCTCATAAGGATAGGTAATTGGCTCATGAAGGTTGTAGTCATAGTGCTTGGGAAAAATACAGAAGCGGATCTTATTAAAAGCATTTTCTTCCAGAGTTTTCAGTGTCTGCTTCTGCAATTCTTCGTTCTGCAGATTCCATACATAACAGGTAGTTCCAATGCAGTGATAGGGTGTTCCATCCTCATAGGCAAGATAATAGGTACCTGCAACACGAACCGGTCCATGGTTGTCTGCGGAAGGGGGAGTTACGGTGAAACTACCAGTCAGCATATTTCTGACAGCACATTTTTCTGCGTTCTTCCCACCATCAGCAATTCCACGCTTATGTTCAAGCGCTTCTTCATTCGGCAATTCTTCCCCCGCGTTAATATCAAAGGAAGCCTCAATTTCAAAAGTATACTTGTCTGTAAAAGACGGCATAAATCTTACTTTATAAGCACCATCTCCATCATAAAAACCATCTACCGTTTTCTTCTCATTTTTACAACAAAAAGTACCTTTAATCCACTGGTCACAAAATGGATTTCCCTCCTTTGGACCGCTTATGGTCACTTCAAAAATGCCCCATTTTTCTATTGTTTTTGCATAATTTAATTTCATTTTTCTTGTCTCCTTCTCCATTTTAGATCTCTTATATTTTATATATCTCTCTTTCAAAATTCCAAATACGCGCTGCGGATTTGTCTCGATATCACTGCCGAATCTGACATCTTGTGAGGATATGAACTTTGATTTACTGCCCGTATAAATAAAAATCCCCCATGCTTTCTACTATCATAATACGTCAGAAAACATGGGGTTTGCAACGTTACTTTATTAAGAAAATGTATGAATTTTTAATCTGTCCAGAGCGTATTTGAAAAAGTGGCTAAATGCCTTTCCTATTGTTCTTTACGCGTTTTGACAATCTCAAAATAATCAAAATCCGCATACCGTCTCCCCCCTGTCATATCGTGACAGTACATTCCGAAGTGAGCGCCGGTGAATCCATCGCTTTGCTCGTCGGTGAGAATGTTGGTGGGGACTTCAGCCAGTTCCTGATAGTCTTTTCCATCCAGGGAGTAGAAGAATTTTGCGTAAAGTCCTTCCTGGGTGGTGGTCACGCGCAGGTATACGGGGCCTTCTTCCGGGATGGAGATTGCCGGAATCACATCTTCTACATCAAAGTGATTGCTCTTTATCAAGCGCAGCTTTGCAGGCTTTTTCAAATCAAGTGTCTGGGAGCCAAACTCTTCCTCTCTGGTCTTTACCAAAAGGTAGAAATTGCCAGTATCATACATATAGGCAAGTCCTGCCATCTGCTCTCTGCAGGTCGGGGCAAACTCTACACAGGTTTCCACCTGAACATAGCGGTCCTGCTGCCGCCGCGCCACCAGACTTACGTTATAGCAGGAATTCAGGGATTCCTGACCGTAGAGGCGGAGATAGCCAGGACGTTCTGTCAGGCTGGTGTAGCTGTCATAGGGCTGGCGCAGGGAAGTATAACGCACATCTAAAAGCGCAGAGGTCTTCTTCACTGGCATACTTAACTTTTTATCACATTCTTCGTCCACAGCATTCTTCTCATTCAGATACTCTTTTGTTTTCGAAAGAATTTCAGCAATGTCCGCATTCTTTGCAGTTTCATTATTTCCAGCACTGTCTGCAATTTCTAAATCAAAGTCTTCTTTTCCATAATCCTTCCCCTCTTCCTCCGGGAAAAGACACTCCGGGATTCCAGCTGGCTCCTCTGTCTCCCACTGTCCAAATCTTCCACCGCAGACCAGTCTTAACCAACCCTCTTTGTTCCATACCATTTTCTGAATTGCAGTCTCACGACCAAGCACACACTGTCTGCTCCCCTTCGGCGGTCTTGCACAAAGATGTACCATATACCACTCCCCGTTTTGAGTGCATACAAGATCTGCATGTCCGCATTTCTGCAGTTTCTCTGGATTATCCACATCAGAGGTAAGTACCGGATTGCCTGGATCTTCCTCGTATGGTCCCCAGATGGAACGGGATCTCGCCATAGTTACCATATGCTCATATCCGGTTCCGCCTTCTGCCATCAGCAGATAATAATATTCTCCAATATGGTAAATATGTGGACCTTCTGTATAGCCGCGTCCGGTTCCCGGGAAAACATTCTTCGCCTCTCCCACCAGACATTCCTTCTCAGGGTCATACTGCTGCACCAGAATTCCCTTGAAATTATTAATCATATTCACAATATACATTTTGCCATCTGTATCATGAAATACAGATGGGTCAAAACCTGAGCTGTTCAGATAAACCGGCTCAGACCAGCCGCCACGGATGTCCTTTGATTTTACAAGATAATTATGGGTATTAAAAAGTCCTCCGGTACGGGTTTTCACGTCCGTATAAATCAGCCAGAAGTATTCCCCGTCCCAGGAAATATCCGGTGCCCATACGCCACAGGAATCACCCTCACCAACCATATTAAGCTGGCTCATTCTGTTCAGCGGCGATGGCAGCTGTTCATAATGCTTCAGATCTTTAGAATGATAGATTTTCACACCAGGCCACCATTCAAAGCTTGAATTTGCAATATAATAATCTTCTCCAACACGTATAATACTTGGATCCGGGCAAAATCCCGGAAGAATCGGGTTCTGAATCATGTTTTTGCTCCTTTATCTGTTTCATTTTACAAAATAAACTTAAAACACATTCTAAGTATAAGCTTTCTGAATTTTTTTGTACACACTTTATTTCAGAAAGATGTTTTTTACCGGTCAAACCAAAAAAGGACTGCAAAATTCCACGTATTCTGCAATCCTTTTCCTGTATTTACTTACCTCACAGCAGAAAAATCTTATTATAACGATTGCTTTTCTGCCTGTTTTTCCAGCAGCTCTGGCAGACACATTGGTTTCTTTCCTTCCAGCTCATCTGCCATATTCAATGCTAGTATATTCCAGTTAATAAAGCCACCATTCATAACTGGTTCTCCATTAAATGGATTGTAATACTCATGAAGACATCCTGTTTTCGCCAGGTCCTCTCCCAGAAGGCGCATGGTGCGCTTATACATAATTTCCGCCTCCATGCGGTATCCGTAGTTCAAAAGTCCGCGGAATACCACATAGTTTGCAACCAGCCAGATCGGGCCAAGCCAGTTGGACGGATTATTGGTAACAGACAGGTCAAACATTTTTTCATCCTTTGAAAGCGTGGTCAGACCAAAGTCAGAACCAAAGGTATCGGGATCAAAAATATGTTTCACCATGTCTGCCGCCTGCTCTTTTGTAGCAATTCCTGCATACATGGGAATAAAGCCAGACCATACACGTACTTTGATGGGCAATGTCTTCCAGAAGACTCCCAGTCCCTGGTGGAACCAGTCGTATTTCCTTGTCTTAATATCCACATCAACCGAGTAGAAGAAACGATCACGTTTGTCCCAGCATTCCTGCTGAATAGCACCAATCAGTGCCTCACGCTTATCCAGAAGTCTCTTTGCCGCTTCCTCCTTGCCAAACTGTCTGTATAATCTGGCACCAGCTTCCAGTTCTACACACATAAAGCTGTTCAGATAAATATTGGCAGTGGAAAATGACGGACGGCCAAAAGTAGCCGGATCATTGTCCATGCCGATCATAATATCATCCTGCCATACATACAGTCCGCTGTTTTCATGAAAATAATAGTGATCATAACATTCAAAATACTTCGCCACGCCTGAAAGAAATTCTTCCGTCCAGGCATAATCACCAGTATAATCACTGATCAGGCACATCTGACTGCAAAGAAAGGGCTTATGCATATTCATAATCTTGCCTTCCTTATGCCTCATATTCAGATAAGGCTCCGGCCAGTCTGCCACCTCGATCATCATGGGAATATATCCATCTTCCAACTGATGGTCGAAGAAATTGCGGATATTTCCCTGTGCATGCTCTATAATTCTTGGCTTCACAGACGGATCCTGGTAGGAATCCGCCAGATTCAGAAAGCCATATACGGACCAGTAGGTATCCCAGTCCCATACATTTCCATCGTAAACAGAGCCCGGATCAATAAACGGGTAACGGATAAAGCTTCGCGGATTCTTAAGCACATCCTCCGTATGAGACATTACAAATTCTTTCAGTTCCTGTCTATACTGCTCTGTCCTTTTATCTTCCATAAAATCAACCCTTTACAGCTCCGGCTGTCATACCTTCCATCAGTTTCTTATTCAGTGCCATATACAGGATCAGAAGTGGGAATACACTCATGGATACAGAAGCGAAGATTGCACCCCAGTTCTTGGATCCGAACTCATCAGAGAAGTACAGAAGTCCTGTCTGAACAGTCTTCAGTGCAGAATCACTGATGAATGTCATGGAAAACAGAAGGTCGTTCCATTTGAAGAAAAACTGAAGAACCAATACGGTTACAATAGAGTTCTTCATCAGTGGTGTTACAATGTGCCACATCAGTCTGTAAATACCACAGCCATCGATAACGGCAGCCTCCATAATGTCATCCGGGAAGGAACGAAGATATCCCTGAACCAGATAAATGGACAACGACAGGCCAAATGCTATGTACGTAATGATCAGACATGTTCTGGTATTTAACAGGTTTGATCTGCTGTAAATCTGGAACAGCGGGATCAAAGCGATTGCCACCGGAATCATGATACCGAAACGGAAATACTGTGCAACTGCATTTCTGAATTTCCATTTCATCTTTGTTACAGCAAAACCAACAGTTACTGAGAAAAATACAATAAATACAAGTGCCACTAATGTAGTGATCAAACTGTTCTTAAAGAAAGTGGACATATGTCCTCTTGTCCATGCATCAGAGTAGTTCTGGAAATAGAAACCATCATTTAATGCATAAGCTGGCTTTTCACTCCACTCAGCCTGTTTCTTGAAGGATGCGGTAAGCATCCAGAATAATGGGTAAATCTCAATTATGCAAAGAAGGAAAATTACAATTCCCCGAAAAACTGCTTTTACTTTTTTCATAATATTTCCTCCTTTCAGTCTTTTACATCAAATTTATTGATAACAAGAGATCCCACAACACAGATCAGGAAGATTACGATAGCGATAACACTGGCATAACCTACCTTGTTATAGGTAAATGCAACATCATACATATACATGGAAAGTGATTTTGTTGCGCTTCCAGGACCACCCTTGGTAAGAGCCATAGCAGACTCGAACATCTTTACAGTTCCGGAGAAACTGAATACAAGGCTGGTGATCACCATTGGACGAAGAAGCGGAAGAAGGATGTTTTTGAATAACTGCCATCCGCCGCAGCCGTCGATTCTGGCAGCTTCCAGGATATCATCAGAGATATCAAGAAGTGCACCATAAAAAATTACAGAATAGAAGCCCATGGCAACCCAGATATCCATTACGCACAATGCCCAGAGAGCTGTGCTGGACTGGCCGATCCATGGCTGAACAAGGTTTGTAAAACCAAGAGAGTCAAGCAATGAGTTTAACAGACCATAGTTTGGCTGGATCTCATAGATCTTTGCAAACAGCTGGCCTACTGCAACAGTAGGAAGTACTACCGGGAAGAAAACCAGAGTTCTTACGATGGTTTTGCATCTTCTCAGCCAGAATTTAAACATCAGGGAAAGTAAAAGTCCCATTCCAACCTGGCCAACGGTTACTACCAATACATATTTACAGTTTACTGTCAATGCATTTAAGAAGTTCTTGTCTCTGAAAAGTCTTGCATAATTGTCAAATCCGGCAAATTCCCACTGAAGTCCCGGGCTGCCGCTGAAGAATGAATAATACAACGACCAGATAACCGGTACCATTACAATAATGGTGTAAATAATCAGTGCCGGAACTACGAAAAGGGATATCGCTTTCTTATTACCTAATACCTTGTTCATAAAATTCCTTCCTTTCTGTGTCAAAAACCATTAAAATTTCGAATTTTTTCAACAAAAACGGGAGTGTCTGCTGGCAAACACTCCCATTTGAAGTTCAAAGCTTATATTGCCAAAGCTGTTACTTACTGCATGTCATATACATCCTGGATGGACTGCATATATTCTTCGCCAGTCATTTCGCCGTTTAACAGAGGCTGTACATTTTCCTGAGCTGTCTTGGAGATTTCGCTAGGCATTTTTGCTTCCCACCATGCAAATCCTTCTGTGGATTTGTCAATCTCGTCAAGAACAAGCTTGGTGTAGTTATCCATATCATCTGCTGCAACATCATATGTGTAACCTTTAACAGTTCCCTGATCTTCCATAGCTACGTTTCCGATGTTCTCCATGAAGTATTTCAGGAACCAGCCAGTAGCCTCATCATATTTGTCATTGTCAAGTGCAAGAATGTTACCACAGTTCATAGAGTAAGAAGTAGCGGAGCTGATGGACTCATCTGCAACCGGAATGTTGAAGAATCCGATTCCGTCCTCGCCTGCCGGGTTCTGGGAATCATCAGTCAGGTTCTGTGTAAACCAGGAACCATTGTAGAAGATGGCTGCTTTTCCACTCATCAGCATGGAACCAGCTGTGTTCATATCAACTGTTGTGATACCTTCTCCGAAGTATCCTTTCTCTGCCCACTCTGCAATCTTATCAGCTGCTGCAACAAGTTTCTCATCTGTATAAGGAACTTCGCCGTCAGCTGCTTTTGTCATAATGTCGTTTCCTGCGGTTCTTACTGCGTATGCATTGATCAGACGGGTTGCACCCCATTTGTCAGATCCGCCGGTTGTAAGAGGCTGGATACCTGCATCGGAAAGTTTCTGAAGAACCTCTTCAAACTCATCCCATGTAGTAGGAACTTCGCATCCTGCCTGCTCGAACAGAGCTTTGTTGTACCAGAAGCCTTCTACGTTCAGTCCAAGAGGAAGATCATAAAGATCATCTGTTCCGGATAATCCTTTCAAAAGCTCAACAGCACCGCTGTTTAAATAATCTGCTGTTCCGATCTCGTCAACAGCTTCTGTAATATTTTTAACCTTTCCGGAATCGATGAGAACGCTGAGCGGAGCACCTGCTTCGTAAGCGAACAGATCCGGAAGATCATTGGATGCTGCAAGTGTAGCAATTTTCTGCTGAAGGTTGTCAGAAGCAACCATCTCATATTCCCATGTAAAATTCGGGTTTACATTTTTCTGATAGTCTTCGCAGATTTTGTTTAACAGCATACCATTGTCATTATCTTCTGCCCAGATGGTAAGGATTTTGATGTTTTTCTCAAGCTGCGGATCCTCTCCTGAGTAATCTGCTGCAAATGTAGGAACTGCAAACATGGTGCTTGCTGTTAATGCTGCCATTAAAATAGCTAATGCTCTCTTTTTCATTATAAATTCCTCCAGAATTTTCAAAATTATTGAACTTTGTTATAATTTACTCTTGATAGCCATTTACTTTTCGGTCACGTTTAATTTGTTTCTTTGTATCCCCGGGAAATATCTTATGGTTATATAATACCATTGTTCTGTTTTTTTACCAGTGCCTAATTTTTTTGGTAATGTACAGTTTTTTTAGACTGTTTTTTATAAAAAATTCTACCTATTCAGGCATTCAATTGTGCCAAATATATAAAATGCACATATTCAGTAAAGCGAATATGTGCATTTTTTGCAAATCCTGTTTTTATCATTCTGCTTTCCACACGTTTCCCTTATACTCATTGGGAGTCATGCCCTCGTGTTTTTTAAAAATATCACAGAAATATCTGTAATTATTATATCCCACCATTTCACTGACTTCATTAACCTTATATCCATCCTGCAACAGCTTCTTCGCCTTTTTTATGCGAAGGTCCGTCAGATATTTCACATAAGATGTGCCAACCTCTGTTTTAAAAAGAACACTTAAGTAAGCCGTGCTCATTCCAGCCCTGTCTGCAAGCTCACTAAGTCCGATATCCTGATCATAATGCTCATCCAGATAAGTAAGAAGTTCCAGGATAACTCTGTGTTTGCTTCCGGTCTGGTCTGCGGTCAGATGCTTGCTGATATCAGACAGAACGCTTTTTCCATAGGCCTGTACTGCTTCTATGCTCTGACATTTTTCCATCTCCTGAAAAGAGACAAGGGACCCTCGTTCCACCTGCTTCTGACTTTCGATCAGTACATCGCTGAGCACACAGAGATGCTTGTAAAATTCCCTGCGAAAATCCTGCAACTCCGGGTAAAGTTCCTGCAGGCATCTGATTGCCTGCCGGCATTCTTCCCTAAATGCTGCAGCATCACAGTCTGTAATACATTTTACACTGCTCTCAAAAGTTCTTTCCAATTCCTGAAATTTCTCGCGATTAGCCTGTGCCTTACGATTATCCTCATGACGAGTCTTCGCCCATTCATCTTCAATTCTGGTAAGGGCATTTTTCAGTTTATCTGCTGTAACCGGCTTATCAATATAATCTTTTACACCAAGAGTAAGCGCCCTCTGCGCATACACAAATTCAGAATAGCCACTGATCACAATAAAATATGTATCCGGACATTCTTCCTTCGCCGCCTCGATCACAGACAGACCATCCAGCCCCGGAATTCGGATATCCGTAATTACTACATCCGGTTTCTCACTTCGGATCACTTCCAGTCCCTGGATTCCGTCATAAGCAGCCCCTACTACCTCATAATCCAGCTTCAGGCGGGAAATTAAAGCCTTAATTCCCTGCACAACTATATATTCATCATCAATTACCACTAAGCGATACATGAAAATCCTCCTTGTATCTGCATTTCCCTATCCCTTATCTTACCGGAACCACAATCGTTACCTTCGTTCCATTGCCTGGACTGCTTTCAAATGTTACGCCGTATTTTTCCCCGTAATTCAACTTTATACGCTCTATTACATTGCGCACTCCATAACCATTCTCCAGTCTGGACATATCGTCAATTCCCACACCATCATCTTCAATAGTGAAAATCATATTATTCTGCTCCTGCCAGCCGCGAAGGGAAATCTTTCCTTTTCCAATCTTCGGCTCCAGACCGTGATACATGGCATTTTCAATAAATGGCTGAAAAATAAAGGTAATCGTTTCACGCTGAAGAATTTCTCTGCTGATATCCACGAACAGTTCAAAACGATTATTGTAGCGCATATTCTGAAGCTTCATATAGCCCTGCATCCATTTCACAGAATCCGCAACTTTAATATATTTGCTTCCATTATTCAGCGCCAGCTTAAAGTTATCAGAAAGTGCTTCTACCATTTCTGCCATCTGGTCATCCCCATGCATGATTGCAACAAAGTACAGAGAATCCAGTGTATTATAAAGAAAATGGGGATTGATCTGGGACTGAAGCAAAAGCAGCTCTGCTTCCCGTTCATTCAGCTTCACCGCCATAAGATGCTCGGAAAGCTCCAGGTTCGTATTGACCATTTCCTTGAATTTCCGTCCAATCCGGCCAACTTCACTGTAGTCAAACTCTTCTGTAATGTGGCGCTCTCCTTCCCCAACCTGTGCAATGGTATTTTCCAGCTGCTTCAGAGGATGGCTGATGGTTCTGGAAATGATTCGTGCCATGAGAAAACCCACTACAAGAACACAACCGGCTACCAGAAACGAGGTCAGACGGATATTTTTGCTCTCTTCACTGATCTCATTTTTCTCCACTACGTTTACAATATGCCAGCCCGTAGTAGAATTGGTGACAGAAGAAAACAGATACAGATGGTTCTCTCCCGGATTAGAATAGGATTGCATAATTGCATTCTCCCTTTCCTCATTTCCCACAAAATAAACCAGCTGATCATCCTCATCTACAACCATAAAGTTACTGGAATCAAAGCTTTCATTGCCCATAACAAAGGATTTTCCCAACAACTTCTGGCTCAGTCCCACCACCATATAGCCCATTCCCTGTCCATCAGAGGGATTGATCATATATTTCGCATAAGAAAATCCTTTCTTTGTTCCTGCTTTTAAAATACTGTCACGGAAAAAAATTTCCTTTCCCTGCGCAGCCTTTGCCTGTTTCACCCAGCTTTCTTCCAGAATATCCTTATCATTATAATAATTATAGAAATCATAAGTACCCTGGTTCACATTGTTCAGCTGATAAACATGACCATAAAGATCCGTAAATACTATATAATTCACCCACACCTGCTGACTAGCCATTTCATTTGCAATCGCACGAAGCTTCACACGGTCTGTGGACGTAAACTTGCTTCCTCCGTATTCATTGCCTTTTTTCAGAATCTGCTGAAGAGCTTCATCATTCAGAAAATTTCGGCCTACGTCTACAATGTTCTTTAGATTCATATCCATAACGCGGCTGGAATTCTTCAGCGTAGACTGATAAGATGCCCTGTAATTCTGTTCAATCGCATCAATAGAGGTTTTGTATACAATATTCATCAAAACGCCCACACCCAAAAGGGTGATAAGAAACATGGATAAAAAAATCTGATTCTGAATACTCAGCTGTCTCCACGCTTTCTGTATTCCCGAAAGTTTCTTTTTCTTTTCCATATTCTCATCACCCTTTCGCATTCTGCGTTATGATTACTGTTCAAATGCGATATGGTATGTACCGCTTCCCGCTTCGGCAGCCATATAGTCTGCTTCCCTAGCAAATGTCAGTCCATCGCTTTCCAGAACAGCTTTTGCCTGATCCAGACGGATCTCTGCTGTTGTATTCACCGGAACCTGAACAGTTAAAGTAATCTGTTTCCCCTGGACTTCCCATTTTACACCAACATCACCATAAATGCTATGATATTTTCCGGCAGTGTACTTCAGATTTCCACCAATACGCGGATAGAGTATCGCATGTTTAAAGCCCGGATGTTCCGGATCAGCTTCAATTCCGGCCATTGCACGGTACATCCACTCACCAATAGCACCATAAGCATAATGGTTGAAGGAGTTCATATCTGCACTCCACATGCTTCCGTCATCCTTCATTCCATCCCAGTGCTCCCAGATCGTGGTGGCACCTTTTTTCACCTGATACAGCCAGGATGGGAAGTCTTCCTTCAGAAGCAGGTCATAGGCTTCCTTCAGAGCGTGGTTCTGGCTTAGTGCATGACAGAAATACGGAGTTCCCACAAATCCGGTAACCAGATGTCCGTTTTCTTTGTCCAGAAGGCGCTTCAGACCTTCTACGGTTTTTGTGATATATTTCTCAGGAGTCAGCTGGAAATACAGTGCCACAATATGTGCGGTCTGTGTCTGTGCTGTCATATTTCCTTCTGCATCGAAGAAGGTCTCCTGGAATTTCTTTACGATCTTATGATAAAGCTTCTCATACTCTGCTGCCACATCCTCTTTTCCAAGGGCTTTCGCCATCTGGACAAAAAGTCCGGTAGAGTATGCATAATAGGCAGTACAGGTCAGGTCATTTGGTGTTGCACCGAAATAGCTGCCCTCCTCTGCATCAAGAGCAACCCAGTCACCAAACTGCAGCTTGTAGTTCCAGATATAATCAACAGCATGGGCACGCATGAAGTCAATCCATCCCTTCATACTGTTGTACTGTTTTTTCAGAATATCTTTATCACCATACATCAGATACATGGTCCATGGATTGATGATGGCTGCATCAGCCCAGGCTGCTGCGGAATGAGGTCCCTGGCGGAGAAGCCAGTTTCCATCTGTACGGCCTTCCTCAATGTTCGGAACAACATGCGGTACACCGCCCTCTGGTGTCTGATCAACCTCCAGATCATGGAGCCATTTCTTATAGAACGTATATGTATTCATCAGATAAGTGGCGGTACGGCAGAAGATCTGCGCATCTCCAGTCCATCCCAGACGCTCATCACGCTGCGGGCAGTCTGTAGGTACATCAAGGAAATTACTCTTCAGCCCCCACAGGAAATTGTGATGCAACTGGTTCAGCAGCGGATTCGAACACTCCAGACTTCCGTTTGAAGCCATGTTGGAGTGAAGGGTGCAGGCTGTGAAATTCTCAGCTTTCGGCTCGCCTGGATAGGAAACAATCAGCGCATACTGAAATCCCATGTAAGTGAAAGTCGGATGCCAGGTAACTGTCTCTTCCCTTGCAAAAGTATATTTCATCGTTGCTTTGGCTGCACGAAGATTGTCCAGATATACATTTCCATCTTTGTCCAGAACTTCGAAGCAGTGAAGTTCGATCACATCGCCTGGTTTTCCGGCTGCAGTTACTTCAATTCGTCCTGCCATATTCTGGGCAAAATCAATAACTGTATCTCCTGCCGGTGTTTTGAAAATACGTTTCGCTGGAATACGATCCATTACACGAACCTTCGCAGCGTACTGCGCGCGCATAACCTGTGTATCAAAGAATACAAGCTGAACCGGCTTCCAGTCGCCTTTTGTGGTTTCTGCCTTTGACCAGTCCGGAATCTCAAGGGCTGCATCATAAGTCTCACCATCATAGATTTCTGCAAATACCACCGGTGAATCGCAGCCTTTCCATGATGGATCCGTATAAACAGATTCTGTTGTTCCATCGGTGTAGCGAATCAGAAGTTCCATAGTAAAAGCCGTCTGATCACCATAGTTGTTACGGGCTTTTGTCAGCCCCATAACACCTTTATACCAGCCTGGAGCCAGCATTGCTCCAGCACCGTTAATGCCCTTCTGCAGATATTCCGTTACATCATAGGTCTGATAGAGGAGATGTCTTCTATAGGATGTCCAGCCCGGTGTCATCTCGTCCTCACCAACTTTTTTGCCATTCAGGTAAAACTGATACAGGCCAAGGGCTGTAGTAAAGGCATAGGCTTCTTTTATATCTTTTTTGATTTCAAAGGTTCCTCTTACATAGGTTCCTTTGGAAACGTTCTTATAGGAATCGTCAGTTTCGGCGGATACAAAAGGAGCTTTCCATGCTGGTGCGCCTTCCTCCCACTCACCATTTTTTCCTGCAAGGGCAGTTACAAAAGATGCGGTTTCGCTCCAGTCCGTTTCTTCCTGACCATCACTGGCTTTTGCGCGGACAAAATAGCGCTTGCCGCTCTCCAGTGAAGCATCTTCTGCATAAACATGTGCAGATTCCTCAGACTCTGTTTTTCCGCTGTTATAGATCAGATCTGTAAAATCAGCGTCTTTTGCAATCTGAAATTCGTAGGATTTCTGTTTTACATTTTTCTTATCGCTTACAAGCTCCCAGGCAAACTGGGGCATATGGGAAACACCAACCGGGGCTGTTTCATAATCCATATATATTTTCTTGATTGCCAACATTTGTTTTAACCCATCCTTTCTGACATATATTTCTTTAGTATATCGTAACTGTTCAGTACCTTCATGGTCACACACTTCGCAGAATAACATCTACTGAATAATTACAATCCAACACTTTATATTTTTAAATCGTATTTTAGCGTTTTCTCAGATTCAACATCTGTCTTGCCTCATCCGGAGTCGCTGGCTCCAGACCCATAGCGCAGATCAGATTTACCAGTTTCTCAACCACCTGCCAGTTGTACTCGGCCTCTACACCTTCTGCCAGATAGTGGCTGTCTTCAAAACCAACACGTACTACCGTTGCTCCCATAGCAATTGCAGCAGCCAGAAATGTCCAGTTATCACGTCCAAAGTGTGTAACGCCCCAAAGTGCATCAGATGGAACAAAGGAACGGAAAGCTGCCAGCATCTCCGGAGTAGGCTGCATGCCGCCTTTGTGACCAAATACCAGATTAAACAGCATTGGGTCCGCAAATGGCTGCTCAGATTTTACCACTGCCATGTTATGTAACATTCCAATATCAAAAACTTCTGTTTCCGGAAGGATTCCTCTTTTATAAACTGCATCTGCACAATAACGGATATCATCAAAGGAATTGATATATACTGCCTCACCAAGATTTGTGCTTCCGCCGTTAAGAGACGCACTCTCTACCTTCGGGTAGTCAAGCGGATTGCAGCGATCCTGGATATTCATATCTGAAACACCGCCTGTAGACGCCTGAACTACCACATCTGTCCGTTTCAGAATCTCGTCAAAGCACTCAGACATATAAGAAATGTCAGGTGTAAGGCTTCCGTCTGGTTTACGACAGTGAAGGTGACACATAGCAGCACCAAGTTTTACGCTTTTCTCTACATCCTCTGCAAGTTTTACTGCATCCACACTGGTTCCTGCCTGTACAGGTGCCAGAGATATAATTACTTTTTTCATTATGTAAACCTCCAATCAGATCAATTCCTCTACAATTTCCTTCAACGTACTTACTTCACCCACATTTCCCGGAAAAATAATGTATGGCATTCCAGGGAATTTGCTTTCTTCTCCTGTCATCCATACCGGGATCCCTTTCTTCACCTGTCCCATAACACGGGCTTTCTTTACGCGAAGAGCTTTGGTTCCTACGTCAGATGAAGTGATTCCGCCTTTTGCAATGATGAATTTCGGCTTCACAGAAAGCTTTCCGATAATACTGGTCACTGCATTGGAAATTTTTACAGAAATATGCAGTTTCTCTTCCGGAGTCATATTCTCCGGCGCAAGAAGCTGTCTGCTTGTATAAATTACAACGGTTCTTCCAGACAGGATTTTCTCCTCTGCTGCCTTCACCGTTCTCTCTACCTCTTTCTCCAGACCATTTTCTTCGAACACGGTATTTACCTGAAATTCCATAAAATCAGCCTGTCCGTCTAGTTTCTTCAAACAGTTCAGCTGGTCTGTGGTCTTCTTTACATGGGAACCGATCAGAACGATTCCTCCGTTCTTTGTATCGCCCTCCAGCTGTGCTCTTCCCAGAAGGGGCTGATCTGAAATACGTCCCATCACCTTGGTAAAAGCAGCGGCAGTTCTTGCCATATAATGCTTTCCAGCTTTCATTGCAAGTACAAGTGCGGCGCAAAAAACTTTCAGGTCTGCATAGGATACTGCGTTCACAATGATCTTCGCCATATTCTGTGCAGACATAAGCTTGTCTTTAATTCCCTGCACATCCAGAGCATTCAGCTCGTCCAGGGAAATGGTGATACAGTCCTCTTTATGGTACTTTCCTTCTGTTTTTTCCTCCACATATTCTGTAAGGTCGGAGGATTTGTAGCCGAAGGTCTTGTCCTTTGCAAACTCTGTCATTCCGGCAGGAACCAGATTTTCCTGTTCTTTTACGTAATGGATATTATCCATTGTATAGCGCCCGCCTTCCGGGAAAAACGGACAGATAATCTCCCCGTCAATAACAACGCCCTCGTTCTTTGTCAGGCCATCTGCCAGAAGCTGTGTTTCCAGCGGATAGTGACCTCTCAGTGTGGAATCTCCACGGGAAATGATCATGAAGTCCTGTCCCAGCTCTCTGGCAACCTTCGCCACTCTTGCGGCAATATCCTGATGAACTTTTGTAGTTTCCTCCACAGAAAAGCTTCGTGAATTGGTAAGGATAAAAAACATAGCTTCTTTTTCCTCAAAGCCCTTGCGGATAGATTCTTCTTCCCAGTCAGTATAAACAGACACATCATGAACGGTCTGTACACCAGTCGGATCATCATCCAGTACTACCAGTTTTTTATGAAAACCTTCCATTGCCTGGGAAAGAAGTGCTTCTGCTTTGTCGGTATCTGTTCTGTCTCTTTCCTCGGCAGTCCAAAAAGGAATTATTTTGCATTCCATAGTTTCTATAACTCTCCATTCTGTTCGTTCAAAATATAATAAGAAATTGAGCGACATTTACCGTTCCACCGCCATCGAATTCTGCGCGGCAGGATTTTTTACATTCATATCTCAGTTTTGATAACTCAATTTATTATACGGCATATGCGACAGGGAACCAGATCCTCATTTCTCCATAGTCACGGTTATCCCACGCATAATATGGGATCAGGCGTACATGCTTTTTGCTCATACCGTGGTATTTCAGCGGCTGATACAGTGCATTTCTGTCAAATTCAGAACGATCAATAGAATATTCCTCTGTCTCAAGGGCTGTCATTTTTCTTCCCTCGATTTCAAATTCAACAGGAACAAACTCTGCATTCAGATCCAGATAAATATCATCCAAAGTCGATGCATGGGTATCTGCACTCTCGCAGCAATATACCAGCGGTCCACGTTCAATGGCAGCCTGTCCAACTGTTTCCTCTACCATATTGTTTGCAACGGTATAGCGAATCTTCATATCCAGATTCAGCTGTACATCCATGTTTTGCAGATCCTCCACAAGAATATCCAAATAGGTTCCTGCATCAGCTGCTGTCAGCTCACGGTCTGCGCCAGCGCCCTTAATAGAGCCGCCTGCAGCCCATCCCGGAACACGCAGTCTCAAATGAACAGGAGCATTTACCTTCACATTCTTTGCTGTAAAGCGGATTGCTCCATCGAACGGATAATCTGTGGACTGCACCAGTGTGAATTCTCCTCCATTTTCCAGCTTCACCTGAGCTTCACTTGCACCGTACATACCGGTCCATACGCTGTTATCAGATGTAAGATATGCATATTCACTGGACTGGGCAATGGTTCTCGCCAGATTTGGAGGACAGCAGTAGCTAAGAATATATTCACTTCTTGTAAGTGGCCAGATCAGCTTATAATCAAGCTTCTTGGCGCGTCTTAACATATTTTCATAGAAAAATCTTTTTCCGTCCAGGCTCAGTGCAGCCAGGTTGGTATTCAGCATCATTCGTTCCAGAATATCAAAGTACTCTGCCTTTGGCTCCAGCTGGAACATGCGGTATGCCCAGAAAACACCGCCAAGAGATGCGCAGGTCTCATTGTATGCTGTGATATTCGGAAGCTGGTATTCATAGCCATATGCCTGATGAACAAGCTGATGATCAAAAAAGTATCCATAGGGGGAGGCACCGTTATACAATGCTCCACATCCGCCTGTTATATAAAGCTTTTTATCCACAAGGCTTCTCCATACTTTGTGGAGAACCTTAATATAATCCGAATCTTCCTCTTCCAGGCAAAGATCCGCCACACCTGCATAGAGATAATTGGCACGAACTGCATGTCCAAGAATTTTCTCATGCTGCTTCAGCGGAATCTTATCCTGGTTGTCATCCAAGCCATTCTTTACGCTGTCACGAAGCGCAATCGCCTGCTTTGCAAGCTTTAGATAACGTTCCTCGCCAGTGGTACGATACATTTCCACAAGTCCCATATAATGGGAAGGGCAAACTGCAGTCTGAACCTCTCCTGTGCGTTCTGCCTCTTCATACAGATGCTCCAGATAATCTGCTGTTCTGGCTGCAATTGCAAGAAAGCTGTCCTTACCTGTAATTCTTTTATGTACACAGGCCGCTGTAAACATATGTCCGAAGTTGTATACCTCGAAATCGTTAATATCTCCCATTCTGGAAACGCCATTCCCGCTTCTTTCTCCAATGATCTGCTTGGTGGAAAGATAACCGTCCGGCTGCTGTGCTCTTCCGATGAGATCAATGTATTTTTCAATCTCATCCTTCAGAAGCTGGTTATCTGTCTGATAAGCCGTATAAATGGCAGATTCCATCCATTTATAAAAGTCTCCGTCTCCGAAAACAGTTCCGTCAAAATCTCCCTGCGCATCTCCGGCGCAGATTTTGAAATTCTCTACTACATGGCTAATATCCTTGCTGTCAAACATGTGCTTCAGCTGAGGCACTGTACTGTTGGCGCAGGTGTCAAAGCGTTCCTTCCAAAGGCCGCCGGTCCATTTTACTTTCATCCCGTCCAACGCATGTACCTTCGCGTAAGGGGATCTGGTTGTATCTGTCAGCATGATTTTTCTCCTTTAATTGTGCAGTTTTGTTATAAATACACTGCTTGCACATTATACGATATAAAAAATTTTACAGTTCTTTTTTGGAAATCTCAAGTCCACATTCTTTATTTTATGTCATGTTTTCTTCGCATGGCTTAGAGCGTGTTTGAAAAAGCATTCCCGCAATCTGCACGCCCCACTTTGCGGTATATTTCGCCCGAATTCAGTTGCCGTAGCCCGCTACGGCGCCCTCATCCGGACAAAATCTCCCACAAATTGTGACGCACATCTTGCAGAAAGCCTTTTTCAAACATGCTCTAGCCTTCTACCCAGAACTTATAATGCTCTTCCAGAACGCTTTCGATCTTCTGATAATTTTTTTCCAGAAGAAGATTGATTATCTTTTGATGAAGCAGAATGAATGTCTCTTTCTGATTCTTCTCCAGAACCAGCTCCACCGTTTTTTCCCTGGACGGAGTGGTAATTCGGTCTACATACTCATGTATGTTGCATAAAATAGGATTTTCCGTGCTTTCTACAAGAGTCAGATGAAAATCAACATCAGCCTGCAACACCTGCTTGGCAGTAACATTTTCTCTCAAAACAACTGTTTTCAGATTATCAAATTTCTTCAAAATATGGTCCATCTTTTCATCGGTGATTCCGCCTATAATCTGATACAGCATTCCGGTATCCAGAACTTTACGAACCTGAATAATGTCTATTCTCATATTCTTATCCAGAAGAATTCCGTACAGCATCGGGTCTAACATTTTATGATTATAGGTATCGTTTACAAAGGTTCCTTCCGCTCTTTTTATGTAAACCACCCCATACGCTTCCAGAATTTTAATGGCTTCACGCACAGAATTTCTTCCAATACCAAAATTTTCACACAGCTCCGGCTCAGTAGGAAGTTTATCACCTGGTTGCAGGTTTCCGGCAATAATCGAATCTGTAATCTGTTCCACTACCTGATTTACAACGCTGTCTTTATGAAGCCGCTTTTTCAGAAAATTTTTCTTATCAGACATATTTGCTCCCCCTGACTTTTTATAATATATACCGCATTATAAGCACCGGAAATCGCACTGCACAGGAGCCTGCGATTTTCGGTATTTTAACTCTGGTATTATTATACACTACTTTATCGGCGT
This sequence comes from Blautia faecis, assembly GCF_020554845.1. Classification (GTDB taxonomy): domain Bacteria; phylum Bacillota; class Clostridia; order Lachnospirales; family Lachnospiraceae; genus Blautia_A; species Blautia_A faecis. The sequence goes on along the minus strand of NZ_JAJCIA010000008.1, from coordinate 72,653 downwards.
TTTAAAACAGCTACATCTCTTGCTTTCAAAATTAGTTTTTCATTTTCCGGCTGTGCCCCAATCAGATTTTCCCATTTTCCTTCCGGAAGCACTATCTGTTTCTCTGCCGCGTTATGATTCATGACAAAATAGAATTTGCCGTTTTCATTTTCTCTGCTGGTTACCTCAATACCTTCTTCCACCTGAAGTACCGGATGCACATTCGTCTCCTCGCATACCTTATGAACAAATATCTTCAAGAATGCCTCATCCGGCTGTGTTCCAAGATAATATGCTTTTCCTTTTCCGTATTCGTTTACTGTGACACAAGGCTCTCCTGCATAGAAATCACTTCCATAAGTTCCAAATGCCTTTGCATTTTCCAGTCTGAGACGGTCGCACAGGAAGCTGCAGCTGTAGGCTTCCTTATTTTCGTTCAAAATAATCTGATTGGTTTCTTCCGGATAAAGTGCATCTGTCTCTTCCACCCACAGCCCAAATACATTGCGAAGCGGACCCGGATATGCTCCAAAGATGCAGCGGTCTGTTTCATCTGCAAGGCCTGTCATATAGGTTCCAATCAGTGTTCCGCCGTTTTCCACAAATTTAGTCAATCGCTCTGCAAATCCAGGCTTTATCATGTATGCAAGAGGTGCAACTACAACCTTATAGGAATCCAGATTACTTGTGAATTTCACAATGTCCACAGCTATGTTCTGCTTGTGGAATGCACGATAATAATGAGCCACCTGAAGCAGGTAATCCATATCCTTAGTTGGGCCGCTGCAAAGCTCCAGTGCCCACCAGTTGTCCCAGTCAAAGAGAATTCCTACATCGGCATTTGTTCTCGCATCCAGAATCTGTCCACCAAGCTGATGAAGCTCAGCTCCCAACTGCTCAAACTCCCTGAAAATTCTGGTGTCATCAGTTCCTGCATGGGAAATAACTGCGCCATGGAACTTTTCCTGTCCTCCAACGGACTGACGCATTTGAAAATATAAGGAGCTGTCAGCGCCATGGGCAATTCCCTGATATGCCAGAAGTCTTACCTCTCCCGGTCGCTTCAGCTTGTTACATGGCTGCCAATTTTGCTGGTTCGGGGACTGCTCCGCGACCATGTAAGAAGCACCGTCCTTCAGTCCTCTCATAATATCATGCTTTAATGCCGGAAATGCTGCATCATCTTTTGGGGACGGATAGTTATCCCATCCTACAATGTCCATATTTCTGGTCAGCTGGAACTGATTCAGTTTTTTAATAAATCCGGAAATATTGCTGAACACCGGAATATCAGGAGTAATTCTGCGAAGCACGTTTGCCTCATTCAAAAAACACTCCTCTGTTGTATCTGTAACAAAGCGCTGGTAATCCAGCTGTTTTGCCGGGAAAAACCTGTCATCATCATTGCGTTCTGTAGGAAGCATGATCGTGTCAAAATCATAAACCGTTCTTCCCCAGAAAGAAGTATTCCATCTCTTATTCAGTTCTTCTGTGGTTCCGTATTTCTTTTTCAGCCATACACGGAACTTCTTTTCGCAGTTCTCACAGTGACAGAATGTGCTGTATTCATTTGCCACATGCCATGCAACAAGCCCCGGATAATCTTTGTAACGAAGTGCCATCTGCTCTGCCAGAGCTGCTGCTCTTTCTCTGTATTTTTCACTGTTTACGCAGTAAAAATTTCTCATTCCATGAGTACGTTTCAGCCCGTTGTTGTCTACAGGCATGATTTCCGGATATTTCTTGCTCATCCATTCCGGCTGTGCAGCAGTAGAAGTAGCAAGGCATACATAAATTCTATTTTCCCAGAGAATGTCCAGAATCTTGTCCAGCCATTCAAAGTTATAAACTCCTTCCTGTGGCTCTAGCTTAGCCCAGGAAAAAACTGGAAGTGCTACATAGTTGATATGACATTTCTTAAAATATTCCATGTCCTGGCGGATTGTAGCTTCATCCCACTGGTCCGGGTTATAATCTCCACCAAAATAGAGTTCTTTTATTTTTTGACCTTTCATGCCTGCATCTCCTTCACATTTTTATTTAACAGATCCTGTCATACCTTCAACGAAGGATTTCTGTAAGGTAAAGAATACAATAATTGTAGGCAATGTGGAAAGCACAATACCAACCATTGTCATACCGTAATCCGGTGTAAATCCGGAGGCAAGGTTTGCTACAACCAGCGGCAGTGTAAATTTCGTATCACTCTGCAGTGCGATCAGAGGCCACATGTAGTTGTTCCAGCTTGCCATGAACATGAATATTCCGGCTGCTGCATATGTGGACTTCATCATTGGCATAAAAATTTTGAAAAAGATCTGATATTCATTCAGTCCGTCCATTCTGGCTGCTTCCAGCGTATCCTTCGGGAAGGAATAGGCATTCTGCTTAAAGAAGAAAATCAAAAACGGAGAACCGATTGCCGGAAGAATAATTGCCAGATAATTGTTTAAAAGTCCCATTTTGGAAAACATACGGAACATTGGAATAATCTTTGCTGCAAAAGGTACCATCATGGATGCGATCAGCGCAAGAAAAAGAATTTCCTTTCCGCGGCTTGGAAATACAACAAAGGCATAACCTGCAATGGAGCAGATTAAAAGACCTATACCGGTAACGATTACCGCCAGTAAAAGGGAGTTTCCAAATGCTCTCCACAGATTGGAATAGTTAAAAGCATTTGTAACATTTTCTGCCAGTTTATTTCCAAAGGTGAGTTTTCCCATGGTAATGTCAGCAGAGCTATTTGTCATTCCTACAATCATCCAGTAAAATGGGAATACACAAAGTAATGACAATGTCATCAAAAATACATGTTTAAAACCTTCACCAATTAAATGTTTTTTATTCATCATGATCACCTGTCACTTTCTTCTGAACGATTGTAATAAGTACAATGATCACCAGGACCACATAAGAAACAGCAGCTGCATATCCATAATTCGGAACATAGTTAAAGGACAGATCGTAAATGTACTCGGAAATAGTTCTGGTTGCATTTCCAGGACCGCCTCCAGTCAGATTTACAACCTCGTCAAACAGCTGAAGTGTGTTGGTTACTGCCATAATGCTGGTAAGGAAAATAATTGGCTTCAAGATCGGCATTGTGATCTTGAAGAAGGACTGTCTGAAATTAGCACCATCAATTTTGGCAGCTTCATATACTGACTTATCTGTATTTTGCAATGCAGATAAAAAGAAGATCATATAGTATCCGGAATAACGCCAGATCAGAGCAATGATGATAACAAATTTTGCCCAGACAGGATCCAAAATAAATGCAATTGGGGAATTAATCAGTCCAAGTGATAACAGAACATGGTTCACAACTCCATCTGTTGCAAAAATATTCTTAAACAGAATTGCGTAAGAAATAGGAGAAGTTACGCATGGCAGAAAGATGCAGGTTCTGTAAAAGCCTTTCAGTTTTAAGGTTTCAGAATTCAATAAGACAGCAACTAATAATGCAAGAAGCAACATGATCGGGATCTGGATCACTGCATAAAATAATGTATTACCAATCGTTGTTTTAAACCCGGTATCATTAAGCATTCTTACATAGTTGGCTACGCCGCCAAAGGTCAGATTATTTCCTTTTCCTGTTTTTAAGGATAAAAGAAATGCCTGCACCATAGGGATATAACTAAATGCCAGAATCAGCACAGAAGCAATAATTACCATTGTCCAGCCAATACGGGAATTCTTTTTTTCCAATGTGCTACCTTTCATGGAATCTCCTTTCCGTTCTATATCCATTATCTTTTTATTTTAGAAAAGGGGCGAATCACTCCGCCCCCTTAATTTCTTTATTTTAACTATCTTCTTTACGTTTATTTACTGAATAGTCTGGTTAAACTGCTCTTCTGCTGCTGCTAATTCAGTATCCAGATCGCTGCCATTAAGGATGTTAGGAGTCACTGCAAGTAATGCGCTCTGGGCTTCTGCGCTAAATGCGCCAGTATTTACAGATGGAATCTGAGCTTCCCAATCGACCAGTGTTTTATTGATCTGCTGTCCACTGAAGAATTCAGATTCAGTATTAACTGCTTCAATATCAGCCGCCGGAAGGTAGGTTCCGATAATATTATTGCTCTTCATAAGAGAATCATAAAGCTCTGTGCTTCCGCCAAATGTATCAGCAAGGAATTTTGCTGCAGCATCTGCGTTCTTGGAGTTCTTCAGTACAAACCAGCTTGAACCACCCTGGTTGGAATAATGTGTAGCACCATCTGTGCTCATCTTCGGGATAGGAGCCATTTTCCATTTTCCGCTCTGATCATCAGCGCTCATAATAGTAGATGTGATCCAGCTTCCTCTCATAACACAGGCAACATCACCATTATTGATTGCTCCTGCAAATCCGGTCCAGTCACTTACTACCTGGCAGAAATCAGATTCGTTCAGTTTTTTGAATACATCATAGCATTCTTTTAATGCATCGTTATTTGTGAAATCAGCATTTCCGTCATTGTCTGTGAACCATTTTCCAGTAGACTGAAGCATGATCTGGAATTCGGCGATATCGTTCGGATTGTAGGTCTGAAGCATATGACCTTTCTCTTTCAGTTTCTCCCCAAGTGCAAGGTACTCGTCCCATGTAAGGTCCTGCATGTCCTCGTCTGTTACGCCGATTTCTTCCATATAGTCTGTACGGTAGAATAATCCGGCAACGCCTGTATCAAAAGGCACTCCGTATCCGGCACCGTCGTAGGAAAGCATATCTTTTTTATAAGCGGCAAAATCATCATAAGAAATGTAGTCATCCATTGGTAAAAATGCATCTGGATAAGACATCAGATAACCCTGCGCATTTAAATCACTGATGAGAACAATATCTGGTAAATCGTCTGTTACACCAGAAGCCAGTACAGTATGAATCTTCTGGAGGCAGTCTGCTTTCGCCATTTCAACGAAATTAACTTTTACGTTGTCATCCAGGCTGTCTGCAACCTCCATTGCTGTACCATTCATGTTCTTATCCCATGCCCACACAGTAATCTCTGTCGGCTCATCTGTTGTCTCTGCTGCTACTGTCATTGCCGGTGCAGCTACACTCAATACCATGCTTGCTACTGCACACATACTAATTGCTACACGAGATACTTTCTTTCTCATTTTTTTCACCTTTGTCCTTTCTATTACGTATAACGTAGGATGTTTAACTTGTTGCCATTATATTAACATCCTGAATAGAGTTTGTAAACTCTGAATACCAACTGATTTTTCGCATATATTTTTGTTAATTTTGCATAATATTTGTACAAAATATATCCACTAAATTGTCATGCTCAAACAACTCAAAGAGCCTGTATCAAAGACCTTATTTCTTTGATACAGACCCCAGGATATCTTATTATAAACCTTATTTACATTCCTTTTTCCTGCAGTGCTTTCGCAAGTGCCTGAGCTCCGAAGCGAGGGCTGGAAAGTACCGGCTTACCGATTTTCTCATGAATTGCATCTTCTGCATATGCCATAGATCCCTGAGCCAAAAGAATCACATCTACCTGATCTGCGATTTCTTCTGCCTTTGCACAAAGAAGTGCTTTAAATTTATTCTGGTCTGCACCGAATGCGTCTACAAGTCCGTCAACCAATTCTACATGGCTGTTCATTTCTCTTGCCACGCGTGAAACTGTATTCTTAGTAGGCTCCAGTGTGGTAGGAAGAGTGGCCAGAACTCCTACTCTCTTCCCAAGGCGGACAGCCTCGCGGCACATTTCCTCATCAATTCGAACAATCGGGATACCTGTGTAGCGTCCGATATTCTGTGCGGCATCTGCAACTTCTCCAACAGAAGAGCAGCAGTTTAAAATTACATCCGCTCCGTCAGAAACAGCCTGCATGTACATTCCGACAAGGCGTGCTGCAGCTCCTGCTGTTACATAACCATGCTCTCTTACTTCAGCAAGAATGGATGGATCTTGATAGTTGAGGATCTCCGGTGTATCTCCAAGGTTCTTTCTGATTTCTTCATTTACGCACTCAATAAGTTCTGGTGTTGTGCTGGTATAAACAATTCCTAATTTCATTCTATATTTCTCCCTTCACCGCTTCTATAAATTTATATAACTCAAATATTTTAACAGTTAAACTTCCACGTTATCAAGTCAAGCGGTTATTCATAATCCGCTTCTCAGATATATTTTAAAATCATACGATTATATTCATTTAACGTCAAGTCTAAATTCTTTGTTTATTGTCAGATTTATATGGCTTTTATAAAATGACAGAAGTGGTAAAAACGTCACTTCATCAACAGGTGGGTGTTTTATTGGATCTGCCTGCCAGGCAAATGAAAGTTCTGCCTCATCTTCCACTTCACGGGCTAATTCAAGATACAAATGATTTTTATTTTCTCTATTACCGCGTATATGAAGAATTTCCACATTTCCTTTACTATCCGTAAGCGTAAATCCACTGTCCTTTCCTGCTGTCGAATACAGTAAAAAACAATTTTTCACATGTACACACGTAAGCTTCAGCCAGATTCTGTTTCCCTCCAGCTGAAATTTTTCTTTTTCATCCTCATTTACTCTTTCAACTTTGATCACTTCCGGCGGCTGGTATTCTTCCAGTCCGTTTAATACAAATGCACACTGTTTTGCCAGTTTTTCTCCTAAAGCCACATTCGCATGTGCCGTATTATGAATATCATCACATAAACTTAAATTAGATGTTGTCAAAACAGATACGCCAGGAATCTCTCTTGCAGCTCTCGCCTGTGCATCACGAACCATACCCCAGCAGTCATCATTCCTTCCATTAATTTGCCGGTTTAACTGCATGGTAAAAAATGGAACCTGGTAGTCCAGTTCTTTGCGCACTGCCATTACAAAGCTGTAAAAATGCTCAAAATATTTTTTTGCCGGTTCCGGATCTGTATCTGAACACCCCTGATACCACAAAATTCCTGCACAACGGTCCCCTGTTTCATGGATTTTATCTATCATATTTTGATACAAATCTCCATTTTCCGGGTTCCAGCGAGCCATAGGGGAGCCACCAAGAGACGTCTGAACCAATCCAACCGGCATATTAGATATTTGCGCATATTTTTTTCCAAATGCAAGATAGGGTGAAACTCCTGATACTCCCATTTCTTCATTCGCACATGTCTCCGCATATGTATTCTCATTCATTGGATGACTGGCTATATCCCACTGACTCCTGTTTCTGTATAAATGTACATCCATACTTGGAGGATCCAGACAAAAATCCCGGCTATATCCAGCTGAATTTGACTGGCCTGCAATAATAAACAGATTTCCAACTCCGATGTGAAGCACACAATCCCCCCGGTAGACCCATGTCAGATCCGGGGTAGTACTTTTGGTTTCAAGCCCAGTGTCAATTCTATATGGTCCCCCAGCCGGAATGTCTAACGTTACATCGAATTCTCCCTGAAAATTTTCATTATAAGTAAAATGATCTGCATTCGTCCACGGAATCACCGCCATATTATCATCTTCACTCATTACTCTTACCAGCGGTATTACACGTTCAACTCCAACCTCCAGAGCTGCCGGATGTACCGAAAATTTTCCATTTAGAAAGACGCTCCCCTTGCCTTCTTTTTGCTGTATAATTTCCCAATCTGATGGTCTTGACATAAGTGTAATGCCATACATAACTGTTTCCTCCACATAAATTTCAGCCCCATAAACCTTGCTCGCCAGGAACAACTGATTATGGGGCCTATTTTAGAACTTAAAAAAAACACTTTACCATGAATCTGAATTATTTGTTTGTAATCACCGAAGCCACAGCCTTCTTCCAGCCAGCATACTTCTGCTCCCGTTTCTTGGCATCCATGTCCGGTTTATAGGACACGCGGTTTAATTTTCCAAAAATACTTTCATCCCAGACACCAAGCTGCAATCCTGCCGCATAGGCCGGTCCGATAGCGGAAAGCTCCTCGGAATCCGGAACCAGTACTCCGGCATCTGCAATATTGCTCTGGAACTGCATCAGATAGTCGTTTCGGGTCGGACCGCCATCTACGCGAAGCTCCTTCACCGGAACACCAGCGTCCTCAGACATAGCCTGTACAACATCTGTAATCTGATAGGCAATACATTCAAGTGCCGCTCTTACAAACTCAGCCTTGCGGGTAGTACGGCTCATGCCTACAACAGAAGCTCTCGCCTCGCTGTCCCAGTAAGGAGCGCCAAGACCGCTGAATGCAGGAACCAGATACAGGCTGTCCTCCTGAATGGCTTCTTTCGCCAATTTACCGGTTTCTCCAGGAGAAGAAATGATCTGAAGATCGTCCTTCAGCCAGGTAATCACAGCGCCTGTATAGTTCAGATTGCCTTCAAGCACATAGTTAACCTTGCCGCCGATTTTCCACGCAAGAGAAGTAACAACCCCATGAGTACTGAGAATCGGCTTCTCCCCAATATTCATCATAATAGAAGAACCGGTTCCATAAGTGGATTTGATCATACCAGGCTGCAAACATCCCTGTCCAAAAAGAGAGCCATGGGAATCGCCCATTACGCCATGGATTGGAATCTTATGAGGAAGAAGTCCCTCGAAATCCGTTTCGCCGAAGCAGGCATCGGAATCCGTAACCTCTGCCATATTTGCCGGATCAATACCAAATAATCCGCAAATTTCTTCATCCCATTTCAGATCAAAAATATTGAAAAGCTGTGTTCTGGAAGCATTGGAATAATCTGTTCTGTATTCTTTGCCCCCTGTCAGCTTGTAAACCAGCCAGCTGTCAATAGTGCCATGGCAGATTTCATGACGCTCTGCCGCCGCTTTTGCACCCGCTTCATTTTCCAGAAGCCATGCGATCTTGGAAGCCGGAAAATAAGGGGAAAGATTCATTCCTGTTTTCTGGCGGATCAGCTCTGCTGCCCCAGCCTTTTCCACACGTGCACAGATATCCACGGCACGGGCGCACTGCCATACAACTGCATTTCCGTAAGGCTTACCGGTGACGCGATTCCATGCAAGAGAAGTTTCACGCTGGTTACTGATTCCCAGCCCAACTACATATTCCTTCTCTACCCCCTCCAGAAGTTCTTTCACAACCTCCAGAACATTGCTGTAAATTTCCTCTGGATCATGGGAAACCCAGCCCTTTTCATTGATGATCTGCCTGTGAGGGCGGTCAGTACGGCGCATAATGCTTCCTGTCTCATCGAAAAGGAGCGCCTTGGTACCCTGGGTACTCTGATCAATACTAATAATATATTTTGCCATGTTTACTATCCTCTTAAAACTTTTATATTCTCTAAAATCAATATCTCTGTACCTTAAGTCTGTTTTGTAACTAAATAATAAGCGTGCCTGACCAGACTGCTCAGAAGCACGCCCAATCGGGCAGCACTTCTAAGCAGCATCCTGGTTCTGCATCCACGCAGTCTGTCAGTCACGCTTAAATTTGTTTCTTATTTGATTTTTATTTCAGAGCTTCCACAGCCTTCTTCGCAATACCCTCAGCATTTAATCCATAGTAATCAAATACTTCCTGTGAGGTACCTGTGATAACCGGAGCATCCGGAAGAGCCATGTTCAGCACTTTTCTCGGGCATTCTGCACCAACAACCTGTGCAACCATGGAGCCAAGTCCGCCAAATGGTGCGTGCTCTTCTACCGTGATCACTGCCTTTGCATTCTTGGCAGCTTTTACAACACCTTCAGCGTCAAGCGGTTTCACGCAGTACATATCCAGTACAGTTGCGGAAATGCCCTGCTCTTCCAGTAACTTGGCAGCTGCAAATGCTGGGCGCACCATCTCGCCACAGGCAATGATTGCCACATCTGTTCCCTCTTTCAGAACAGTTGCCTTGTCCATTTCAAATGGGCAGTTGTCTTCTGTATAAATATCCTCAACCGGATTTCTTCCAACACGGATGTAAGATGGTTTCTCATCCTTCAACAGAGCCTCGATCAGATGCTTTGTCTGATGACGGTCACTTGGAAGGTAAACTCTCATATTCGGGATTGCGGACATAGCTGCGATATCCTGTGCAGAATGATGGCTCATTCCAAGTGCACCGTAGCTGATGCCGCCGCTGATACCGATCAGCGTAACATTTGTATTAGAGTATGCCACATCAACCTTGGCCTGCTCGTAGCTTCTTGTGGATAAGAAGCAGGCCGGTGAGCATGCAAATGGTTTCTTTCCGCATTTTGCAAGACCTGCGGAAATACTTACCAGATTCTGCTCTGCAATACCGGTCTCAACAAACTGATCCGGGAAATTATCTGCAAATGGTGTCATGGAAGCAGATCCTCTGGAATCACTGCAAAGCACCATAATATCTTTATCCTCTTTTGCCTTGTCCATCAAAACTTCACAGATGGCCTGTCTGTTTGGAATCTTATTCATGAAGAGCGGCCTCCTTTCTTGCTGCAAAATCCGCGATGATCTGATCATATTCTTCCTGTGTTGGAACCTTGTGATGCCAGTTTGCCTTGTTCTCCATTACGGAAGATCCACAGCCTTTTACAGTGTTGGCAATTACAGCTGTTGGTTTGCCTTTTACAGTTTTTGCTTCTTCAAAAGCAGCATTTAACTGGTCAATATCGTTTCCGTCTTTTACATCGATCACATGCCATCCGAAAGAACGGATACGCTCATGGAGATCGTCATGTCCCATAACATCCTCTGTATTTCCGGAAATCTGAAGACGGTTACGGTCGATTACTGCGCAAAGATTGTCCAGCTTGTACTGATGTCCTGCCATGAAGCCCTCCCATACAGAACCCTCTGCCAGCTCACCGTCACCCATTACGGTGTAAACACGGTAATCTCTGTTATCTTTTTTTCCTGCAAGAGCCATGCCTACGCATACAGGAAGTCCATGTCCCAGAGAACCGGAGTTCATCTCGATTCCAGGAAGCTTATTGTTCGGATGTCCGATATATTTGGAGCCAAATTTTGAAAAATGTGCTTTAATATCTTCCAGATCCAGAAAGCCCTTTGCTGCAAGTACAGCGTAGTAAGCCTCTACAGAATGACCTTTGCTGAGTACGAAACGGTCGCGATTCGGATCATCCATGTTTTCCGGAGAAATGTTCATCTGGCAGAAATACAGGCTCATCAGAGTATCGATCACACTCATGTCGCCGCCGATATGTCCGCCCTTTCCGGCAACGATAATATCTACAGTATCTTTTCTCAAGTCAAAAGATTTTGCCTTTAAATTTTCCATTCTCATTCACCTCTTAAATATGCTTTCACATCTTCTTCAATAGGATCATATAAATCAGGAGTGATTCCCATGTATTTGCATGCCTCGTAAAGTACCGGAACTACATCTTTATGGATACCTACACAGTGATGGATGTATGGTCCTTCTACAATCTTGGCTTCCAGACGTTTGATGTTCTCAACCTCAACCCAGAGATAAGTTCCCATACCTTTCGGTCCGTCAACGCCTTTTGCTTTTCCAAGGAGCATGGAGTATTCTCCGTTATCACCGTCGAAACGTGCCAATGTCACTTCGCCATGCTTTGCTTCTGCTGTAATGCTTCCCGGATGGCTGAATGCCAGCGGATAAGTAAGCTTCGGTGTCTCTCTTGCAACAGAGATCGGCCATGGTCCGCAGTGCTGAAGGAGCTCGCCGTTTTCAATGTCAGGATGGCGGATGGTCCAGTCTGCAAAGAAGCTTCTTGTGTCATCAAGTGCTGCTGCCTCAACAAGAAGAGCGGTAATTGCACCGTGAATATCTGTCTCACATACAACCGGAATTCCCTCTTCATTGAGAAGTGCGTTTGCTGCACATGGCATAATTCCGATTTCGCTCTGCAGCTGGTTCCAGCACTGGATTGCAGCTGCCTGGCAGCCGTATTTCTTAATCAGGTTCTTCATGGCAACTTTCAGGGCTGCTACATTCTCAAGTTCATTATCTTTAATGCAGATTTCCATGTTCTGGCGGCAGTACTCAACAACCTTTGCAACCTCTGTTCCTTCTGCTTTTACTTTCTTCATCTCATCTGTCAGCTCTGGCATTGGGATTGGGGTCAGCTGAATGTTGAATTTCTCAAGAAGTTCACCCTCGTTGCACATGGTGGACCAGAACTCGTACGGTCTTGTAGAAATCTGAAGAATTCTCATGTTGCGGAAGGTTTTTACTACATTACAGACAGCCATGAAATCACGAAGGCCACGCTCGAATACCGGATCATTCAGTCTGCAGTTTGTCATGTATGTAAATGGAACGCGAAATCTTCTGAGGACTTTACCTGTTGCAAAAAGTCCGCACTGTGTATCACGAAGACGAACACCGTTCTCGTCTGGTCTCTCATCAAGAGGTCCCCACAGAAGAACCGGTACATTTAACTCTTTTGCAAGTCTTGCGCATTCAAACTCAGTTCCGAAGTTACAGTGCGGAAGGAAAAGTCCGTCGATTTTCTCTTTTTTGAATTTCTCTGCAATCTTGATGCGGCCTTCCTCGTCATAAAGAAGACCCTCGTCATTTACGTCTGTGATGTCTACAAAATCGATTCCTAATTCTTTTAATCTGTCTGCAGTAAGTCCACGATACTTAACTGCATCCGGTGCACTGAAAATACTTCGTCTGGTTGGCGCATAGCCGATTTTGATCTTTGCCATTCTGGTATTCCTCCTTGTTTATATTTATTATTTTCTTTTGGTTTTTCTTAGCTGTAAAATCTTTTTCTTTATTACTTACCCAGATATTCTGTTTGCTTTTCTTTATAGCTTTAGTATAGGTCTCCTCCAGCTTTATTCCAATAAAAAATAAAGTATTTCTGACTTTATTTTTGCTTTATTTTTCGCAAATATATTGTTTATTTTTCAATTAAGAAGTACAATATATACAACAGAAAAAACTTCTGCCAAAGAAATATGAACAGTTTCCACAGGAAATCCTTTTACGTCTAAAAACAGGTGAAACTTTATCTTTTTGCTTTACAATTATTACCCTGGGAGGTGCCGCAAATGTCCATTACCGCAAAAGAACTAGCTGAAAAACTGAATCTTTCACAGACTGCCGTCTCCATGGCGCTGAACAATAAGCCCGGAGTCAGCACGGAAACCCGCCGGATGGTGGTAGAAGCTGCTGAAAAATACGGCTATGACTTTACCAGACTTTCTCTAAAGAAAAATAAAGCTGGAAGCATTTACGCGGTAAGCTATCGTTCCCATAATGCCATCATGTCCTATTCTCCTATTTTTGATGCTATGGTTGAGGGTATGGAATCCGTAGTGCAAAAGGATAATTATAAGCTGAAAGTAATCACATTTTATGAAAAGCGTGATAATCTGGAACATTATCTGGGGGATTTAAGAACTACTGACTGTGTGGGAATCATTTTGTTTGGTACTGAAATGCGGGAGGAAATGGTCCGTCCTTTCCTGAAACTTCCTTTTCCGGTGGTGATCCTGGACGCCTATTTTGAAAACCTTGACTGCAATTATGTCGTTCCCAATAATCGTCAGGGAGCTTATCTGGCTACCGATTATCTGATCAGCCGGAGAATGAAGCAGCCTGGTTACCTGCAGTCTGCTTACCCTCTCCGCAACTTTTCAGAGCGTCTGGAGGGATTTTATCATGCTGTCCATGATAACGGAATGTCCCGTTCCCGCTGTATCATCCACCAGCTTTCTCCAACCATTGATGGTGCAATGGCAGATATGCTTGCAATTATTGACAGAGGGGATGCTCTGGCAGACTGTTATTTTGCGGACAATGACCTGATTGCAATCGGAACTATCAAGGCCTTGCGGCTCAGAGGCTACAAGGTGCCGGAGCAGGTGGCAATTGTAGGCTTCGACAATATCTCTGAAGGACGTATTATCGACCCCTCCCTTACCAGTATCAGCATCCCCCGTCATTATATGGGACAGGTTGCCGCCAGAGAGCTTCTCTCTCAAATAAACGAACCCCGGCAGCATACCTGTAAAATTGAAGTTTCGGCAAATCTGGTAAAACGATTTTCAGTTTGACGCAAAAAAGGTATCGCAACCTTTCACTTCCGGTTGTGATACCTTTTTTAATTACTTATTGCAAAGACGTTTAATGCGAAAATCCCTGTCTTTTTACAGTATTTATGATATATTTATTTGTTCCGAAATTATTTTCGAAAATATCATATTTTATTGTGAAATTATCACAAAATTTACTTTTCATTTATAATATCCGCACATTTTTCATCTGAAAAAAACGGATTTTCTGCGCTCTTTTCACCCAAAACAAATCACGATGCATACAGATCATGCAGCCTTATATTTTACCCAATTACACTGGTAAAATCTTTACGTTTATGGTATATTTATTTCATTATCTGCAGATAGCAATGTCAGAAATATAGTAACCTGACATCTTCTACCTTACACTAATAACCGGAGGGATATTTATATGGATGAAAAAATCATGAAATTTTTAAGGAAAAACAATATCCATATCAGTAATATTAAATATCTGCTCAGACAGGCGAATAAGACCTGCATTTATATGACCGATGGACGAGTTGTGAAAACTTTTATCACAGTCAAAGATTTATATGAAATTCTTATACCTTATGATTATATTTCCATAAATAAAGGCACCGTGGTTTCCAGAGGACAGATTGATCATATTGAAAACTGCACCTATCATATGAAGGATGGCGTACGTCTGGAAGGACGTAAGCGTGGCGCGGCCACTCACAAATTTCTGAACAAATCTTTGCATCAGGATCCTACCAAGACTTTATCTCCAAATATTCGTACGCGTTTTTCTGTAGTAGATGATATGCCCCTTGCTTTTTGTGTAATCGAAATGATTTTTAATAAAAACGGAACTGGAATTGACTTCGTTTTCCGCTATTGCAATAAAGAAATGCTTCTTCTGGAAGGCATGGATTTGCAGGAAATACTCGACCAATCTTTTTATCAGGCATTTCCCAACGGAGATAAGAAGCTCCTTGCCGCATATACAGATGTTGCCGTGAATGGCGGAAGCTGTCGTCTCAAGACTTACAGTGCCAGGATTCATCGTGAACTTATTATCAAATGTTTCCAGCCATTGGAAAACTTCTGCGCATGTATATTGATTCCTGCCTATGAAATAGAGAAATAAACATTTTCCAGATTTCCATATATACATGATATGAGAGTTAAAAGGTCTTTTGCCACTCATATCCTTATATTTATTGATAAAATATTGGGAGGGAATCGACTATGCAAAATCCAGTTCCTGACGAAAGATATTCTGTGGCGGATGAAGCCATCCTGGGTGCTTTTTTTAAACTTCTAAAGAAAAAAACTCCTGATCAGATCACAGTATCCGATATCACTAAGACAGCCGGTATCGCGAGAAGCACTTTTTATAATCATTATCAAGACATTCCTTCTCTTGTATCCGCAGTTGAGGAAAAGACGATCCAGGATGTTTTTTCTATAATGGAAAAATTTCATCCTGAAAATGACCGGGATATCTGTCAGTCCTATTTTCTGACACTTTGCCGCTATACAATGGAAAATCCTTTCCTGTCCAGTCTTCTGAGCACACCCCATGGGAATGATCTCTTTGAAAAAATGCTGACTATGCTTCATCACTATGTCACAGCTACTACCTCCAGTGCCAGACCCGGCAGACACACAAAAGAGGAAATATCTTATGTGATCACCTGTGCGATCGGCAGCACAATCGGTGTTCTTCACAAATGGACCCGGGATCATTTTGATCTTGAACCAGAAGTCATTGCAGAGATTCTGACTCAGGTTTTTCTGACTGGCATGCTGCCACTTTTATCCTGACGTGTTTGTAAAATCATTCCCGCAAAGTGGGGCGTGCAGATTGCGGGAATGCTCTTTCAAACAGGCATAAGAAAAACCCATCTAAGCAATTCACTCAGACGGGTTTTTCTTATGCCTGTGGCTCATCAATCAGGACATCCTGTCTCCTGATTTTCTTTGTTGTACTGCGTATAAACGGATTTTTCCGGATCACCAGACCTGTAATACGACGGTAGGTCGGCTGATTTTTATTGTATTCATCCAGAAATGCCTGAAGCTGTAAACGAATCATCTCAGTATCCAGTGCCTTTGCCTCCACAACTGCCTGTTCCGGATAGATACGTGCTGTCAGACCATTCTCTTCACCTGTTACAATCACTTCCGCAACAAGTGGATTCAGCGCAAGCTTATTCTCGATTTCTTCCGGTGATACATTTTCCCCATTGGAGAGAATGATCAGATTTTTCACACGACCGTTAATAAAAAGGTATCCATCTTCATCCATATACCCCTTGTCTCCAGTATGCAGCCAGCCATCCTTCAGCGTTTCTGCTGTTTCATCCGGCATCTGATAGTACCCTTTCATAACACTTGTACCCTTTACCAGAATCTCCCCGTTTTCAAACTTTATCTCCACATTCTCAAGTGGTTTTCCGATAGAACCCGGTTTATGATTTTCCGGTGTATTATTACTGATAACAGGAGAACATTCCGACATGCCATATCCTTCCAGTATCTGAACGCCATATTCTGCAAAACGGTCAATATAGTACGGATCCAGATGTGCCCCGCCGGTAAAAATCGTCTGCAGTTTTCCGCCGAATACTTTTTCTGCAAGAACCGCCTTCGGGATTTCCGGATCAGCAGCCGCCAGTCTCTTATAAATTGTCTCAATCATCATCGGAACCATGAGCATGATATCTGGTTTAAAAATGCTCATATTTCTGACCATATGAAGCAGGGAGTCATTGATACAGATAGTTGCCCCCTGAGAAAATCCCTTCAGCCAGTCCATGATAAGGCAGAATGCATGATGGATTGGAAGTACACTGAGCATGGCAGTTCCAGGCTCTGCTGAAATCTTAACTGCCTCAACGTTGGATGCCAGATTATTCTGTGTCAGCATAACCCCTTTGCTCTTGCCTGTGGTTCCGGAAGTAAAGATAATAGTCGCAATAGCTTCTGCATCCGGACAGGAAGCATCTTCTGCTGCACTCTTTCCCATATCTCTCAGCTCATTGATACTGTACACTCCTGAAGGCAGATCCTCCACCTCTTTCTGGAGCATCCACACCTTCTGAAGCTTCGGACAGTTTGCAAGAAATGCTTCCAGATATGGTCTGTGTTTCGGACTTAAGAAGAGTGCTTCGGAATCGGAGCGATTTATCAGGTCGATCAGTTCTTCACACGGGAGTGCAGCATCCAGCGGCACCGCTGTAGCGCATCCTGTAATAATTCCCAGATAGCTTTCGATCCATTCTACAGAACTGGTTCCGATTAATGCAATATGTTTTCCCTCAAACCCTTCTGCAAGAAGTCCTTTTCTGGTAGAAATCACGTTTTTCATTATTTCGCTGTAACTTTTCTCCAGAACTTCTTTTCGGTTAAGCCATTTTACTGCTTTGACTTC
Organism: Blautia faecis; assembly: GCF_020554845.1. Lineage (GTDB taxonomy): Bacteria > Bacillota > Clostridia > Lachnospirales > Lachnospiraceae > Blautia_A > Blautia_A faecis. The sequence continues at coordinate 55,338 of NZ_JAJCIA010000008.1, read as the reverse complement.
GCCAAATTTCTGTACACTTTCTTCTAATATATTCCTGATCAGCATATTTTTCCTCCTTCACTGTTCTGTGAACTGACACTCTGTTGATTCTTACTGAAGCTCCTCAAGAAGCTTAAGCGCCTCCTCAAGAGTTGTAATTTTTGTCACTTCGTTTTCATCCAGTTCAATATCAAAGGTATCCTCGAGCTCACCCAGAAAAGACATAAAATCCAGGGAAGTAAATCCCAGATCTTCACGGAATCTCATCTCACCTGTCATCTCTTCCGGTTTCACTTTACTGTACTGTGCTACGATATTTTTAAATTCTATTTCCTGACTCATTCCATTTCCTCCTGATTTTTGATTTCGTAACTGTTCAGTACCCTCACAGTTACGAGTCAAAATGCATTCCAAATCACCTTCGGTGATGGCATTTTGTCTTGTATGGCTCGGGATTTTGGCAAAAAACATGCCAAAACGCCTCGCGGGATACTACCTTCTGAATAGTTACTTGATTTCTATAAAAACAATGCCGACAAGTTCTCTTTAACCGTTCTTACTCCTTCAAGCTTTTTGGAACCTGTTACGCTTTATACCTGTTCCATAATCTCTCCAATGCTCATATCCGGCTCTGCAATTCCTTTAAAAAGAATACGCATCATATAATAATACAACAATTCCATGTCATGCTCCTCCAGATGCGCAGTCTGATAATGATAGGAAAAGTTCATTCCCCCATCCTCGGTATGAGATACGGTCAGATACATTTTCTTGGTTGCAGCGCCGTTTGCAAACCATTTGGCATGCTGGCGGATAGTTCCAAGCATTTCATTCTCCACCCTCACCGGCATTGGCTGATAGGTCAGATAGCAGCTTTCATAGCTGGTATGCTCCGGTATATGATATCTTTTTCTCATCTCATCCACAATAAATGCCGGGTCATAATTGCTGTGCATATAAATTCGATTCTGCATATTCTGGATTTCATAAGCTGCCGAAAGAAAATCTGTCTCTGGTGAGATCACTGTTCTGCATGGAAACATAATGGTTCGGCTTCCTCCGGAAGTCCATTCGTCATGGGTAGAACGTCTGGATATAAAATTCTGAATTGTAATATCTTCCTGTCCATTATTTACTTTTGACAAATAAGTACGGATACCAAGCAGAAGCAAATTTGTCATAGAGAGCTGATGATTCATACAGAAATCCATCAGGTTCTGTGTCGCATACGGTTCCAGATGATAATCCTTTACTGCAACAAACAGCTCGTTCATCTCAATGTCAGAAGCACGAAGCTTCGGATTTCCATGACGCTTTCTTGCTTCCTCCAATACAGATGGGCCCTGAATATCAGAATATAACGGCTCACCCAGTGCATCCAGCTGGTCATCCCAGAATTTTTTATCTTTTGCAAAACGCTTTTCATTGCCCGCCTTTGCCAGGTCTTTTTTCAGAACCGTTTCAAAATCTACCAGTTCCTGAGGGCAGGCGGTTCCATATCTGTAATGCGTATATAATTGGAACAGATCTTCGATCATAACTACAAGTCCACAGGAATCGATCAGTCTGTGATCCATATGTAAAAAGAAACCATTGTATCCTTCTGGAAGCTTCAGCATGGTAAATTCACACATGGGAATATTATTTCCGTCAAATGTTTCATATGCCCACTGCTGCATCAGCTCATCTGCCTTTGCCAGACTTTCCATTCCTGACAGATCCTTCAGCTCAATATCACGCGGGTCCTGTTTTTCGATATACTGTTTTACATTTCCCTCTTTATCCGGCTTTGTAAAACGGACTCTGGTACAACCGGAACGCTCTGTTTCCATCTGAATACATTTTTTTAATAATCCAAAATCCAGTTCTGCCTGTACAGAAGCCACAACGCTTACGCCAGATACCTGCTGTGTACCATAATCCAGTATCCAGTTGTGATGCATTTTCTGAGCTGCTGTCAAAGGATAATAATTTCTCATATAATAGATAACCTCCATTGTCCCGGTTTTCCTCTTTATCCGGAACAGAAAACATTGTATGTATGCTTCAGGTGAAAAAATATCATACCTTCTCAGGAAATACCAGTACCCTGAAGACTTAATGAACACTTTATAAAAAATTGACCGGGACTTATCATACATTTAACATAGTACATCGAATATTAAGTAACTGCCATATTGACTTGTCTGATTTTTCATCTGCTGCGTTGTCGTCAGTCGCCGTAGCCACCGCTACGCCTCCTTCCTCCGCCTTGCATATGAAGAAATCATCCTACGTCAATATGGCAGAAACTTAATTTTCGATGTACTAGCAGTTCAAAGGTATATTTCCTGCTATATACTATGTCTGATAAATCCCGGTCAGGATTTTTTCATTTAATCGTATTTTTCAAAAAATTCCATCATCTTATGCTGATACAGTTCCGGATCTGCATAGGCACTGCACAGATGCCGAGCTCCTGGTATGATCACCAGTTCCTTCTCTGCCCTGCAGAGCATATAATTCTGAAAAGAGTTATTGGGATACACATAGGTGTCCTTCTCTCCATGGAAAAAGAGAACCGGTCTTTTATTTTTTTTCATGGCTTCTGTAGTGTCTGCATCTTTCATATGAAATCCAGCCAGAAGAGAACAGAACCAGTCCAGTTCCATCAGAAGCAACGGAATATGATGCAGATGGAACCAGTTAGCGGCCATATCACGCATCTGCCGTTCCATAGACTGAAAACCACAGTCCGCAATCAGGCCTTTCACCTCCGGTGGAAGTGTATGTCCTGATGCCATCAGCACAGAAGCTGCACCCATGGACTGTCCGTACAGGTAAATCGGAAGCTTCTCTTTGTTTCGTTCAGCCATATATACTGCCCATTGCTGCACATCCCATTGTTCCTTTGCTCCAAAAGTAATATAGTTTCCCTCGCTGTCACCGCAGCAGCGATGCTCTATAAACAGGACATCACACTGATGCTCATGCAGATATTTCGCCATAAACGACAACGTGCCAAACCGGCTGCCACGATATCCATGACTTAATATGACGATCCGCTTCGCAGCTTCTGCAGGAAGATATAATGCATGCAGTTTTAATCCGTCAATACTTTTGATATAACAGTCCTGCATATTCTGTTCAAAGCACCATGCCTTACTCTCATTATATTCTCTGGCATAACCATTCTGTGGATGATTTTCCCTGATATGAGACAGTTCAAACCATTTCCTTCTTTCCTTTTTCTGCTCTCCCCTTTTGCAGCAGACCACCATGTTAAAAAAGCGCCATCCCATCTCCAGTGATCCCAGAAAAACAGCCGCCAGTATTGCGAACAGCTTAATAATTTTTTTCTTCGTCATGATTTCCTCCGCAGTTCACATTTTGAATAAAAATCCAGCCCGTAAAACTTCAGTTGTATCAGACAGCTTTAAGGTCTTTCATCATAGACTCATTATAAGCATATTGTCGCTAAATAGGCAATGAGATTTTTTTAGCAAAACATTAACTGTTACCGTTCACTGGTAACCACAAGTCTACAGTTCTTTCAGAATCTCTCCAATATCTTCATTCATGCAGACAGACTTTCTCATTATTTCTTCCGGTGCATATGCTTCACCCTGGTTCAGACACACATAAAATGCATGTTGAAATGTGTTTGTCATCTGCCAGAACGGATATTTTATAATACCAGGAGTATTATATCCTACTCCAAGTTCAAGGAACACTATTTTCTGCTTTTTATGATTCTGTATAAATTTCTCGTATCTTTCTGCTGCCTGGTGCCATCCTTCATCCTCAACAAATGTCTGATCCGATCTGAGATTCATACTCATCGGCTTGCCGCAGCGTGGGCAATATGGAATCAGGCTGAAGGGAACCGTAAGCTTTATTTCCCCGGCTTCCGGTTTTTGCAGTTCCCCGTCTATAATCTGGAATCCCTGGCTCAGTACCATTTTTTTAATCGCGTCTTCATTGTCATAAGTTTCCTTATGGCAAGGCTCACTACATTGAAACAGACCATAATCTCCCTGTGTATAAAAGATTCTGTTTTTAGCGAATCCTGCCTTCTGAAAGCAATGATCCACATTTGTTGTCAGAACAAAATAATCCTTCTCTTTCACCAGATCATACAGGTTCTGATATACCGGTCTGGGAGCATCCATATAACGGTTGATATAAATATATCTGCACCAGTATCCCCAGTGTTTTTCCAATGTTTTATATGGATAGAAGCCGCCCGAATACATATCAGAAAATCCATATTTCTTTCTAAAATCCGAAAAATATTTATCAAATCTTTCACCGTTATACACAAAACCAGCTGATGTGGAAAATCCCGCACCAGCCCCTATTACAACAGCATCTGCTTCCCCAATTTTTTCTTTTATCTGCAAGATCTTATCCGAGTAACTGTTTGTAGAGTCGTTCATCTTCCTCTTTAAAAACATTAAATATCACCTTTATCTTTGATTTTGTCTTTTCTTTATATTGCTTTACTGTCTGTACTGCAAGTTCGACAGCTCTTTTATTTGGAAACATAAACACACCGGTTGAGATACAACAGAAAGCGATGCTCCTTACCTCATGCTCATCAGCTATCCTGAGGCACGATTCATAGCAGGATGTCAGTAAATACTCATGTTCCTTTGTCAGCTTTCCCTGTACAATCGGGCCAACCGTATGAATCACATGATCACAGGGCAGATTAAACGCTGGGGTGATCTTTGCCTGCCCTGTCGGTTCTTCATGACCCTGCTTCATCATCATATCATTGCAATAGTTTCGAAGCTGAATTCCTGCATAAGTATGAATGCAATTATCAATACAGTTATGACAGGGATGATAGCATCCTGTCATACCGCTGTTTGCCGCATTTACGATTGCTCCCACTCCAAGTCTTGTAATATCACCCTTCCAGATATAAAGATCAGGCTGTACCTCCTCCATATCTGCAAGAGTGACAATCCCTTTCTTCCTATTTTCTTCTATGAGATAGGCGTCCTGAACATGCAAAAACGCATCATCCATTTCTCCCGGCATTCTTATATTCATAAGCGATCTGAGCAGCATTTTCTGCTCACTTACGTCTGCTGGAATCTGCATGTTCTCATATTCCGGTCGTTCTTTTAACAATCCTTCAATTAAATATCTTCTTCTGTCATTCTGATTCATTTCCTGACCACCGCTTTCACCGGACAGTTTTCATAACAGTTTCCACAGTGCAGACAGTGCTCCTGCCGGATGACAAAAGGTGTCCCCTTCTCAATACATTTTTGCGGACAATGTTTCACACATTTCCCACAGCCGATACAGGATTCCGTTATGTAATATCCTTTTTCTTTTATACTAACATTTCCCAGAATATATGTCTCCCGGAAAATTGGATTTACGCCAAGATTAAAATACTCCACTTCTGCCTTATCAATACAGAAAATAATTCCGATTTCTCTTGTATCCCCTGGATATACATTAGCAAGATATGGCTGTTCTTCAAAAATGATATCCATCCATTTTTTCTGTTCATTCTCTGCTACAGCGTAAGCCTTTCCTGACAAACGAATCATTTCTTTGTATTTGGTATAAGCAAGAATCTGAACCCTGCCATCTTCCATTAATTCTTTACAAAAATTTTTACCTCTGGCGGTGAAAAAATAGAGCGCATCCGGCTCATAATGAATCGCACTGATATTTCGTATCTGTGGTGCTCCTTCGCTGTCTACTGTTGCGAATGCAAGCACTCCCACCAATTCCATTTTTTTCAGACATGTTTGTAAATCCATTTTATCGCTCCTCCAATATCTCCCCGGTAATCTCATTTCTTGTCTTCCAGCACTGCGGATCTGCCCCATAAAAGTTACCGCTTGTTCCATTGGCAACTGCCGGACATCCACGACACCATGCCTTAAGTTCACATTTGCTGCATTTTACAAATTTATCATAATCTCTGTATTTTTCCATCTGACAGATCCAGACGTCTGCCAGTCGGTCTTCAAAAATGTTAGCCACTTTACTGTCTGTCACCCTTCTGCATGCCATAATATCTCCATTGGAAGATATGGTAATATGACAGTTTCCGCAGTTACAGCCGCCATAGATCATTCCTGCCTCTGTACTCTCAGGAAGCTTAAACTGTCCCGTTTCATATTCATACAGCGTCCACAAATGATCCTTTTTATTAAAATAGGTCTCGCATCCTGCCTTTTCATATGCCTTATACTTTGCATCACAGACTTCAAGAAGTTTTCTGTATTCTTCCGGTGTCATGCTTGTATCAACTTCACCACCTGTAGGCACATAGCGGGAAAATGCAAAAACCTTTACTTTCGCTTTTACAACTTCATCAATAATATCCGGTATCTCTTCCATATTTGTTTTGGATACCGTACTCATAATTACACTTTTTATTCCTGCTCTGTTCAGACATCCGATTTTCTCAATCGTCAGGTCAAAACTTCCCGGCTTTCTGAACCAGTCATGTGTTTCTCTCATTCCATCCAAAGACATCTGGTATTTCTCACAACCACACACCTTTAGCATTCTGCAAATTTCGTCGTTCAAATGAAATGGATTTCCCATTAATGTAAAAGGTATCTTTTTTGACTTCAGCAATACCATTAATTTCCAAAAATCCGGATGAAGGATAGGATCTCCGCCAGTAATATAGAAATATGGTACTCTGCCATATACCTTACAAAAATCCTCACAGCTTGCCACTACCTCTGTCATCTGGTCCCAAGTCATGGACTTTAATTCCTTACAGCCCTCTCCTGAGAAAATATAGCAATGCTTGCATCGCTGATCACATTCATCTGTAATATGCCACTGAAAAGAAAAATACTGACTCATCCTATCCAACTCCTTCCTTAACTTATTTTACTTGTCAGATGCTCCACATGCTGTTCCGCATGCTACTGGTTTTTCTTCCGGCTTGTCTGCTGCTCCACACGCTGTTCCGCATGCTGCCAGTTTCTCTTCCGGCTTGTCTGCTGCTCCACACGCTGTTCCGCATGCTGCTGGTTTCTCTTCTGGCTTGTCTGCTGCTCCGCACGCTGTTCCGCATGCTGCCGGTTTCTCCGCTGGTTTGTCTGCTGCTCCACACGCTGTTCCGCATGCTGCACTGACTTCTGTTTCTGCCTTCTTCCATCCGAAAAGATTTGATAATGCCATTTTGTTACCTCCTGATATTTTGTTTATTGTTATCTTTGTTGCAAGATTATAATATCAAAAGTACTTAACCGGCAAAAGTACGCACTTTTTTATTACATAGGCATAAAAAGGTGACCATGGTGTTACTGTTCACTCCGTGACCAGTAACCGCTCCGCGATGCACAGAAATCATGCATTCGCATGATTTCGCGCCGCAATTCTCGGGTTTTCTTTGAACTTTGTTCACAAAAAACACCTCGCGGAATGTTACCAGTGAACAGTAACACCCTGGTTACTTTTTTGTAACCTATTGCTTCTTTTGGTCTATTACATTAAAATTAAATATAACAATAAAAAAGGATGTTATATGAGGAGGCGATCATATGTTAACAAAAGAAGAATTGCCGGAATGTCCGGTTGCAACCACAGTTTCGCTCATCGGCAGTAAATGGAAATTGCTGATTATCCGAAATCTGCTGGAACGCCCTTGGCGATTCAATGAATTAAAGAAAAATCTTGAGGGGATCAGTCAGAAAGTTCTCACCGATAGTTTGCGCTCCATGGAAAATGATGGTCTCATTATTCGCACAGTTTACCCGGAGGTTCCACCAAGAGTTGAGTACAGCCTCAGCGAATTGGTCCTTACTCTGAAACCTATTCTCGATTCAATGGTCGAATGGGGTAACGCTTATAAAAAAATGTAGGAAGATTTTCTAATAGATTGAAGTTGAAAGACCTATCGTGGATAATGGCTCCACAATAGGTCTTACTTTTTATCAGCTATGCATAAATCAGTTCCTGCACCTGTTCATTCAGATACGATATAAACTACTTCTTAAATTTATATTTTCCTTTTCCGTGACCGGATACCGGTTCAATAATATCTGTCTGCACCAAATTGGAAAGAAGTTTTGAAGCACCTGAACCTTTCAGTTCAAGAAGTTCCATAACTGCACTTCTTCCAAATATTTCATCAAAACCAAACTTCTCAAAGAGTCTATGGATATGAACCGTCGTTTTTACTGAGAAATCACTACCTTTTTTGGAAAGTACGCTTTCAATATCCACTTTTTGGTCATGAATGTCCACTTTTATTGTGAACTTCCGAAAATAAATCCCCTAAATGCAGGATTTCACCCAAACAACTATGCTAAATTTACTTGTCCTGCCTGTTTACAGGCTTATTCAGTCCTGTTTTGCTCATCCTCTGATGTCTCTCCCGAGGTAATAAATGCCAGGATCTCTTCATAAGAACGACTGCTGTTTTTCATCGCTTTTAGCAGTTCATCTCTCTGATATGCCTTTCTTATATCGTACAGTTTTTTTAATTCATCAACCGCTTTTTCATGTGCTTCTCTGGTTTTTGCAACCTTTGCTTCTGCCTGTTCAATCTTGTATTCCAGGGTCTGTTCGCTGCTTCTTCTCATTCTTGCCATATCTTTTTTCTCCTTTGTTTTTCTTACTGGTGCTGTAAGATTTTTTCGATTTCTTTCGCTTGATACCGTACATTTCCTTCGTTTAAACCAAAGGCATCCAGTATGGTTTTCTGGGTTGCGGTGACAGCATGATCCAGACGATAAACACCGTCAAGCTGACGTATCATTACTATCTTTTCCAGCTCTTTTAATGCTGCCGGGACTGTTAGATAATTCGGCCTTTTCAACATTTTTTCGCTTTTTTCTTTTAATGCTATATAGATCCTGCTACGCAAAATCAGGGCAATAAACTGGATAAATACCTTTGATGACAATGCTTCATCACTGTATACGCGCATGCTTTTATTTCCAAGATAAGATTTGTCACTGCGGAACAGTTTTTCTGATACATCTCTGCTTTTATATAGCTCAATTGCTTCCCGTTCCGTCATATTTTCTGATGAAACAATGGCAAAATATCCTGCCAGGGACAGTTCCTTTTCTACTGCTGAAGCGTTCTCTTCTGCAAGCTTCAGCGTCTTCCCATCCTGCTCAAAATTCAGGTAAAAATACTTCATGATCTCCGGGCCAAATGCTACACATTCTTTCCCAACACATCCGTCCAGATATTTTTTCAGCCGGCGTATCTTCTGCTTGATTTCCTGTTTTTCACCATATGCTTTTCCATCACTGTAGTAAATATGGATATTTCTTTTTTTCGTATCACCTTCGTATAATAGGCGCCTGACAGTTGTTCCGTACAAATCATAACGATCAATATATTTTCCTCTACTGTTCTCAAAACTGCCCTGGTTTTCTATCACAATCTCACGGATAAAGTCCTTCATCCCCTTTACCATGATCAAAAAACTGTAACCGTTTTTTTCCATATATTCCAGATTTGCTTTACTGAAATACCCTCTGTCCAGAATAAATCCAATGTTCCTGTAGCCATATCCATGTGCCTTGTCAATCATACAAGTCAGCTGGGAAATATCATTAATACTTCCCGGATATAGTTCATAAAAAAGAGGTTCACGGTTCGCAGAATCACATGCAACTGAGTAATTAAAAATAGGCAGACTTACATCTGTTTTTGCGTTTCCGTGCTCTAAAAGATCTATGTCCCCTGCCTGGCAGTTTTTATTTGTAGAATCATAGGACAGATAAATTTTCTGTCTTTTATTCTTCGATTTATTCCAACTATTTAGAAAACCAACCGACTGTTCCGGCTTTAATTTTTGAAAAAAATCGGATACTTTCGAGTCTGTATATATCTTCATATCTGGTGTAAAAAGAGCGTGTTCATATGCATAATCCGGATAATACTGCCCAGCATTATTCTCTTCAATATTTATATTTTGCCAACTCCATAGCACACCTCCATTTATTTCAGAGATGCAGCTATACTTTTCTTCAACTGCATATATGCTTCATAAGTAGGCGTCGTTCCTTCCAGGAATCCGCTCTGGTAAGCATCACTTTTTTTAATATCATTCCTTTTTAAAATATTGGAAAGATTTTCGGCTGTAATGCCATTTCGGTTTCTGGTAATAAATATACTATCGTTACGATCATATTCATCTAAAAGCTCTGAATAATGAGTAGAAAAAATCAGCATTCCTCCATTTTTGTTCAGCTTTCCATCCAGGAAGAACCGGATTAAAGTGCTTACGATTTCCTTGTTGAAATGATTCTCAATCTCATCCACAACCAGGCAGCCCCCCTCTTTCAGAACCTCCTGTGCAAGTGTAAAAGTAATCATGCCTTTTATCGTTCCGGACGAAAGATAATTATTCAGTTCTATAGAACTATTTAAAATAATCTCTTCTTTCTCCTTAAATTTCAAATGAATTATTGGTTTCTCATTTTTTTCTTCAAAATATAAATATTCAATTGTCGGATCCAAATAAGAAATAATCTCCGTTGGAATACATTCGGAAAATGGTAATACATTCATATTAGTAAAGAACAGCAAACTGACTACCTTGATATGTTCACCGTTTTTCTTATTGTAAGCGATCATAATGCTCACATCATCAGACAAAAAACTTTCCTGCTCATTTCGAACTATAATTGGTTCTCTCCCATCAAAATCCAGCATAGCTTTACGCGTTGTTACTTCTTCAATATTCTTCGTCCACAACGATTCCGAATCAATCTGATATACTACCCCTTCTACTTTAACGTTCTTAGATGTAATAACTGTCTCTAATCTACAAATTTCTTCATTAACTTCTGAATAAAAATATATATTCAAGACCGCTTTTTCCGTATTCCCTAATATATCTTTTGTATTGATATGATTGATTGGTTCGTTATTTATGATTCCCAATGCAAGAATAAGAACCTTCAATACAGAGGTCTTTCCAGAGGCATTGATTCCTATAAATGCATTAGATGGATTTAAATATATATTGGAAAACAACGAATATAAATTTATTTTATCTTCCTCTGCCACTCTTTGCTGCGCATAAAAAGGCAAATCCAATTTTTCTTTAAACAATGGCAACCCTTGTGCTGTGACTCTTAATAATTTCATTTAGTCCTCCAAATTTAAAAACGTTTTTTGCGTTGATATTTTATATTTATTACTATTATATCCATATCTTCATAATTTATCAACGTATAATTCGTTTTTATTTATACTGTCCAACCAACCTCCCAATCTCCCCTTTCATCATCTCCACCACATCATCCGGTCCAAGAATTTTTATATTTTCTCCCAGTGAAAACACCCACCCCAGGAACTGTTTGCTGACGTGTATATCTACACTCACGGTGAAGTGTTCGTTGTCCACTGGAATCATCATTACATCTTTGCCAAAACGATCAATGATTACGCCTGCCAGATTATTCTTTACCAACAATTTAACTGTCCGTTCTTTTCCGCCGAACATTCCAAAACTTTTCTTCGCATAGTCTGCCATATCCAGCTTTTTAAAATGTTCTTTTCCTTCTCTGCTTTCTTTTGATAGTTTTATATGCAACATCTTGTCCACGCGGAAATGCTTAATCTTTTCTTCTTCTGAGTCATATCCGACCAGATAATAATTTTCATTATTCCAGGATAAGCCCCAGGGACTAATGTGATACCAGGCACCACTGTGGCGAAGTTCCATTTCTTTTTTCTCATTCCACTGATAATACTGGAACTTGATCTTTTTATCCGCTGAAATTGCATTGTGAATCGCATCTACTGTGTAATAGATACTCTCATTCATGGTTTTAATTCTTCCAGATACAAATACCTGGCGTTGCAGTTTCTGGGCATCATATTTACTTACCAGGGTTTCCAGTTTTTTGATCAATGCATTTGATTTTTTCTCTGTGATAAATTTCGAAGACTGGATTGCATCAACCAAAAGTTTTAATTCCGGGAGTTCAAAGGCACGATCTACAACATGATAATGATAGCGGTTTCCGTCTGGTTCTCCCTCTACCTCAATACCAAGAACACTCAAATCTCTCAGATCATTATATATACTTTTCCGGTCTGCCGTGATATCATATTTGGCCAGTTCTTTCATGATTTCAGGCATGGTAATATAATGCTCTTCATCCGTTTGTTCCTGCATGATCTGAGCAAGCCTGTATAATTTGAATTTCTGGTTACTTCCTTTTGGCATCTGACCCATCTCCTTTTATCAAGTGATAAGTCAAGTATACCATAGTTTTGCTATTGTAATTGGCCCATTCTTTGCAGCATCGCCTTTAATCATTCATATAATCATAGTAATCGGATTCGCTGGCAAACAAGATATATTTACCATTTACCAAACCCATGTAACCATTACCTGTATTAAATCCCTTCATTGCCAGCTTCTCCATTTCTTTAAATTTCTGATTTAACCTTCTTTAATGGTTACAGTTTACAGCAATAGGTGGGGTATAAAAATCCCAGATAAACTTATTCTTATATACAAAATAGAGACAGCCCTAAGGACTGTCTCCAATAAACTTTAAAATCTTTCGCTTCTATAACACTTCAAACTCACTTCAATGTCCACTTCAAAGTTACTTCAAACAATCTTCATTTTACTTTGAAGCATTTTCATTTAAACCGTTTTAATTCTTCCCCTTCCACTTTCTGAAGCTATCTTGTCAGCTTTATACCTTCAATACTATCTACTATAGCTTTCCGATTTCGCTCATGCAGGTACACCGGATTCAGTTTGCTTTCCCAGTAGCACTATCACCTTTGATAATTGTAATATTACGCTTTATTTCAAACTCATAATGCAATTTATTATTTTTTACAACTACTTTATGTTTACCTTTCATTCATTATCCCCTAAACATACTCTCCAGCAATAGCCAAAAATTCCTGCATATTATGAACGATCTGATTTGTATTTAACACCTTAGCTTCGAATTTTCCCTCTCCAAAGTCCATAATATGTCGAAGATTTATCGTCAGGTCTTTATTTTCCGCAATTTGCAATATCCATTTTGCACAGTTGTCACCGCACACAGAGGCATTAAACACCCGATCATTTTCATCAAATGCCATGAGCATCAATGTTTTTACTCCACCCGATAAGTCTTTAGGAGATATCGGACCTAACACAGGGCTCTCAATTAAATGTGCCCCTACTACTTTCGATTTATCTACATCAAAAATCATCTCAACAGATAACGGATTTGTAATCCATTCATCCTCATACATATTATCAAAGTATGTGGGAGGATGATAAACAGCCTCTTTCATATCACCTAAATAAATGTTTAACATTTAGCACCCCATATAATCAATACAGTCTGTGAAGTCCATAATTCATCATCTTCTTTTATTATATACACAAAGAGACCGGATTACCAGTTCCAGTCTCTTTTATTTTTATTATTCTCTTGTATAAATTAATACAACTTCGCACCTGCCGGAATATGGTTATCCACCATCAGAAGATGAAGCTTCTCTTCTCCCTCTTCCTCGTGAATAGCGCTAAGCAGCATTCCACAGGATTCAATTCCCATCATGGCTCTTGGCGGCAGGTTGGTGATGGCGATCAGGGTCTTGCCGACCAGTTCTTCCGGCTCGTAGTAAGCGTGGATTCCGGAAAGGATGGTACGGTCTGTGCCGGTTCCGTCGTCCAGGGTGAACTGGAGAAGTTTCTTGGACTTCTTAACAGCCTCGCAGGCTTTTACCTTAACAGCACGGAAATCAGACTCGCTGAAAGTATCGAAGTCTACCTGCTCTTCGAACAGCGGCTCAATCTGTACTTTGGAGAAGTCAATCTTCTCGTTTGCAGTAAAGAAGCCATTGTTGTCACCAGCTGGTGCAGCAGCTTCTGCGCTCTCTGCGGAAGCAGCAGCACCAGACTGTGCAGCATTGTTTGCTTCGTTCTTTGCAGCACCCTGGGATTTCATTGTCGGGAATATAACCGAAGCTAATCCACCACAGTCCAAATAAGTTGATAAACGCTTTTTTACACGATTTTCATTATATATCGCCAGTCCATATTTGTCCACCAAAATCCAACAAACTAATGTCATTTTGATGTATTCTGACTTTTTTGATGTCAGGTTTGTCTTGGAAATCGTCCCCTTGCAAGGACTTCTTCCTAAAATATATCACTATTATTTTCCAGAGCTTTAATTGCTTCCTTTTTCTTCACATCTGTTGCTTCCGCATAAATATCCATCGTTGTTTCAATATTTGCATGACCCATAATACTTTGAATCACTTTCAGATTTCTTTCATTTTCACAAAATCTGGTGCAAAATGTGTGTCGGATATGATGACACGAAAAATGAGGAATCAATACCGGGCGTCTGCTCTCCCGTTTTGCCTTAATAATTTCTTCGGCATTGTAGGCTTCGTAAATTCTTTTGATTGCACTGTTGATTACGCTGGGTTTATGGATAATTCCGTCTTTATTGCAAAAGATAAACCCACTCATACCATCAACCACTTGCACATTAAAACCGGTTTCTTTCTGTGCTTCGTATTCATCCTTAAATGCCTGTTCTACAGCCTGCATCATCGGAATAGTACGAATCCCGGCTTCTGTCTTTGGCGAAGAAATATGAAATTCACTCTTTCCATTCTCCATTACTCGATAGATAGCCGCATGGTTTATACTAATGGTTTTATTCTCATAATCCAAATCTTCCCAACGCAGCCCTATCATTTCTCCTATGCGACATCCCGTTCCAAAAAGTGCTGTAAACAGTGGCAACCAATGGCAATACACAGGACTGTTCGATACATAATTCAAAAATGCTCTCTGCTGTTCCAATGTAAGTGCGTGTCTTATGCCCTTATTCTTTCCATTCGCCTTTTTGATTTCTGCCATTACACCGCTTGCCGGATTATTGCGTATCACATTGTCCCTAACTGCCATCTGAAAGGTTGGGTGCAGAATCGTATGAATATTATCCAATGTATTCGCCTGTAACCCCAATATGTTCATCAACGAACAATAAAAGAATTTCACATCAGAATACTTTATATCATTGATGATTCTTTTTCCAAAAGTATCTCTGACAAAACGGTTATACATATACTTATAATTTACCCGTGTGTGTTCTTTCAAATCATACTTCGTTGAAATATACCTGTCAAATGCATAGTTCAAAGTTGTCTTTCCACTGCAATAGCTTTCAAGACCGTCCAACTGATTGCGAACAAGTTCTTTTTCCTTTTCCCTTAACTCCAACAGGTCATTTGAATAAACGACCCGCCTTTTACCTGTCGAATCGGTGTACTGGTAGATATACCTTCCGTCGTTTTTCCTCTGACTTTCGCCTTTCCTTAATACTCTGCCTTTTGAATCTTTTCTCGACATTGACATTATGTACCACCTTCCTCTCAATATAAGAAAGAGGTCACAAATGCCATTACTCATTCTCGGTATTATCCTGCTCTTGCAGCTTTCTAAATCCTTGAACAAGCGTCTGTGTTATGGTCAGATCATGAGAGCTGGCATACTCTGTTATATCTGTATGCTCATCTTTTGTAAGACGGATGAATACACCTTCACTTCTCGGATTTTCTAACTTAGGTCTACCCATTCTTGCCATCCGTCAACACCTGCCTTTCATAACCTGACTTCATTTTACTACTTGTATATCAAAAAGTCAAATACTTTTTGATATACAATAATTCGTTTTCCTCTTTCTTATCATGTCTACGCTCGAAAAGATTCCAAATACTCCTCAAAAATCTTCACGTTTACCAATGTGATACGGTTAATTTTATAAACAGCACGAGCATCCTGTGCCAATTTCATAAAGCTGTGTTTACTCATAGAATACCTCTCCGCACCCTCGTCATACCTTATAAAATTTTTTGTGTTCACTTTTGCCTGCATTCTTCCACCTACCTTTTCAAAGTGTGTTCTTTTTCTCTTGCTATGGTTATGGCATATCTGCCAATAAAAACATACTTAGCAAACAAATATGCTTTTATTGGAAGATATTAAAAAATCCGTACAGGTGGCAGCTCATTACACTACCCACATCGGTATCGCACCGTCATCTTATCTGACCGGACTAAGCCGGAAGTATCATTATCAAAAATATGTATCAACGCCTCCGTGTAACTGCTACACATTTATGCCGGATATTTCCCGCTCCACACCTTAACTTCAATATCTGCTTTCAATATTCCTTCGTATCCACCTCTGCCAAAGGCAAAAGCAGGTGTCTTATGGCGTATCCTCAAAGCGGCTCCACATATTCCACACGTCCTGTACGCATTGGTTTATGAAATTGTCAAGGTACAATCGCAGACATCGTCTGCATTTTGGATAAAATCAAAGCTGAAATTGTCAGCCTAAAAAGCACATAAGCACACTTCCGTCTGCTATGAACGGTTCTGTAAAAATTATGTGCTTTATCAGAATGACAAGATCAAAGTTGTAATTTATCCGGTCCATATTTTCTTAGGACTTGAAATAAAACTTTTTTATGTATGCCCTCCGTCCAATCATATAATTCATGCAAGGCAGCTACTTCCATAGGTGTCAGCGAATTGGCATAAGGCTTGTAATCCTCTCTTATAAAAATTCCTCCGTTCTCTCCCTGTTTTGTATAAATCGGATAAACCGGAGTTAAAGCCTGAATATCATACTGTATCGTGCGAATGGAAACGCCAAATTCCTGTGCCAATTCATTCGCTGTTGTATGTCGTCTGATAATAAGAATATTGATTATTTCCGTTCTACGATGTACGGTATTCATGCTTCACCCCCTCTCTTCTGGTTTTCCAATTCTAATTTTAAATGCAGAATATGCAGTATCTTTGCTTATTCCCCTAAATTTCTCTGTAAATCTTTTATCTCTCTCCAGCCATTGACTTTCCCCTTTCCCATTGATAAAATCATTATGGATAGAATCAAAAATCATAAAAAGTCACACAAACTGCTATGGAGTTTTTACGGGCAATCAATGCCCTTATGAACCGTGGCAGTTTTTTTATTGCTTCTGCCCAACTGCAAAGTCGAATTATCAACGCTATCCATAACAAGGGCGGTAACGCCCTACTGTGTTGCAAACCGCTCGCCTATACTCACGCAACACGCAAATTCCCTACGGGTAATTTGCAGAAGAATAGCAAGCACTGCCTGTGTTCCCTCACAGGCACCATTTCCGCAAGTTTCTACCAAGTGAAAACTTGCAGAAATTGGCTTGCATGGGGCATATCCACCTGTCCCCCTAAAAGCAAAAAACAACCGCCGGCTACGGCATATTTGAAAATCTTTTATACAAATAAGGAAAGGACTGATACTGCAATGGCAAACCGAGAAAGACAAAATGAACTTAAAATCTATCTCAGCGATGACGAGCAATACATCTTAGATCAGAAATGGAAAGCCTCCGGCATGAAGAGCAAATCCGCATTTATTCGGCATCTGATTTTGTATGGCTATGTCTACGATGTAAACTACGAACACCTGCGGGAATACAACACCACGCTCGCCCGTATCGGCAATAATCTGAACCAGATTGCCAAGCGGATGAATGCTACTGGCAATGTCTATAAAGCCGATGTATACGAAGTAAAGGAGCTGATGAAACAGGTATGGCAATCACAAAAATCCATGCTATCCAGGCAACCGTCCATAAGGCAGTAAACTATATCTGTAATTCCCAAAAAACAGATGAAAGTATTCTCATTTCTTCCTTCGGATGCAGTCCTGAAACCGCTGCCTTTGACTTCAAATTTGCTCTGTCAAAAACAAATCAGGCAGACCCCAACAAAGCCTTTCATCTGATACAGGCTTTCGCTCCGGGAGAGGTATCTTATAAGAAAGCACATCAGATCGGTGTGGAGCTTGCCGACAAGCTGTTAGAGGGGAAATTTTCTTATATCGTTTCCACTCATATTGATAAAGGTCACGTTCACAACCACATCATTTTCTGTGCCGCAGATAATGTGAATCACGAAAAATATCATGACTGTAAACAGACCTACTACCACATTCGCCGCCTGAATGATGAGCTGTGTTCCAAGCATCAGTTATCCGTCATTTCTCCCACAAACCAGCGTGGTAAAAGTTATAAAGAATGGACATCCGGCAGAAATGGCACCTCGTGGAAAATCAAGCTCAAGCAGGACATTGATGAAGCAATTCAAAACGCTGATACATATGAACAGTGCATGGAGCTGATACGGGCAAAAGGTTATGAAATCAAAGGCGAAACCATTGGAGAAAACGCCTTAAAGTACATTTCCTTCCGCCCCCTTGACCGGGAGCATTTTGTCCGTGGCAGCTTAAAGTCTTTGGGTGCAGAATACGCCAAAGAACGGATTAAGGAACGGGTAGAAACAAAGGCTTTAGCACAGACACAAAAACGTGTCCCATTCCCTGCCCGAAAGAAACCTCTTATCAAGGATTATTCTTCCCGAACGCTCATTGACACCTCGGAAGAAAAGTTCACGCAAAGCCCCGGTCTGCAGCATTGGGCAGCGATTGAAAATCT
Organism: Blautia faecis; assembly: GCF_020554845.1. GTDB lineage: Bacteria > Bacillota > Clostridia > Lachnospirales > Lachnospiraceae > Blautia_A > Blautia_A faecis. The sequence continues at coordinate 36,880 of NZ_JAJCIA010000008.1, read as the reverse complement.
CAAAATCGCTGCCAGCAGTTACAGTAAAGCAGGTTCTATCATCGAGCTTGAAAAACAGATTGAAAGTAAGTCTGTTCTTGCAAAAACCGCACGGAACAGTCTTGTGGAAACAGAACGTCAGCTAAAGGATTTAGGACAGATATTGAAATACGCTGAACAATATCAGAGCAATCATATCTATCACATCCGTTACCGGAAATCGAAAGACCCTGACGCTTATCTCCGCCACCATGAAACAGAACTCCTGCTCCATGACGGTGCAGAAAATATGCTGAAACGCTTTGGAATCAGCTTAAAACATTTTGATATTGATAAGTTTCGTAATGATTACAATGCTCTGTATGCCAAGAAAGAAGCCTTGCAGAAAACCTATAAATCTGCTGAAAAAGACATACAGGCTCTCAACCGAAAACTGGATAATCTGAACCAGTATCTTGACCGGACTCCGGGACAGGAACAGACCACAAACCGCAAACCCGAAAAAGACTTTACATCGCTCTGATTTCCCCACAAAAAAGGTGTATCGCGTTGAAGTTTTATACTTCTTTGCGATACACCTTAGTGTGTAATATGCTGCTATCTCAAAACTTTTCACTATTCTTTTTCTATGTATTTTCCCATACTTTACATTCATGTATTACACTCCATATCTACACTGTATTCTATTGCAATTCACTCGTTTTAATAGGTATTGTAAACTACTATCGAGGTGAATTATAATGCATGACATAAAACAAATTCTTGCCATTGCAGTGCGTGAAGCCCGTACCGAACTCGGACTTTCACAAGAAAAGCTGGCTGAAACTCTTAATATGGATACCCGCACCATACTAAATATTGAAGCCGGACGTGGTAACCCCAAATATGATAAGCTGTATCCTTTGATTACATATCTGAAGATACCCGCCGATAAGATTTTCTACCCAGCCAACGCAAACCAACAGCCAAATCTCCAAAAACTCCTGACCCTGCTGAATGACTGCACGGAACAGGAGGCTGCGGATTTATTGCCTATGGTTCGTTATCTGCTTGATCTGCTGCACAAGCAAGACCATCCAACTCTGTAAGAATGCCAATAGACTCCTTGTGACTCTATTGGTTTTCTTATTTTCAAAGCACTTTATTTACAATTTCAATCATCCTGATTCCACTCCTTTTTTTAATTCTTACTTATGTAATATTTGAATTATTACATAAGTAAGATTTCAAGTCAATCTATTTTCTCTTAAATTGACAACTACACAAATAACATCTATAATATTTTTATTACAGCCGTAAGATTTAAGGAGGGATTTGAAATGAGCGATTTACCACAGATTTCTGAAGCTGAATTTGAAGTTATGAAAATCGTATGGAAACATGCGCCGATCAGCACCAATGAAATAACTGATAAATTATTACAGACTACGAGCTGGAGTCCAAAAACAATACAAACTCTAATTAAACGTCTAGTGAACAAGGGCGTTCTGACTTATGAAAAACAAAGTCGGGTGTTTGTTTACACTCCAGTTGTGAAAGAAAGTGAATACATCGGTCAGGAAAGTAACTCTTTTCTAGAACGATACTACGATGGAGACATCACTGCCATGCTGTCTGCATATATAGAAAATGACAGACTGTCCGAAACGGAAATAGACACTCTCCGCTCTCTTCTTTCCAAGAGGTCAAAAAAAGGAGGTAATTAACATGGCTGATTTTATGATACGCTTTTTAATATGCAATGTATTTATCAGCGGTATCATCGGAATTCTTTTGATAGCCAAGCGGATATTCAAAGGCAACCTATCCAGCCGGATGCAGTATAATCTGTGGTTCCTGCTACTTGGATTGTTGGTAGTTCCTTTTATACCGTTCCGTTTAATTGGGTTTCCGCAAATCCTCTCGTGGCTCAGTAGCCTGAAAAGTTCTCCTACTTCTGGCACCAGAACCGCCATAGGAGAAGCTGTTGGGATCAATCCAGCCGGAAATGCAGACTGGATGAATGACTTTGCCATTTCGGTAAATAGTGAGACTCCATCCAGCATCGGATACATACTATTTGGAATATGGCTTGTAGGCATCCTTGCAATGATTATATTGGTAATCAAGTCCTCTATCCGCTTACAGAACTTGAAAAAATCTGCACTTCCCCTTCAGAACCCGGAAGTTCGAAAACTATATCATCGATGTATGAAAGAAATGGGAATTAACAGAAATATCCATGTTTACAGTACTGCATTTTTGAAATCTCCGATTATTGTGGGGCTTTTGAAACCTTGTATTTATCTGCCGATTCATCTCATCTCAGATTATAACGAATCGGACATGCGATACATGCTGTTACACGAGCTACAGCACTATAAGCACAAAGATGCTATTGCCAACTATCTAATGAACTTTGCCGGAGTAATATATTGGTTCAATCCTCTTGTCTGGTATGCTCTGAAAGAAATGCGTAATGACAGAGAGGTTGCCTGTGACACCTCTGTTTTAAAGATGCTTGAGGAGGATGATTATGCAGATTATGGTAATACACTGATCAATTTTGCGGAAAAGATTTCACTTACTCCATTTCCGTTTGCCGCCGGTCTTGGTGGAAACATGAAGCAGATGAAACGGAGAATTATCAACATTGCATCTTATGAGAAGCCGACATTTATAAAAAGAGTAAAAGGTATGACTGCATTCATGTTGACTGCTGTCCTTCTCCTTGGATTCGCACCTTTTATTTCTACATACGCAGCAGATGGAAGCCACTACCAATGGGATTCCTCTTCTGAGAATATTTCCTATGTAGACCTCTCCACATACTTCGGAGAATACGAAGGCAGCTTTGTTTTATACGATTTGGAAAACGATGCATGGAGTATACATGACATGGAGCATGCCACCTTACGGGTTGCTCCAAACTCCACCTACAAGATATACGATGCTTTGTTCGGATTGGAAGAAGGCGTCATTACACCAGAAAATTCGTTCATTGCATGGAATGGAGAAACCTATCCATTTGAAGCATGGAACGCAGATCAGACCTTACAGTCTGCAATGAACTCCTCTGTGAATTGGTATTTTCAAGCAGTAGACGAACAGCTTGGAACCTCTGACGTTTACAGCTATGTTCAAGAAATCGGATATGGTAACGAAAACATGAGTGGCGATTTCTCCTCTTATTGGATGGAATCCTCCTTGGAAATCTCTCCAATAGAACAGGTCGAACTTTTAACCAAGCTGCAGAATAACAGTTTCGGCTTCGCCCCTGAAAATATCAATGCCGTAAAAGATGCCATCTGCCTTTCAGCTTCCAATGCCGGAACATTCTACGGAAAGACCGGAACCGGACGTGTGAATGGACAGGATGTAAACGGATGGTTCATCGGTTATATCGAAACTGCAGATAATACATACTTTTTTGCCACCAACATTAGTGCAGACAGCGATGCTACCGGAGGCAACGCAACTGAAATAACCATGTCTATCTTGTCAGACATGAATATCTGGAAATAAAACATAATAAAATCGGGTAAAGGTCATAGTCAGTCGTACAATCTTTTACCCGATTTTTTGTGTTTTAACACTATTCGTATCTTTTATTTCTTATTGTAAATCACCTTCGCCTGTACTTAATCCCTCATACATCCATGTCTTTCCATTGTCGTTAGATGTAAATCTCAAGCCTTCGTAACTGCTGTATTCTGCCTTGATGATTACAGTCCATTGTCCATCGGATACTTGTGGCATCTCTGCGTAATCATAATCTGCGATTGTGTATCCTAGTTCATCAGCAATATCCGGCAGTTCCGTAACCTCTTCCATTGGAAATTCCATCTGTGTAAAAGTAACTCCACCATCTGATGTCACATATAAAGTTGAGGCATCCTGTGAAGCGCCTGTCATACCAATCACACCAAGATTTTCATCGTAAAATTCTATTCCCAGTGCCACGCCAATCTTGTTGTTAAACGGATTGGCATTTATCACATTCCATGTTTCACCACCATCTGATGACTTTTCCAATTCATAATAACGGCTTCCTGCTGCCGCATCAGTAACTACTAATCTCCATCCAATTTCTTTATTCTCAGACAACCAGTAATATACAGAACCGTTGGAATTATCTACATACCAGGATTCTGTTTCTTTAGCATCATCAATAGTCTGCTCTTCCTCCCTGTCGATGATAGTTTCTAATGGAATCACTTCCGGTTCCATAAAATAACGTACCGGAGTCACCTCAGATTCACTTGGAATATGAAGCGAGACTTCATATCCATAAACAGCTCCACCATTCAGTTCCGAATAAATGGCATTGTCTGTGTTGTCCACTCCGTCACCATCCACATCACCTTGAAGATATACAAATCCTTCCATTGTGTTAAATTCCCGCTTGCCATAATAGAGAATTTCATAATCGTCTGCATATCCTTCCACAGCCCAGTTATTTACTCTTGTTTTGTAATCAGCGTTTTTCAAAATTTCAAGCATCGGCTGTAATCTCATGTCATCATCGTAAGATTTGCTCGCAACTCCATTAATACACACAGTCATTTTTGAATCTGCATCCACATCATAGTCAATAAGGAATGTATTTTCGTCTCCATTTTCATATCTTCCATACATATAAGTATAAATACTCTGAATTTCACCATCTTTGTCAAAGGAAAGCTGGAACTTATTTTGAACATAAAGTTCATCCGGTAAATCCAACTCTGTCTCAATGTCTTCCAAGATTCCTTCTACACCTGTCTCAAAGAAGTTGGTATGAGTAAGTTCAATTTTCTTTTGGTTACGCCATTCGTCAATCTTCCATGACAATGCACCATTATAAGGGATTGCCGAATAAATAATCCTGCCTCCAAACAAAATGGTCAGGGCAACAACTACAATACATTTCCCCCAGAACAGTTTACCTTTTTCAATTTTTTCTTCTTTTCTACTGCTAACAATTCCAAAAATGATTGTTGCTATAAGAACAACACCCAAAATCAATATTGGAATCAAGTCCACTTTCGTCCCACCGTATTGACATAGATTTGAAATGCGAATCATCAGCACCGCATATATAGCAATTCCAATAAAACCACATATATTAGAAATTTTCTTCATAATTTGTCTCCATCTCGTTTTTAGTGTCCACGTATATCCAATTCATCCAATAGAGAATTTTCACTTCCCCAAGAATATACAATGTAATAACCCCTGTCCTTTATTTCTTCCGCAAATTGTAGTGTCCCGTGATCAATCCCCTCAATGGACTGCCCTTCCTGAATTTTCACCAAACATTCCCACTCATTACTTCTGTACCTTGAATAGTAAGCATCCAATTCTTCCAAAGACAAGTCACTTCGAATTAGAATTGCTCCGAAATACTGCATTCCATTTCCGTTACCCGTCAGCTTCCCTGCCTGCGACAGCGACTCTATCAATTCCGTTTCCTCTGGCAGCGGGATTTCACATAATGCTTTTTCCACTTTATAGGCAGTGTGGTTATTTATAAGCGGAATTGAAACAACTCCTCCTATTAATACAACTGCTGCCAATATTCCAACTAATTTTAGTTTCTTCATGTGTCCCCCTTTCTTACACCTGTAAGATTACCATAGAACACCACAATTATCAAATCAATCTTTAATACGGTATTGGTAATCAGGTATATGCATAATTCCGTCATTTAGGATTTTATTCCCCAAATACTGAAAACTGCCATCCTCTGCAAACCTTACCGTAAGTTCATGGGTTATGACTGCATCATCGCAAATAACCATATCACAAACCGCCTCAACTGTTAATGTGATTGTCCCATCCTCATTTTCTTTGATGTCGATAACCTCCGGCAGAGAAGTTCCAAAGAAAGTAGGTGCATAATTTCCACATCCTAATCGAGCCCAATCATATGTGTGGTTTTCCTCGTCAAATACTGCGTACTCTTGTATCTGCTCCGCTGTTATCGGAAGATATTCCATAATCAGACTTTCGAATTCTTCTTTTGGAATACCATTTGGATAATCTTCGGAATTGAACTTTTCTCCATATTTCATTCCATACAGATATTCAAACATTCCGTTATAATCCAATTCTCTCATATTTTCCGTATTCCAGTTGGAACACAAAAGGTTCTGTCCCTGATATCCAAGTCCCAAGACGAGGCGCTCAGACATCTCTCGCTGTTCCTCTGTCATAGGTTTTATTCTAATCACGCAGCTTCCATCCACAATTTCACTGACCTCCGGTGGCTCCGGCACACACAACTCGTAGCAGAACCATCCCTTATCTGTATATTTCCACTCTTTTAGTCTTGTATAGGAAATGTATGAAATCCCCGGATTATTATCAGCATTCCAGATTCCTATTGTACTTACAACATACATATCTGTTCCATCAAAAATGAATTTCATTCTGCCCAATCCACCATCGTTGTGGACTTCATAAATTACTGCAGAACCACTTTTCCCTTCCATACATTCTTTCAGAAAACTGTCAACACTTTCATAATTCTCCATGTTAGAATATGTTACCATTGTTGTAACCGGACATCCTGCATCCTTTAGCTTCCTCTGCATTTCCAAAACCGTTTGATCATCCAAAGCAACATTAGATGCTATCCCTTTATCTGCAGTTTCATAAATGTCAAGATAAAGTTCCATCTGCTTTTTACAGTCAGTCTCAGCTTCTTCCCTTTCCTGTTCATCTACTGGAAGGTCGTAGCCCTTTTCCCATTGTTCTGCAGCCTCTTCCTCGGCACTTTTTATCTCCTCCGTGGAAGATACATCTTCCGTATCTTCCACAAGAGATTCATCCACAATACTATCTTCTTTTCCACAGGCACATACGAAGCATCCAATCAGAAATGCCATAATCAGCAAAATGCTTTTTTTCTTTAATGCCATAATATCATCCTTTCTTTCAAAGCAAATTTAATGTGCTTTTGCTATTGGCGGCAGTTCCAACTCTATTTGTTCTATAGAATTGGAAAGATACCTGAAAGTTCCGTCTTCAAATGGCTGGACCACAACCGTATTCCGAAAAGCGAGATCAGAATTATAATCCGGCCATACTCCATCCACGATAAGTGTAATCGTTCCATCCGCATTTTTTGTATAGTCAACTACTTCTCCGAAAGGTGGGTATGGACTGGCATAAATCATCTCATATTCATAGCTATTGCTGCCCTCATCATATCCACAATGCTCTCTCAACTGTTCTACCGATACCGGAAAATAAGTAGTCATTATCCTTTCATATTCCTCTGCCGGAATCTTCCAACCCTCAGTTTTCAGATTTTCCCCCGTAGAAATCCTATAAACATCTTCGTACATACAAGGCATCAGAATGTCCTCCACATTGCTGCTATCCCAATCTGTAACGAGCAGATTGTAATTCACATAACTTAGTCCTGATATGTATTTCTCCGTTAATTCCTGGCAGTCTTCTGGTAGCGGTTCTATTCTCCAATACTGTCTCAAACTTGCATGTGCAATCACATATTCATATGCGTAGATAAAATATCCTTTTTCGGTCAGTTTAATCTCAGCCACATTACTTACCGAAGTTCCCTGTATTTCTGGCATACCACCTTCTCTCCACCGAATTCCTATGTAATAGGTCTGCAACTCACCTTTCCGATAGATAAAGGTAACTGCTCCAATCAGCCCATCTCTCTGTACTTCAAATACCGTAACCATCGAGTCTTGTCCATCCAGGTAATCTGCATAAAATGCTTCGATTGCTTCATGATTTTGCATAGCAGTATCTTCTTCAACACTTACCAGACCGGTTCTGCCCAATTGCTCCACCACAGCTTTCCTCTGCTCTTTGGTAAATTCGCTAATACCGGAAGAGTAGCTTAGTGCATCTGCAATTACAATATCCTTATAGATTTCTCTGACCGATTCTGCTGCTGACAAAACCGTACTCTGCAGTTGCTCCTTCTCCTCTTCTGTAAGGAGATCATCACTGGCTTGCGGAATAAACCAATATGCTGACTCTATGGAAGTTTCCGCATTCTCGGCTTCTTCTGTTTCTGCTTCGCTATTTTCGATTTCTACAGGTGGCTCCCATACTTCTTCTGCCACCTTTTGCTTTTCTGTATGCAGTTCTCCCCAACAGACCACTCCGGCTATTACGAAAATCAACAGCAGCAAAATCGGAAGACCACATCTTCTAAGCAGCCATTTCACATCTTCCATTATTCGCCTCCGTATAATTCTTCCCATTCTTCTAACGTCAACCGTGGCGTATGCCATGTTTCCTCAGAATTATCCTCGGAGGGTATAATTCGATTGGATACATATTGTACCCCGCCATCCTCCAAAGGACGAACCACAACCTCGTGGGCATATACTTTGGAATTTCCCGAATAAGGAAATACCACATTAGCAGTAAGTGTAATTGTTCCATCACTGTTCTCCGTATACCCGATTACTTCTGAATATGGGTATTCCGGATACTCTACTTCTTCGAAGCCTCTCGGTTTGTATTCATAGGTCGAATTCTCCGAATCATAAACAGTTTTGGATTGCAGCGTTTCACTATCAATATTGAAATATTTCATAATAACGCTTTCAAATTCCTCTTTTGGAATCCGATAAACTGCACTGACTGACAAATTGTCATCTGCAACATAAGGAACATACTGACCATTCACTTTTGGATAAAGAATGTCATACATATCATAGAAATTCAAATCCCCAAAATCTTCTTCACTCCAATCCACAATAAACATATTATTCTGTTCAAAGCTGATTGGAAGAAGATATTTCCGACTCAGTTCCCTATATGTTTCATCCAATGGCTGTACTCGTAATGCGGTATGCTCCTCTGCTCCACTCAATGTAAGAACGTATAATTCTTCTGAAAACCAGACACCAGAAAACATCAGGTAACCTTCTTCTGTATAATTCCAATACTCTGCTTGATACCTCCCAGTAACTTCTTTCTGTATTTCTCCATTTTCGTATCCATAATAGCTTCTGACCACATCTACATTTCCGTCTTTTGTGTGCAAATCGTATTTTACAAATCCGCCCAAATAGCCGACTTCAAGAATCGTTATATCTGCTTCTTCCTGTGCATCCACCTTTTCACAAAATTCCAGTACCTGCTCCGCTTCCGTCATATTCACTTGATTTCTGCTGTCAACAGCAGGATACTCATTTTCTCCAAGACGATTTACAATACTCCGAATTATTTCCAAATCATCTAACTTATTTTCCTCTGCTGCCTTGTCATAAAGATCTATGCAGATGTTTATAATTTCTTCTTCATTCTCCTGTTCTTCTTCTGAAACGTCCTGAACATCAATTACTGTTTCCGAAACTGTATCTTCTTCCGGTGGTGTATCGCTACACCCCGAAATACTAAACATCAGTACAAAACTAATGACTGCTAAACCACTCTTCCAGAACCAGACTGTCTTTCTTAACAACATATCCGCTTCCTCCTCTTCCTTTCACATCTTCTACCATACTGATAATCAATATAGGACATTCCGTATCTTCTGCTGTAAAAATTGCAAACCATCCTAATTCTGTACCCGAAGTATCATCCTTCGATGCCTTTATTTCTGCCGTACCTGTTTTTCCTGCTAAAAGAATGTCATCTCGATGGGCTGCATATCCAGTTCCATTAGAATCATTCACAACCTTCTTTGTTCCTTCCAATACACGACTTGCTGTCTCGTTAGAAAAGGCACCCGGAATCCAATACTCAGCTTCCGCTTCATTCTGATATACCAAATAAGGCTTTATTACATTTCCCTCATTACAGAAAGCAGAATAAATACATGCCATATGCAACGGATTCACTAAAATCTGTCCTTGTCCGTAACCGCTGTCAGCTAACTGTATTTCAGTTTCAATGCCTTCTGTATTGGAATACTGAGATTCTGCCATCTTAATCTCAAATGGTAGTTCCTCATTGAAACCAAGCCGTATCAAAGAATTCTCCAACTCATCCGATCCAATCTTTAATGCTGCTTTTGCGAAATAAATATTATCAGAATAAATCAAGGCATTCTCTAAAATGACTGGTTCATACGCATGAAGCGTTGTTACATGATATGAACCCCACGATGCATCTTTTTGCCAACTTAATCCTACGTTCCCGTAATCTTCCATTGGATCGATTGCTCCTGATTGTAAACCAATCGCAGCTATAATTGGTTTGAAGGTAGATCCCGGACACCACACTTGCCGGAACCGATTATACATTGGCTTATTCTCGTCCTCGTTAAGTACAGTCCACTGCTCACTCGATAATCCCATAATAAAATCGTTATTGTCATAAGCCGGTGTGCTGACCAAAGCCAATACCTCTCCGGTATAATGATTTATGGCTACCGAGCAGCTTTTATCTTCCTTAAACTGTTCGTACAAGGAAACCTGCAAATCAGTATCTATCGTAAGCCGGATGTCCTGCCCATGCTGTACCAGGATACAAGCCAGTTCCTCCTTCTCTTTATCTTCCGAATTTACAATGTAAATCCTGCAACCGTTCTGGCCTTTCAGTTCTTTCTCGAACAAGCCCTCCATTCCGCTTCTGCCGATTACACTATTGGCTGTATAACCTTCTCCTGCATGTTCCTCTAAATCTTCCGCAGTAACGCTTTGAACATACCCGACCAAATGCGCAGCGGCTTCCCCTAATGGGTATTCACGCACTTCAACATCAGATATCATCACTCCGGGAATCTCCAGCAACTTATCATGCCTTTCTTTCTCCTTTAAAACTTCTTCCTCTGGACTGATAGACATTAACTCAATTTCTTCCACTCTTGGAATCGTTTTAATAGGTACAAAAGAATCATCCTTTACCCACTTTGCAGACAGGTTCTTTTCTATCGCTTCCGTTGTGATTTGCAATAGTCCTGCAATCTGTGCGATTGCTTCCTCTCTGTTTTCCAACTTGCCCGGAACAATTCCAACTGAAGATGCTGTACCTTTTCCTGCAAGGACACGTCCGTTCCTATCCAGAATTTCTCCTCGCTCTGCCTGTGTAGTAGAAACTCTTACTTTATCTGCAGAAGTCAGATTAGGAAAAATCATGGAATCATCCCAAACCAATTTATATCCTTCTTCTCCATTTATAAAAAATGCCTCATTCTCAAAGCTGATAGTTCCTGCCACTGTATCAAACGAAGTCAAATATGTTACTTTTTTATCTTCCTCCACATACTCGACATTTTTTATCGACATGTTTTGCATTTCAATTCCCTCATAAATAGTGGAATTTCTCTTCAGAAAATCTTCCTTACTGATATATCCAGATGACTCCAAATCAATCATTGCATACATTTCTTCGTATTCTTGTTTTGGAATATGCATCATATACTCTACTAAGATAGTATCTGGTGTTTTACACGCATTTTTTCTTTTATATAATACTGTTGCACTCACAACTACTCCAATCAAAGTAATTGTTAACATCAACACTATAATGCCCAACATTTTTCTATATCTTTGTATTCTTTTGGTTCTATGTTTTGCCTTCATCGTTACCTCCATTTCTTATTCGTATCAATGTACTACGCTTATATATTACAAGTGTAAGATTTTGAAGTAAAAAAATTTACTCCCTTTCGTTATAAATATTACACCCGTAATATTTATCAGTCAAGTTCTTATTCAAAAAGACAGAACACAGCCACCAAAAGCCATGTTCTGCCTTACGTTTGATGTTACTCTGCCGCTACAAACTCCATCTTCATAAATTCATGATCCGTCAATTCCTTTAATTTTACAAGGACACATAATGACAATTCAACCATCTCATCATCCTCCAGATATTTCAGTGCTTTATCAATACCATTTATGACCTTTTTTCTGCCGCCCACATCTGAATCTATACCTTCTTCCATAAAAATACTGATTAAATTACTTTCTTCTACGGTAAATCTCTTATTCAGCACTTACATCTCCCTATGACTTTTCTTTTCATTTTCCTGAACATCATGTTCTTTCGATTTCCCTTCTACCTGTGCCTTTTTCTCTGCAAGACGAACTTTTAAGGAAACCCTTGCTGGAGGCTTCTCCTCCATTCTCTTATTTTCTTCCCTTTGGGCTTTCTCCCCAACACCATTATTCAGCACATTATCAATCATATTATAATTCTGTTCTTCTGCCTCCTCAATCTTGGCAAGCGGCTTATACTCTGTCAGTTTTTCCAGAAGCTCCGTTGCTCGTTTTATTTCCTCTGGTACAGCTCCCTCCGAAATAATGTCTGCAAGCCACGTTGTTAAATGTCCGGTATCGCCCTGTTTTATGGATTCTGCAAGCTCTGATACATTCTCGGTCATATTTCTTGTACTATCGTGATACAGTACAGTATCATAATCGTAGGAAAGTCGGTCAAGTTCTACTGCAAGCTGTTCCTCCTGTGGCAAGTCCGGCATACGCAGTTCCCACACTCTTGCTTCCATTTCTTCACTCATCACGCCATCTATCTCCATATCGGGCAATTTAGCCACCAGTTCCGTAATGACTTCCATTGCCTGCGGATTGTTTTTAATATCAGGAACATAGTCCAAAACCCCAAGGTCAATCCTCTTTCCAGATAAAACATCAATCTCGTAATCCTCGTAGGGTTCCGCCCCTCTCCCTAGGATATTGATTCCGATTGCCGGAATACCATTCATCCGCTCTGAAGGTATCTGCTTCCAGATTGCTATAGCTTCATCCACCGTAGGAATATTCTCATAACACTCACCAAGATTATGAAATTCTCCACATTCCGAAACAGTTAAAGTTACTTCTGCGCTCTCCTTTTCCTGCTCTCTTACCTGTCTGACGCCCTCCAAATATTCTTCCACCTGTGGCAGATAGGATTCCAGCGTACCTGTGCGTTGGGCTGTAATTGGATTGATGTCAACTTTTACTTCTCCGATATGAAGTCCATCCTCATTAAAGGCATTAAATAAATCGTCCTCCCGTTCCGCTGTGGAAAGTTCCACCACCACATCAAGGTCAGAACCTTCATGCTCTAATCCCCTGCATCTGCTTCCTGTTACAGCAACATCCACGATTGTTGCATCAATATCATACTCTTCAATCTTCGCCTGCACATGGCATTTCACAGTTTCCTCGATTTCTTCCGGATTCATTTCACTAATATCGTGGAATAATTCCCCGGTCTTTGCCTTAAAATCTGCCACCACACTGCTCGGTGTACTCTCCGGAATAATACGATTTGCTTCCTCTGCTTTTTCCATCAGTCCATCATAATCCATCGGTATCAGTTCATCTTCTCTTTGGATATTTCCTTTTGCACCATTGTAATCCGGCTGTGACTTCAAATCCTCTAAAATATCATGCAAGGCTTCCCTTATCGTCACATCAGGATTATCATAAATTCCTCCGTCAATCTCCTTATAATCAGCTCCCATAATGGAATAATCATAACCGCCATCCACTTCCTGAATGCTGATAAAACGGTCTGCAATAGAAAATGCCAGTTCTGTTTCCTGTTCACTTTCCAAAGTTTTTTTCATTTCCGCAAGCACCTGTTCTGTTTCATCGCCAAGATCAATGATTTCATCTCCATCTATTTCCGGTTCTGTCTTTTGGACATTGTGTCCAGAAGTGTCCTGCATTTCTTCCTTTTCCGGTGTCTGCTCCCGTAAAAAATCCGGTATTTCCGTATATCCAAAAGAATCCACAAAATGAGCCGTATTCTGTCCGTTCTGATGAAGCACCACTATATCGCTGACAGATAGCGAATGTCCTCTGAAATCTTCTGGGTGGTCAAGGTTGAATTTTTCAAAGATTGCCTCTAAAGTTGCCCCCTGCGTCTCTTTTTGCAGTTCAGATAATTCGCCCACATATAAAAGTGTATAATTCTCTGGTTTAATTGCATCAAAATTATCTTTTGTAATGCCCATACGCTTTAAGGATTCCGTCCCCTCAAAACGTAAGGAATCTAATTCCGGATTAGGCTTTAATTGATAAATTCCATATTTATCAGTACTAGCATATAGGAGCTGCTCTTTTCTTGCCATTTCAGGTGTAATAACAGATCCGTCCTCATAGTTAATAGATTCCACCCATGTGATACCTAATTCTTTTTCTATTTCAAATTCCAAATCAGTTCCATAAAAAGCATTATGAATTTCTGCCACATCAGTATCTGAAATAGGCTCTGAGGTCTTGAATACCGCAGTTCTATCCCCACCCATTTCTTCTATATCGACAGCCACAACTGGATACGGGTATGTATATTCTCGCTCCTGTTCGTCCATTAAGATAAGTGTAATCTTAGTCTGCTGTTTCAATGCTTTATTCCATGTTTCCTTTTCAACCCCAAAGATACCTTCATGCTCTTCTATACGCTCCCTGCTTTCTGCCAATGATTCCGCACCGTCAGTATGAAGCAAATATACAGGCAAATCATGTTCAAATAATTCCAATGCTTTCTCTTGTGTTAATGGCAGCATTTCATCCCATTGATAGCCATATTCCCTCATTTCCGACAAACCAATCATCGGATCAGGCAGGGCATCAATCTCCGCCTTTGCATCAATTATGGTCAATGCCACATCCTGTTGGGCATACTGCTCCCTATATGCCAGTTTCTCTGCAAGTTCCCTTGTTTTATTCATATCATCAAGTTTATAGGCATAATTTACAATCAGATTTCGCTCCTCAGACGTGAAAATATTTTTTTCTGCTTCCAACTGATTGATAAGTTGTTCTGCCTGCCCCATGACAGATAAATTAGTATCAATGGGTTGTTCCATTCTTTCCTTTACATCAATAAGCTCGTCTGTATCCATGTTATAGCGGACATCAATATGATATTCCTCCGCTTCTTCTGTCTGCTCATCAGCAAGTTCGGTAGTCCATGCCCCTTTACTTTCAAGATAAGACGGTATATTCGATTTGTCCTCTTCATTCATGGTAGAAAGGGCGGATATAAGTTCTGCACTGTCCATTCCACGGACACTGACAAGATTGTATTCTGAAAAATCCTCGTTATGTACCAGCAGAATGCTTTCCTTTCCATGTTCCTGCTCCATCTCCCGGTTAAGCTGAAGCTCCTGCATTGCCCCCTCAATGCCTGTAATCAGTTCTGAAGCTGTCTTTCGGATTGTATCAAGGGAAGATTTCAGCTCTTTCATATTCCTGCCGCTGCTCCAGCCTGCGATATATCCAAAGGAATAATCGGATGTATCTATACCGAAATGCTGGCACACTGTAAAAGCCACACTCTCCGCTTCCACTTCCTTTGTATTCCTGTCCTTTACCGGAATATCCATGCTCTGATTAACTTCTTTATCATGCAGCATGGAATGAACCACCTCATGCACCATTGTTTTCAAAGTCTGGCTTTCGCTCATATTTTCCTGAACAGCAATCCGTTTTTCTGCTGTACTGAAATACCCTTTGGAATCGCCGGGAATATCTTCAAATGCAATCGGAACAGGAGAAATATTCATAAGCGCCTGGACAAAATCCTCATATCCCTCCACCGTAGATAACAGCTCATTCACTTCCAGTTCCGGAATAGGCTTGCCATCCGTCTGCGATACATCAAAAACAGATACCGCACGAAAGGCAGGAATGGTAACCTCTGTTTCCTCTTTCTGCGGCATACCGTTTTCATCAAACATCATTTCTCCCGTTACAGGGTCTAACTTATCACGTTCCTCTTTGATTTTATAAGGAGCTGGTGCAAGAATACGGATTGCCTTTTCTCCTTTATTGACGTGCCGCTCAAAGTTCTTCTGCCACGCCTGATAGCCTGCCACCAGCGTAGCTTCCGGCTTCTGCATGGCAATCAGCAGCGTATTGTTAAAACTGTAATTATGAAATTTTGACATGGTGCTGAGATAGCTTTTATATTTTTCACTTTCAAAAAGCTCTTTCAAGCCAGCTTCCAGCTTATCCGTGATCTCTTTGACTTTTTGTTTTTCACTCATATAAACTGTATTTTTATCTGCCATAATTCGATTATCCTTTCTTTTTTCCACGCAAAAAAGACAACCATCTCTGATTGTCTTTTTCGATATGCCTATTCAATTTGCATCTTTCTTAGATTGCTTTTTTATTACTCTTCTTTCTTTTCTGTATCCTTCTCTAAAATATTGTTCACTAATTTTTGGAGTTCATTGCGATTTGGCAGATACAATTCATATTTTGAAACAAATAAATTGCTGTCCATACCGTAAGTTGCATATTCTACAAGCAGTTCATCTTTGTTATGACTCAGGATAATGCCAATCGGTGGGTTATCATCTGCCATATTTTCTTCTTTTGCGAAATACCCCATATACATATTCATCTGACCGATGTCTATATGCTGGACGGAATTTTTCTTTAAATCAATCAGCACAAAGCATTTCAAAATTCTGTGGTAAAATACCAAGTCCACATGGTAATGAATATTGTTTACAGTTAAGGGATACTGCCTGCCCACAAAGGTAAATCCTTTTCCTAATTCCAACAAGAATTTTTGGAGATTATCTATTATTTTCTGCTCCAAGTCTTCCTCACTATAACGCTCTTTCTCCGGAAGTCCCAAAAATTCTAATGTGTAAGTATCCTTGATAACATCCTCTGGCTTGTCATAAGTAATTCCCTCTCTGGCAAGTGCCAGAATTCCTTCTTTATCTCTGCTTGTAGCTAATCTAAGAAACAAAGCGGAATCCATCTGTCGCCTGAGTGTTCTTACATCCCACTTTTCCTTATAACATTCTTTTTCGTAAAAACTTCTTTCTAATTCATCATCAATCTTTATCAGCTCACAAATATGCGACCATGTCAATTTGTCAGACACCGTCTGACAATTCTCATAACAAAGATAAAACTTCCGCATATTGTTGAGGTTTGGGCGGCTGTATCCTCGTCCCAATCGCAAAGTTAATTGATGCGAGAGTGTTGTTAATAATTTTGAACCGTATGCTGCTTTAACATTTCCATCCTGCTCAAACTCAACAATATATTTTCCGATTTTCCAATACGTCTCTGTAATTACACTGTTTACTTTTTCAGCTATCTCTTTTTTGGCATTTGAAACTGCTGTTTCAATCTCATCCACCAATGGCTGAAGCATATTTGTCTGCTCTAAATCATTCATAATATATCCTTTCCGAATTTGTCAGACAGTGTCTGACAAATTCAATTTTCATTTTTATGTATTACGTTGTCTCCATTTCTCTTTAGCTTTTTCCAAATCGCTCTATCACTATATTTCCCTTGAACTAATATTATATTTCATATTTGCATAAAAAGAAATATAATAATTACAAATACTCCTCCTTCCCCTTATCTCTTTGCACGGAATTTTCTATATTATTCCCCGCAGCCTTTACTTTCATAGTCTCAAGCTTTTCTTTCAAGGATACCCTCTGTGCCGGCTTATCCGCCATCGCTGCTGTGAGCCTCATTCCCTGCGGATTTCCATTCTCCACAGCATAATTATGTCGGGTATTTTCTATGGGATACGGTTTTCTGGTATCTGCCACCTGCTCAGTACCCAGTTCCGATTTATCATCTTCCATACCTATTCCGTCATCTCCCTTTTCGTCCATATTGAGCAGGGCATTTAAGGCAGAAAGGCGGTCTAACTTCTCTGAAAGCTCTGCTTCCTGTGCAAATGGCTTTGTAACCTCTACCTTCGCTGTTTCAAGCTGACGCTCCACATTCTCCAGCTTTGTGGATGCTTCTGCCAGTTCCTTTGTCATGGCTTCCAACGCATGGTTGATACGGGAAATGTTACCCAACGGGTCAACACCAATCTCCAGATTATGACTGAGCTGCCCTTTGATGTTCATAACGAATTTATGGTTAAAGGAATCAAAGGACACCGCCATTTTAAAGCCTGCATACTCTCCAATGGCTGCCGGAGCATTAACGCTCTTGATTTCTTTGCACATCTCCACAAGTGCAGTTCCGGCTTCTTTTTTATCCGTATAGACCTTATTCCCAACCTTCATAGAGAAAAGCTCCTTATCTGCCGGGAGATTGGCTTTTGCAGTCTGAATATCTGCCTGCAAGCCGCTGATCCGTTCCTTCAGAATAGTTATCTGCTGTGGATAATGCTTTGCAATGTTGTCC
The DNA here is from genome assembly GCF_020554845.1 of Blautia faecis. Lineage (GTDB taxonomy): Bacteria > Bacillota > Clostridia > Lachnospirales > Lachnospiraceae > Blautia_A > Blautia_A faecis. The sequence continues at coordinate 18,857 of NZ_JAJCIA010000008.1, read as the reverse complement.
TCCAGACGGTATTTCTGACTGGTGTGGTTGGCTTTCATCAGTTTCAGCTTGCTGACCTGAATATCCAAATCCATCTTTTCTTTTATGTAGGGATTCCCCGTTGCCAGAGCCTTAACCTCTGCATAGGAAAGTGCCGCTTCATCCACATCCTCACAGCTTCGCACCGGAGATTTGCTTGTCATAATCTGACCGATAAATTTCTGCTTATTCTCGATGAGCTGCCATGAGTAGCTGTCAAATGTTCCCTCTGTCACATACCGGAAAATCTTAACCTTTGGATTCCTGTTGCCCTGCCGCAAAATACGCCCCTCCTGCTGTTCAATATCAGACGGACGCCACGGTACATCGAGGTGGTGCAGCGCAATCAGTCTGTCCTGCACGTTTGTCCCAGCTCCCATTTTTGCAGTAGAACCCAATAAAAAACGAACCTGTCCGCTTCTTACCTTACTGAACAGCTCCGCTTTCCTAAGCTCCGTATTTGCCTGATGTATAAAGGCGATTTCTTCTGCGGGAACACCTTTTTCCATCAGTTTATTTCTTATATCCTCATAGACATTAAATGTACCATCTCCTTTCGGTGTCGATAAATCACAGAAAATAAGCTGTGCTGATTTCTCCCCTTTGGTATCTTCCCAAATCTCAAATGCCTTATCCACACAGGTTTTTGCTTTGGAATGTTCCTCATCGGGGAGCATATCGTTGATCAGACGCTGGTCGAGTGCCAGTTTTCTTCCATCGTTGGTAATCTTGAGCATATTATCCTGATGCGGCTCTACCAGTCTGTTACGCACTGCCTCCGCCCGGTCTGCCAGCGATGTTACCATCTCTTTCTGATATTCGCTGGGTTTCAGCACCACGTTCTCATATTCTGCTTCCGGCACAGGCAGCTTTAACATATCCGGTGTCTGGATATCCGCACTCTCCTTGAAAAGTGCAATCAGCTCCGGCAGATTGAAGAATTTTGCAAATCTTGTCTTTGCCCGGTATCCTGTTCCCTCCGGTGCCAGCTCAATGGCGGTCTGTGTTTCTCCAAAAGAAGCTGCCCAACTGTCAAAATGCCCTAATCCCATCTTCTGAAGCGTACCATACTGAAGATACCGCATATTGGTGTAAAGCTCCGTCATACTGTTGCTGATCGGCGTACCCGTAGCAAACGTAATGCCCTTTCCGCCAGTCAGCTCATCAAGGTACTGGCACTTAGCAAACATATCGGAGGACTTCTGTGCTTCCGTCTGTGCAATGCCCGCCACATTCCGCATTTTCGTGTATAGAAAAAGGTTCTTATAATTGTGACTTTCATCTACAAACAGCCTGTCCACACCTAACTGCTCAAAGGTTACAACATTATCTTTCCGGGAAGTATCGTTGAGTTTTTCCAGTCTTGTCATAAGGGATTTTCTGGACTTTTCCATCTGCTTAATGGTGTAACGCTCCCCGTTATCTGCTTTCGCCTGCTCTATGGCAAGCTCAATCTCATCAATCTGTCTTTCGATAATGCCTATCTGTCTTTCCTGCGACAACGGGATTTTTTCAAACTGGCTATGCCCGATAATGACAGCATCATAATCTCCGGTGGCGATTCTGGAACAGAATTTCTTCCGGTTGGCTGGCTCAAAATCTTTCTTCGTTGCCGCTAAAATATTTGCTCCGGGATATAACCGCAAAAAGTCACTCGCCCACTGTTCCGTCAAATGATTGGGAACAACGAACAGGCTCTTTTGGCATAACCCTAACCGCTTGCTTTCCATTGCTGCAGCAATCATTTCAAAGGTCTTTCCTGCTCCCACACAATGAGCAAGCAGGGTATTGTCCCCGTAAAGCTGGTGTGCCACCGCATTTAACTGGTGCGGTCTAAGGTCGATGTCCGGTGTCATGCCAGGGAATTTCAAATGGGAACCGTCATATTCTCTTGGTCTGGTAGAATTAAAGAGCTTGTTATATTTCGCCACCAAGTCCTGTCTACGTTCCTGATCTTCAAATACCCAGTTCTTAAAGGCTTCCCGGACTGCCTCCTGTTTCTGACTGGCAATCATGGTTTCCTTTTTATTCAGGACTCTCGTTTCCTTTCCGTCCTCTATCACGGTATCGTACACCCGGCTGTCCTTTAAATTCAGAGAATCCTCTAAAATCTGATAAGCATTTCTCCGGTTTGTACCATAAGTCATATTTACAAGACTGTTTCCGTAATCCGCACTTTTTCCTTTTACATTCCACTGTCCTGTCACATCGGAATACTGAATCCCCATTGTATTCCGGTTGAAAAGATGCTGCGGTGTTTCAAAAACATCACGCATGAAATCTTCAATATATTTCGGTTCAACCCATGTGGCACCGATACGCACCTCAATCTCGCTGGCATCCAGTTCTGTGGGCTGCACCTGTGTAAGTGCCTGCACATTTATGTTGTATTCCGGGTGGTTTTCGGCGTAAATCTTCGCTGTTTGCAACTTATCCCGGACATTGCCGCTTAAATACTCGTCCGCTGCTTCCCACCTGTCTGTGACCGGATTCTGAAAGATAATGCCCGTCAGTTCTTCTTTGATTGTATCAATCTCTTTTCCGGTCAGCTCCGCCATATAAGAAAGGTCAACTTTTGCTTTTTCTGATAAAGATACTGCCAGAGCTTCCGTTGCTGTATCCACGCTTGTAACCACTTCCGCTTTCTTAATGGTACGTTTCGTGAACATATCCGCTTTGCCTTTGAAATTTCCCTCGTCATCCAGCTTTTCCAGAGAACATAACAGACAATAGCTGCTGTCCTGATTAAAGGCTCTTTTGTTGGTCTGGGAATTGATTAAACCGTATTTTCTGCTGAACGTATCATAAAGGGTATTCAATTCTTTCTGCTTTTCCTTAATCACAGTATCCGGATATTCTTCCAACTGCAAATTGATAAGCTCTTGCGTACAGTTTCGGATTCCTACCATGCCTTTTATGCGTTCCTGCATGGATTCTGACATATCCACAGGCTTCATAATGGAATTTTCACGGTAATATACCTTATCTTCCACCAGTGTGTAGCTGTAATTCTTTACGTCCGGGTCTGCCGGAATGGTGGCATCTGCCAGCTCATCCGCAAGCTCGTCCGTCTCCACTGCTTCGATTTCCCCGTCAATCCGGCTGACCGCATCCATTAACTGCTCTGCAAACGGTCTTGTGGCATCCGGTTGGCAGGTGCTTTCCATGCCATAGGGACCGCTGACCATTTCCATTTTCCCAACAATCATTTCCGGGTGTTCCGCAAAGTAGGTATTCATGGCGATACCGTTTGCATCTTCTGATAAATGTACCCAATCCGGTTCTATGTCCATCACACGGTCACGCTTCTTAAAAAACAAAATATCCGAAGTGACTTCTGTCCCTGCATTTTCCTTAAATGCTGTATTCGGAAGTCTGACCGCCCCCATAAGCTCCGCTCGCTGAGCCAGATACTTTCTGACCTCCGGACTTTTTTTATCCATTGTTCCCTTACTGGTAACAAAAGCAACCACACCGCCGGGACGGACTTTATCTAATGTCTTTGCAAAGAAATAATCATGAATCAGGAAATTATTTTTATCATATTGTTTATCCGCTACCTTATACTGTCCGAATGGCACGTTGCCGACTGCTACATCAAAAAAATCATTCGGATAGTCTGTTTTTTCAAAACCGGATATTTTAATATCCGCTTTCGGATAGAGCTGTCTTGCAATCCTGCCCGTAATACCATCCAGCTCCACACCATAAAGTCGGCTTTCCTGCATCTTCTCCGGCAGCATTCCGAAGAAATTTCCGATACCCATTGCAGGCTCTAATACATTCCCCTTTTCAAATCCCATACGGTCTAAGGTATCATAAATACTGCGGATAATGGCAGGACTGGTATAGTGGGCATTTAAGGTGCTTTCCCTTGCAGAAGCGTACTCCTGCGACGATAACAATTCCTTTAACTGCTGATATTCTCCCGCCCATGCAGATTTGCTTTCATCAAAGGCATCGGCAAGCCCGCCCCAGCCAACATACTGTGATAAAATCTGCTGTTCTTCCGATGTGGCGATACGCTTCTCGCTCTCCACCTTTTCCAAAGTACGGATTGCTTCTATATTTCGTCTGAATTTCTCTTTCGCACTGCCTACTCCTAACGCATCGTCCGTGATATGGAAATTGACCGCATTGGATTTATCAATCTTTGGTGCAGACTGCTTCACAGGCTTTTCTATGGCAGGTTCTTCCACTGACTTTTGGACATCGTGTCCAGAAGTGTCCGGTTCCATGCTTTGCAGATAGTGTTCCGCTTCCTCTTTTGTTTCAAAGGTGGGAATTGTACCGTCCTCTTTTATATAATAATCTTCCCTGCCATGATCCCATACTGCAAAATCCTGTCCCGGCTCAAAGGCATCGCTGATTTCCTCAACTGAGAATCGTGATTCTGTTTCCGCTACATCTTCCGTTCCCTCAATGCGTGAAAACACCTCCGCTTCGTGTCGGTCTATATCTTCCATTGCAATACTATTTATGTAGTCATCCTCTACCTCTTCTCTGTCCGGCATATAATCATACTCGTAATGAAAGCTTTCATTAACCGACGCATAAAAGAAATTCTTATCTTCCATAGAATTGCCCAGTAAAAATGCAGCTCCGTCAGCTTCCCATTCATCTACTTTCATACATAACTGTCCGTCAATGGTAATCTGCTTTGTTGCAAGCTCCTGCTCCATATACCGTCTTGTCTGATTGATAAATCCATTTAAGACCGCCGGGTGGGAAGAAACAATCAAATCACGGTTCTCATACTTGGCATACGGTTCTATTTCTTTTGCCCATGCCTTATTGTCGGGAGAAAATCTGCCATCGTGCGTCAGGTGCATGACAGTATTGGCAAGTACATAGCTGACACGCTCGCTACCATATTTTCGGATTACTTCATCCGGTGTATCTTTCGGCAGACGATACCCGTCAAATTTTTCCGAAATCGTCCGTTCAATGGCTTCTTTACAGGCAACCTTCGCTTTCCGTTCTATTACCGCCTGTGCTTTTTCCAGCGCTTTCTGTGCTTCTTCCTCTTTGTACCGGGCATAGGCTTCTTTCCCTGCCGGAGATAAATACTTATCTTCCGCCACCAGCTTTCGGATACGCTTTTCGACTACTTTCCAAGACAGCAGCACTTTCGCATAAGGTTCGCAGATATTTCCCTTTTTTAATTCAATCCCTTTAAAGTTGTGGTCTTGCCAGCTATGGTCTGCTCCTGCAAGTGCATGAGAGCCGCCTCCAATGCCATATTCTTTTTTCAGAAATTCCGCTGCTTCTTTGCTGTCATGCTTTTCCTGAAAATAATCATAGATGCGGAAAGAACCATGTGAATATCCACTTCCCCTGCCAAGATTATGGTCTATCTCGTCCTGAGTAATAAAATCCTCCCTTTTTATTTCCACATGGTCTGCGGTTGGAAAGATTTGTTTTTCTATCAGCAGATTGTCAAGTTCCTCCCGAAGCTCCTCTTTTGGCATAACTGAACGGAAACGTAGCTTTTTCTCTCCGGTTTCAAGCTGATGAAGTGCCTGATCCATGTGGGAAGCCACAAGCTCAACTCCTTCTTTCGTAGAAAGGTATTCTATCATTCTTGCATGAGCCTCCGGATAATTTCCTGCTTTTAGCCCAAGCTCCTCCGGCAGTTCTCCCATGCCATCCCGGAAAAAGAAAAAGAGATGCCCTGCAATCCGGTCACGTTCTGCTTCGTCAGTCAGATAAGCTTCATTTGCTCCCATATAGGTACCGTTTACTACCTGTGAGCGGATTTTTGCTTCCACCTCCTGCCAGTTCATCTGAAGCACCGGACGCTCTGTCGATGTGCCATATCCGACACGCATCCCATCCTCATTGAACCATACCGCTAACTGCTTTCCGTCAAATTCAAAGCCCTTTCCGGTTGTTCCATACTCTTTCTGTAAGAAAGCAGCCATCTCCTCCGGTGTCTTTCCCTGCTGATATTTGATGTAGATACGCTTTCTGCTGTTATCCCTGCCTCCGCCGCTCCGCAGAATATCCGCTATCTGCTCCGGCGGTATCTTTGTTTCTGACCGTATCGGTGTCACTGTTTCCGCCTGTTTCATGGCAAGATTGCCAGCCTGCTCCGTAAACATGGAAAATAAGTCAAGCTGCTGGTACATTCCCGCTGTTTCAATCCGCTCTGCGGTTTCTCCTGGAAGAAGATATACTCCGTCCTCCATATAGGAATTGACAAGAAAACGTGCTTCCTCCCATGACAGCCTGCTTTCCGCTTCACGGGTCAGATAATTGTCTTTCCATAAGGTAATACCGTCCTCATCGGCACGGTAGCCGCCCCGCATTTCCCCGATATTGAACTCGGTGTATTCTTCCATGCGGAACGAATTTCTCAGATAATCCGCCTGAATCTTTGCATCCTGCTCTATCTGAAAATACCCAGCTATTTCCGGTCTTTTATGCTTCAGGAACTCATCACTGCATAAAATACCACGCTGTAAGTCCTCCCCCTGCTCTGTTTCAGACAGCTTCGGAAAAAAAGAACCGGATAATGAATGTTCTCCACTATCCGGTTCTGGTATTTCTTCTTCCTGTATGTCATTTTCTAACTGTAAATCAGTTCCGTCAGCACGATCTCCTCCGCTGAATGTCTGATGTTGTTCATCTTCGCTACCCACTTCATCTGATCGGCTGCTTTCAGTTCCTCGTTCACTCCCTCTGCTTTCGCCATCTGTTCGCTCAGGGCTTCCATTCTCTGCTCTGCCTGCTCCTGTATCTCCAGACAGTGTGCTTTCAGCTCGCCCGCCAGTATCATGCCCTGATAAATCCCTTTCCGGTGTTCCTGTAAGAAGTTCTTCCGCATCAGACCGTACTTCGTCAGCGTTCCCTCCGGTTCCTCGTTCGCTGTCAGGTTCGGAATCAGATAATCCCCGTTCTTTTCGTATGTCAGTTTCATGTGCCGCATCCTCCTTTTTGCTCTGTATTTCTATCTCCTGATTGTTTTGTAGTTCCTTTTCGCTTTCACGCTTTAAAGCATTATAGTATGTATCTGCTTCATTTGCAAGCACTTTCTCCGTATTTTCCAAAGAAGTTTGTGTGCGTCCTGCATTAGCTTTTTCCTGTGCCTTCCTGCGGGCAATCTGGCGGTCATACGCTCCTATGGTTCTGCCTATCTCCATTAAAAGCGGCTTGCACATATCTGTGGTGGCTGTACCAACAACAGACAGGGTTTTCATCGTATTAAAGTCGCTGATATATTCAAATCCCAGCTCGTCGTTCCACAGTTCCATATCTGCACCGCATCGTGACAGTATGGTGTAAGCAATACTGGAAGAAAGCGTATCACGAAGCCTGACACCTACATTTAACTCGTCCAGTTCCTCTAAAAAGCTGCCCTCTTTCACATATTCGATTTCCGGCAGAAGTTCTTCATAATAATCCAAAGCAATCCGATTGGATATTTCCATTATCCGCTGTTCAAAGGAGCTGTTTTTATCTGTTTCCCCGTATGTCTTTTCAAGCTGTGCCAGGACTGTTTCTTTATGCTCCTCACGCAACTCCCACAAATTCGGATCACGTCCTATCCGCCTTGCCTTATGTACGTCGGACACATCGAAAACATATTTCAATCTTGTATAGGAATTTTCCGTATCCAGCAGGGCAATTCCCTTTGCTCCACGGTTTACCCAGCAATTCATCTTCTCATTCCATAGTTCAAGGGACGCACAGGCTGTTGCATCCGGTCGTTGTGCAAAAATAAGTATCTGTTCATTGAACGGATATTTATAAAGCCTTGCAGCGGTAGTCAGATACCTTGTCCACTCCTGCCCGTTTTTCGCTATCTCTTTTGCGGTATCCTCCGCCAGATAGGAAATCATCTGATATTTTGTTACCATAAGCATTCCTCCAAAATGACGGAGGGGATAACCCCCGCCGCCTTATTCATAAAAACCGTGTTCTTCGATACCGTTTTCCAGAATTGTGCCAATCAGCTCCTCCAATTCCATCTCCTTCAGCTCGCTGATCACAATGAGCTTTGCAAGGGTATCTTTTTCCACCGGAACGACATAGCTTTCTTCATCAGGGCAAAGCTCCCGTACACAAATCTCCAGTCCGTCTGCAATTTTGCAGAGCGTACTTATATCTGCTTCCCGGATACCTGCCAGAATATCCATCAATACATCTTCCCTGACACCGCACCGCAAAGAAAGTTCTGGAATATCCATATCCTGCTCTTTCATAATGTTTAAAATTTTATCTCCGGTGCTGTAAACAACGGTCTTTTTCATTTCTGTATTCATTTTTCTGTCTCCTTTTCACTTGCTTTTTCTCGGTGGAAATTCCATCTTGAATTTGTACTGCGAACCTTTGATTTCCTTTCCGTCTTTGATATAAGAATAATCCTCAATTCCCTCCGGAATCAGGTACGCATCGTAGCTTCCCTTTTTCCCTTTTAATCCTCTCACAAGGGTCTTTTTCCCTTCAAGCAGACTTTTCATCTGTGTATCGGAAAGCGTTGCTCCCATTGCCCTACCCACATTCATGCCGCATTTTTGTTTGCAGGAAGCACCGAATTTTCCTTTTACTACATCGCTGCCGCATTTCGGGCATTTTCCAAGCACTTCCTGCATCGTTCCAAACAAAGACTTCTGATCGTCACTGATACTGTGATAGGTCTGCACCAGCTCCCGCACCATACCTTCAATGCCATCCATAAACTCCTGCATGGTGTATTCGCCTTTTGCTACCAAAGTCAGCGTATTCTCCCAATCTGCTGTAAGCTTCGGGGATTTTACCAAATCCGGCAGAACAGTAATGAGCTTCATCCCGTCCTCGGTGGGAAGCATCTGCTTTTTCTCCCGTTTCACAAAACCGTCTTTGACCAGCTTTTCAATAATGTCAGCTCTGGTGGCAGGTGTGCCAAGTCCTTTGCGTTCCACCTCATCGCCCATATCCTCTGCTCCGGCACGTTCCATCGCAGAAAGCAGGCTGTCCTCGGTAAAATGTTTGGGAGGCTGCGTGAAATGCTCTGTTACCTTTGTCTGGATAACTGGAAACGTCATGCCTTCAGAAAGCTCCGGCAGTTTCTTCTCTTCCTTATCCTCATCTGTTTTTTCTACCCGGTAGGTACGTTTCAATGCTGCTTCAAATTCTTTCCACCCGTTCTGCAGAACCGTTTTTCCGGATAAATGAAAGCTGTAACCACCGCAGGAAAACTCTGCTTTTACCGTTTCATACAACTGCTTTTCCCCGGTTGCACATAACAGACGGTTAGCAGTAAGGGACAAGATTTTCATTTCTCCCTCCGGCACAGTAGAAAGTTCTGTCTTTGCAATCTCTATGGTAGGAATGATTGCATGGTGATCGGTCACTTTTTTACTGTTCAGCACTCTTTTTATATCCGGCTCTGCTCCGGTCTGTTCCTCAAAGAGAATCGCCTGATAAACTGCCCCGATTACCGCTTTTGCAGTTTCTTCCATATCATCGGATAAATACTGGCTGTCCGTTCTCGGATAAGTGACCAGCTTTTTCTCATAAAGGCTCTGGGTGTACTCCAATGTCTGCTTTGCAGTAAAACCAAAGATACGGTTGGCATCCCGCTGAAGCGTGGTAAGGTCATAAAGTTTTGGTGGTGCAACGCTTTTATTTTCCTTTATAACGGAACGAACCACTCCACTCTGACTTTCACACGCTGCAGCAATACTTTCTGCCCTTGCCTTATCGTCAATCCGTTCTGTCATGGCATCTATCCCATCCATCAGAATATGAGCCATGTAATACTGTTCTTTTTCAAAATTCATAATCTTCACTTCACGGTCTACCAGCATGGTAAGGGTGGGTGTCTGTACCCTGCCTACCTTTAATACCTTGCCACCATACAGTACGGTAAATAATCTCGTACCATTTAATCCCACCAGCCAGTCCGCCTGCTGTCTGCAAAGTGCAGACTGATACAGACTGTCATAATCGCTTCCCGGCTTTAAGTTTTCAAATCCGTCACGAATCGCACTTTCCTCCATTGATGAGATCCACAGGCGTTTCATCGGTTTCCAGCAGCCTGCCTGTTCATATACCAGACGAAAGATAAGTTCTCCCTCCCGTCCGGCATCGGTGGCACACACCACACTTTCAACTCTTGTATCGTGCATCAGATTTTTCAAGATTTTATACTGCGTTGCTGTTTCCTTTTTCACTTCATGCTGCCACTGCTCCGGTATCATGGGCAGGCTCTCATAGCTCCATTTTTTCCACGCTTCTGAATACATCTCCGGCTGTGCCAGCTCTACCAGATGTCCTACACACCATGAAACGAGAAATCCGTTTCCCTCCATGTAACCGTCTTTTCTCTCTTTCGCCCCGATCACATGGGAAATTGCCTGTGCTACGCTGGGCTTCTCTGTAACCACCAACTGCATACCTTATTCCTCCTGTTCGTCAAAGAAATCTTCTTCCGTATCTTCCTCCGATTCCTCATCTTCGTTTTCATACTCCTCGTTATCTTCCTCATCTTCATCTTCGTCCTCGATAAAGTCCTCTTTTTTCTTGCGGACAACCTTAAAATAATAAGCAGCTCCGATAACGATTAAGGCAAGACCACCAATCAGCACATACGAAATCATCGGATTCGGTGCTTCTTTCACTTCCGGCTCCGGTTCGGTTTCCTCTGTATTTTCCGTACTCTCTGCACCTTCCGTACCTTTTTCTGTTTCCGTTTCCTTTCCCTCTGTATCTGCCTGCTCTCCGTTGTTGTTTGGCAATGCACTCTCCCCATTCGGAATTGCAGATTCCAACGCAGCGGAATTTTTCGGCAAGGTTTCACTGTTATCGGAAGTTGCATTTAACAGGTCATTTTCCGTAACCTCAGTCAAAAAATATACCATTTCTTCCTCTCCGTCCCGGTCAATAATCAGATAGAAAACTTTCTCCGTGGCGGTCTGAATAGTATAAAACTCCTTGCCCTGACCGGATTTTTCCGTACTTTCTGTTTTCCCGCTTTCTGCCTCCGCAGCTTCTTTCATTGCCTGCTTTTTCTGTTCGGCAGGACTTGTATGTGATGTGGTATTTCCGTTACTGTCTGTTTTGGTATGCTCCGTCACGGTTCCCGTAGCACTCCCCGGTTTCGTCGGGTTCGCACTCTCCGGGAGCTGCTCCGCCGGATTCCCGTCACTGGTATCGGCAGGGTCTTTATAGTACGGATTTTTCGTCTTATAAACCTCTGACATATTTCCGGCATTGTCCATTGCAGAAATGGTAAAATATTCATACCCTGCGTCAAACTGCTGGAGGCGGATATTCAACGTGCCGCCCGTCAGATCTGTAAACTCATATCCATTGACATATACCGCCTTTGCACCGGAATCCGTATCATGTACCTGTATGCTTAAAAGTCCGTCACTGACTGCCGCATTTAAAGTCGGTTTTACGGTATCAAAGCACTTTATGGCACGGTTCTTCTCATAGGTATTGCCTTTCTGGTCTGTGACAAGCACATACACGGTACAGTTCTCGGAAATCCTTAATTTCTTTTCCTCCGTAACATCTGTCCAGCTTCCATTCTGCCCTACCTTTGCCTCTATTTTTGCGATTTCAAAATTTCCCGTATCTGCGGTATCTTTTACACTGAAAGAAACGGAAACAGCGTCATTATGCCACTCCTCCGGCTGTCTGATCTTGATACTGACATTCGGTTTTTTATAGGCACAGAGCTTATAATCTGTAACACAGACCGGACAGTTTTTATCATACTCATACGCACCGCATTGATCTTCGCAGTTGCATACAGGCTCCGGCTTATCATTTCCCGATACAGTGCCATCCCCGGTGCTTTCGTCGGTACTGCCTTCTGTATTTTCTTCGGTGCTTCCCTCCGTACTACCTTCCGTAGTTTCTTCGGTGCTTCTCTCGGTGCTATTTTCTGTATTTTCCTCCGTACTGCCCTCGGTTTCACTTTCGCCGGGTGTCTGCTCCATACTCTCCTCCGGTTTGGATTCTTCGGTTTCTTTTGTTTCTTCTGCAAAAGCACTGAGTGCGTAGTTTCCATTCACGGAAAATGCCATCGCAGGCATGGTAAATAACACAGCGGATAATACAAGAGATATGACCGCCCTAGATGATAACTTCCTGTTCTTCATGGCTGTAAGCCTCCCTTTCTTCTGATTGTGCTGCTTCTTTCTGCTCTTTTTCTTTCAGCAGACGCATAATTTCTTCTTCGCTGACCTTATTTAACAGAATCAGCCGATCCAGAGAGATTTTATTCTTTTCAATGAATTTCATCTTCTCCGCATCCTCCGCCATCTGAAGCTGTTCCGCCAAGTCCCTCTCCCTCGCCTGCAATCCCGCAAGCTGTTCCCGGACTTTGGAAAGCTCCTTTACAATTCTCTCTTTCGTCATCGTTCCTCACTTCCCGTTATTTTAATTTCCTGATAATCTTCCAAACGCATAAAAATGGCTCTGCCAATAGGACGAATTGATTGAAGCGTAACTGATTGGATCTCCGCAATGAATCATGACCCCGTTTCCGCAGTAAATCCCCACATGGCTGACTGGTACGCCCGAATTGTATGTACCTGTAAAAAAGATAATATCCCCCGCCTTTGCATCTGCCGCCGACACAGGCGTACACTGGTTATAAATGCCCTGTGCTGTGGTTCGTGGCAGGTTATGGACACCGCTGTTTGTAAATACCCAGCAGACAAAACCGGAACAGTCAAAGCTGGTGGACGGACTGGAGCCTCCCCATACATAGGGATAGCCTAAATATCTCGCCGCTTCTTCCATAAGTGCCTGCACGGTTGCATCGTCATAGGAATCCGGCGGTATCACATTTCCTCCGCCGCTTCCGCTGCCCGGCGTTTCGCCATACAGCGTATCCGTGCCTGCTTCAAAATAAAAAAGAGGGTTATAATATTCCCCCTGATACAGACATTCGATATGTAAATGACTTCCGGTACTGCTTCCCGTATTCCCTGTTGTTCCGATCACATCTCCATGCGTCACGCTCTGCCCTGCCCGGACATTTAAGGTATCCATGTGGGCATATTTTGTGCAGTAGCCTTTTTCATCTTCAATCACTACATAATTTCCGTAATAGCTGTCATAAGTTGCGGTAGTTACTGTCCCGTCCATCGCCGCATATACGGTTGTTCCGGTAGGTACTGCAATATCTACGCCCCGATGTAACTGTTCCTGCCCTGTGACTGGATTGATACGCCAGCCATAATAACTGCTCACATAGTTGTACCAATATAAATCAAGGGGCTTATAAAACTGCTGTGTCAGCCCGTGGGTCTGGTTATAAAAAGCATAGATTTCTCTCTGCTCCTCATTCATGCGTCCGGCAACTACTACGTTTAAATCTTTTGCTGTCAAGGTCACTTCCAGAATGGTTACGGTATATTCCTCTTCCACTTCATACTCGTATTCCTCTTCTGTTGTTTCCCCCGTAACCGGGTCTGTTACCGTATGAGTGCCTGTTTTTGTTACCGTCCTTGTCCTCGTTTCCTCTGTAGGATTTAGTGTCAGCTCATACATTTCATCAAACAGATATTCTATTTCTGCCTGTACCTCACTTGCAGTAAATTCCGTATGGACTGCCGACAGATAGCTGATCAGTGCAAATGGGTCATGCCCGATAGATGCCAGATTATAACGGTACTCATCATAATCCGGATAAGTGGTTTCTATGGCATCAATCTCTGCCTGCAATTCTTTTTCCAGTTCAGAAAAAGCTAAATCTGCCGCATCTATTTCTGCCGGAACGCTCATATAACTTCCTGCCAGCGTGGTACTGATTCCTCCGGCAAACATCGCCCCACAGGAAGATACTGCTGTCATAATCATCACAAGAAGCACCGCAAAGGCTCCTATGGCAAGCAGAAGCGAAACATTTTTTGATGCAATCTCCTGTATCTTTCTGGCTGCCGCTGTAAAAAGATTCCCGGACTTCGCCGCTGTTTCCTTTGCGGCTTTCGCTGTCTGTCCCGCCCGTCTTGCTTTTGCATATTCCCGTTTGATACGCTGCTTTTGCAGTCTTTTCTGCAACTGCTTCTGAATGGTCTTTTCCTGCATTTCCGGATTTTCTTCCAAGAACTTCTGATAACGGAAATTGACCTCTTTCTGCATCTGCTTTTTCTCCAGCTTTGCAGCTTTCGCTCTCCGTCTTTCCGTTTTCCCTTTGTAATGCCCTTTGAAAAAGCGGTAAACATCTTCCCCGCTCTGCTCCGTCTTATGGGCAGCCTCCACACCGGAATTTTCTTTCTCCACTTCGGCAACCTTACTGTGGGCAAAATTAGAAGATTCCATTCCCACCTTGCCAGCAGCTCTTTTTACAGGACTGTCCGATTTGAATGGTTTTTCTTTTTTTACAGAAGTCAATACATATTTTGTTCTGCCCGTCTTTTCATCAAAAACACGCTCCAGAGAATACTCCGTTTTCTTAGGAATCTTCTTCCTTGCAGCTTCCGTCTTTTTTCCGGCTTTCTCCGCTTTCTTTTGCAGTCGGTCTAACTTTTTACTCCCATGAAATTCCGGTTCCGCCTCTCCGGTAAAGGTAGTGTCCTTTGTCTGGAAATCCTGTTCAAAATCAGATTGCTTCACTCGTTCCCGGCTCTTTATCTCCCGCCTTTGATACCTGCCCTTTTTCTGTGACGGATGATAGGTGTCCCTGTGGCGGTAATCGTCGCTGGAATATTTTTTGCCCTGTTCCTCTCCTGCTTCCTCCGAAAAAGTGCTGTCCGGCTGTGTAAAATCACGTTTGGACTTCTCTCCGGCTTCTGCTCCCTTGGACTTTTGGACATTCTGTCCAGAAGCATCTGCTTTCTGATACTTCTTTGTATTTTTCGACCTCTGGACATCGTGTCCAGAAGTGGTATCTGCATCTCTCGGCTGATATGCTACGGATTTTTTATTTTTACCCTCACTTGCTTTCTTTGGAATTTCTCCGGTAAAGGTGTTTTTTTCCTGTGCAAATCCAGCCGATTTCTGCTTCTTTTTCTCCGCCACTACTCATTTACCTCCTGCCTTACACTTTCCTCCGGTTTGGTATTCATAACCGCAAAGGTCTTGGTATCTGCCGGATATTTATCCACGAACGGAATAACCACGTTATCAAACAGAATCAGTCCGCACCCCGGCTCGGAATTGGTTACATGGGCAAGCTGTTTTTCTGATAATCCCAGCTTATCCGCAAGGATTGCCTGATCCTTTGCATTTTGATTCAGGAGATATACAAAATCGGAATTGCCGAGGATTCCCTCGATTTCCTCTGACTTCAAAAAATCGCCTACGTTCTGCGTCAGTCCCGTAGGAATACCGCCCCACTTACGGAAACGCTTCCAGATTTCCACCGAATAAATAGCGGTCTGCTTCTCCTTCAGCAAAAGGTGGAACTCATCACAATAATAGCGGGTAGCAATCTTACGTTCCCGGTTCTGTGATACCCGATTCCACACCGCATCCTGCACGATTAACATTCCAAGTTCCTTTAGCTGATTTCCCAAATCCCGAATATCAAAACACATAATCCGGTTTTTACTGTCCACATTTGTCCTGTGGTTAAAATAATTCTGCGAACCATGCACATACAGGACAAGGGAGTTTGCAATACGCTCCGCCTTTTTGTTCTTGTGCTTCAACAGGGCATTATACAAATCTTCCAGAATCGGCATATTCTCCGGCACCGGATTTTCAAAATAGGCTTCATAAATATGGCGGATACACTCATCAATGATACCTTTTTCATCGTTTTCCAGACCGTCTTTTCCTCCGGCAATCAAATCACAAAGGGTAATGACAAAATCGGATTTCAGCTTCAAGGCTTCCTTATCCCCCTTATGGCTCAACTGAATATCCATCGGATTCAGATAATCTTTGGAATTGGTTGCCAGCCTTACCACCTGTCCGTGCAACGCTCCCACAAGGGCAAAATATTCGCCCTCCGGATCGCAGACCACAATATCATCCTTTGTCATCAGGAAGCAGGATAGAATCTCACGCTTTGCACTAAAAGATTTACCACTTCCCGGCGTACCAAGAATCACACCATTTGGTGTACGAAGCCGCTTCCGGTCTGCCATAATCATGTTGTTGGAAAGGGCATTTAAACCATAATAAATAGCCGGAGCTGGCATAAATAATTCCTGCGTACAGAACGGTACTAAGATAGCGGTACTCTTTGTTGTCAAATCCCGTTCAATTCCCGTATCGTTGCATCCGATTGGTGCCGATGCCATCAGTCCCTGCTCCTGTAAATACTGCATACATCTGAGATTGCAGTTTGCCTGTTGGATAATGCCGGACACCCTCTGTGTGATATTTTCCAGCTCCCGCTTGTTTCTGCCATAGCAGGTCAGGAGAAATGTCATTTTGACCATTTTCTGATTGCTGCTGTTTAAATCGTCCAAAAGGTCGAGGGTATCTTTTTCATAAGTGATAATGTCCGTGGGAAGAATATCCATGTCGTACCCTGACCTTACCGCCTTTTTCTGCTCCTCAATCTTCATTTTCTGGATATTCGTCAATGCTCCCTTTAACATCTTGATAGCCTTGACCGGGTCCATTGTCTGCATATGCATGGTAATGGTAAGGTTCGCATCCAGATCAAGAAGCTTTTTTAACAGCTCATCATCAAATTTAGGGGCAATAATATCCAGATAATGAACGCTGCCATACATCTTCCCTGCCTTAAATCGGCTGGGATAGCGGAAATCAAAACCCGGTGGGGCAACATAATCTTTCACGCTTTTGCCGGACTCCGCCAGTTCTTTAAATGAAAAACGGAAAGGCTCCATTGTATCCTGGTTAAAATACTCATGCAGGATACGCAGACGTTCCTTTCCGTCAAGGCTCTTGGCATATGTGCCAAGATTTGTGAAGTTTTTAATCACATCGGCTTCGATGTTGGTAAGTTTTGACCTCGCTTCCTTAAAGCCTTTGCTCTCAATCCCGAAAATCAGATATTTGGATTTGATAATACCGTTGTTTCCCTTTGCAGCCTGTTTCTTTAACATCTGCGTGTATTCCTCACGAATATCATCAAAATCATCGCCCTGCAGGGGAATATCAAACTGGTCGATTAAGGTCTGCTCGTTGACCTGTCTGTTAAACAAAAACAATTCAAATTTAATGGACGGGTCAAAATAGTTAATCAGCCTGCTGTATTCCTCCAGTATTTCCCCTTTGTCCTCAACTTCCAGCAGATCATAGTTTATATCGTAAAACTCCACCATTTTTGTATAAAAGCCAGAAGTGACCTGACAGATACCGTCCCGGTACATTTTCTGAAATGTAATGGTCTTCTGTGCTGTGGTGGGCTTTTCTGCGTTTTTATTCGTTCCGGCAAGTCTGTGCTTTAACTCCGCAAGACTTCTCCGCTCCGCAAATGTCAGCCCCGGCTTCGATTTCCCTTTTTTCTTATGTCTGTCCGGCTTTTCTGCCGCCTGCTTTTTCTTCAAGTTCACGCACCTCCTCTTTTATACGCTCTGTTTCTTCTAATCTTCTGTAAATATTTTCTGATTTGTAGGGACGAATCCCCGGTGTGAGGAATTTCTGCCTTATCATAAAATACAGAATCTTCTCTGCCGGAAATCCGTCCCTTTCATACATTGCCAGAAAGAAAAAAGGCAGCATGACCGCTACCATCAAAAGTGCCGATGCCTGTGTGCCGATGATCCCCTTTGTAAATATGTAAAAGGGAATCCCCACCGCACCTGCACCGCTGAAGCAGATAAGCTGGCGTTTCGTCAGATTTAATGCTACTTTTGTCTTTATGCCGCTTAAATTCTTTGGCACTGCTACGGATATTGCCATAACATCACAGCCGGAACTGATACTGCAAGCCCCGGCTGTTCCCTCCTTTCCTTGAAATGTGTTCTAATGGGCATTCCAGATTGATTTCGCAAGGGAACCTGTCTTGAACAGGCTGAAGCACAGGACAACGGTATAAGCTGCCACCGACCACAGTGCTGTGTGCAGATTGTCTGCAACCGCAATGCCGGATACCAGCACCGCATAGATTGCCACGCATACCATAATGAAAAATCCCTGAAACGCCAGTGAACACAACCCCTTGATATAATTGTTTCCGATACCGCCCCATTCCCGGTTGCTGAATGTGGCAAAGGGAACCGGAGCTACTGAAATATAAAGGTAGATTTCAATCATTCTCCCGAAAAGCATGACGGTAATGAGCAGGGAGATGATTTTCATACATAAGCTGACAATCATGGTTTCGATACCAAGCCCGATCAGCTCGCCAATGCCCATTGTATCAATCTGACTGTCAAACATGGTTTTAAGGGTATCCGTCACATCAATGGTAGTGGAACCCGAAACAATACCGCCTGCTCTGGTCACGATATGGTTTCCCACATCAAAAATCGCCATTGTGATGTCAAAGGTGTAGCTAAGAAGCAGCACAGCGATACAGGCTTTGATAAGGTAACGAAAAAAGAACTCGCTTCCTACTTCATGCATATTGTTCTTATCCATGACCATCGTGATCAGCTCATAGCAGAGTATGGCACTGATAATCATGCCGGCTATGGGTATCATCACATTTTCCGACAGGCTCTCCACCATAGAAAAAATGCCGGAGTTCCATGTGCTGGGTGTTTTCCCAACCTCTCCGGCGATTGTCCCGACCTTATCATTCACGTCCGTAAACATCGTGGAGAGGTTGTCCAAAACCCACCCTTGCAGCATTTCCTTTATAAATTCAGTTATCTTGTCAAGAATCGCACCCATGAATTATGAGAACAGGCTTGTAAGCTGTGGAATTACCGTCTGTGCCACAATGACAATGCCACCTCCACTCATAAGTTGTTTTATCCCCAATTAGGTGTAAAACTCTGCTCGATGGCGGGCGGCGGCGTACA
>NZ_JAJCIA010000079.1 GCF_020554845.1 Blautia faecis | reverse complement strand
CAGACTGTCTAACAATTCAAAAATTCAGTCTGATGTAGACGGTATTTTTATCTTCGATTTTTTTAATACCATTTTTATCTTTGTTTTTCACATGAATTACATGTGTTCCCCTCTGTTACATCATACATTATTCAAACCTCATTACTAATTCTTCTGTTGAAAACATGCTTAATAATCGCTTAAAGTTATAAGCGATAAACATAGATGCAGCTTCTGCGTCAACATTCTCTTGTCTGCGTCGAAGAAAGAAATTATATCCGAGGCTCCTTTTTATAGTCCCAAATGGATGCTCCACGATACATCTTCTCTGTTTATAAACCTCGTTATTATTTAGTGTTTCATTATACACAGTTTCAAGAACATCTTCATGTACCCAACGCTGTATCGTTCTTCCAGATGAAGAAGTAGTGCAGTCTTTTTTATATTTGCATGAATTGCAGTCTGTACACTTATATTTGCGATACTTCATACCATTCTTCGAAGTGTTTTCAAAAAATCGTAATCTATTTCCTGCTGGGCATGTGTATTCATCAGTCTCACCATTATAGATAAACTTTTCTTTGCGAAATTCATTATCCTTTGTAGCATTATTCGCTTTAGCTTTTTTTATAAAGACATTCATTCCAGCATCAACGCATTTTTTTATCTCCGTTCCGTTATAATAACCTGTATCTGCAAGAACTGTAGAAGACTCTTTTTCTAAAAGTTCGGATGCTTTTTGTGCCATAGTATAAAGCTGGTTTTGATCATTTATATCATTAGTCGTCGAAATATCTACAACGAAATGATTCTTTGCATCTACAACAGACTGTACATTGTAGCAGATATCCAATGAGCCGTTATTTTTCATCCTTCTTGAATCAGGATCTGTCAAACTCTTTTGTTCCAGTCCTTCATCTTTTAATTCCTGTTTTTGTGTAAGATACTGTTCTTTTAACTCTTGATAGGTTTTTAGTTTATCTGTAAGGTCATCTGCCGGCACCTCATCTTTAGCGATTGCCATAAGATATGCATTTATCTGAGCTTCTGCATATTCGATTTTTTTATCTAAACCGCTTTGCGTAATACAATTATGCTTGCTGTTTTGAGCATGGATCTTTGTTCCATCAATAACAATCAGTTCGCCATCAATGAGTCCCCAACCTTTGAGAATAAGGGTAAGATTTCGTAATGTATTATGAAACGCAGCATTGTTCTTCTGAACAAACCCTGCAATAGTACCATGATCAGGTGTTATGCAGTTTACCAGCCACATTAATTCCAGGTTGCGTTTTGCTTCTGTTTCCAATGCGCGGCTAGAACGAATCTTATTTAAATAACCATAGATATGAAGTTTTAATAAATCAGATCGGCGATAAGGTGATTGTCCTCGATTCCTACCGCTATACTCTATAAAACCCAGATTTTCTAAATCTAAGGATTCTACATAAGAATCTATTACTCGGACAGAATTATCCTTACTTATTAAGTCGTCTAATGAAGTGGTTATCATTCTTGTCTGATATCTATCTGTGCCAACAATATATGCCATAACGAATCCCCCTATGATACTGTATTTGGTAGTTTTATTATAGCATTTTTCTTAATTGTTAGACAGTCTG
>NZ_JAJCIA010000078.1 GCF_020554845.1 Blautia faecis | reverse complement strand
ATGCCAAAATCAAAACATTCACCTGAGTTTAGAGCTAAAGTATCGCAGGAATATCTGGATGGTATAGGTTCTATTCAGTTCCTTGCTGATAAATACAGTATAGGATATTCAACACTAAAAGGATGGATTAATGAATATCAAATTCATGGGATAGCTGCATTTTGTCATCCATCGAATAGAAATAGAACTTATTCAAAGGAGTTTAAACTCCGATGCGTAGAAGCAGTTCTAAATGGAGAAGGGACTGTTGACGATATCATCGCTAAATATGCAATATCTAGTCGTTCTGTTTTGCGAAGTTGGATTAAGGTGTATAATGCCAATAGAGAGTTCAAGGATTATAATCCAAAACGGGAGGTCTATATGGCAGAGGCACGAAGAAAAACAACACTTGAGGAACGAAAAGAAATCGTTAATTATTGCATCAACCATAATCGTGACTATAAGAATACAGCTACAAAATTCAATGTTTCTTACGGTCAGGTCTATTCTTGGGTAAAGAAATATGATAGTGATGGGGAATCCGGATTAACTGACAGACGCGGTCAACGTAAAACAGATGATGAAGTAGATGAATTAGAACGTTTGAGACGTGAAAACTTACGACTAAAGCGTCAGCTGGAAGAAAAGGATATGGTTGTTGAATTGTTAAAAAAAGTGAAAGACTTCGAAAGGATGTGAGGCTGGGTAAGGTTCGTCATGAATCAAAATATCTTGCGATAGAATATTTTCATACAGAGAAAAACTGGAGTATTGGATGGATGTGTAAACATTTGGAGGTCGCAAGAGCTGCTTATTATAAATGGCTACACCGTGAAACACCTGAGGATGAAATGGAAAACATCAAACTTGCAGAGCTCATTAAGGAGTATGATGAACGCTTTAGTCATATCTTAGGGTATCGGAGAATGACTTCTTGGATCAATCATTTTAATCAAACAAAGTACAGCAAAAATAGAGTTCACAGAATTATGAAAAAACTGGGAATCCATTCCGTTATACGAAAAAAGAAGAAAAAATATAGGAATGCCAATGCAGATGAAACAACACAAAATATATTACAAAGAGATTTTTACGCAACTGCACCCAATCAAAAATGGGCTACTGATGTGACTGAATTTAAAGTGCCAGGTAAAAAAAAGAAGTTGTATTTAAGTGCCATTATAGATCTGTATGATAGATATCCTGTGTCATATGCTGTTAGTGCCAGAAATGATAATAAATTAGTATTTAAAACTTTTGATAAGGCAATTGCGTTGAACCCCTGTGCAAAGCCGATTTTTCATTCAGATCGGGGATTCCAGTATACCAGCAAAATGTTTAAAAAGAAACTTGTAAAACAAGAAATGAGACAATCCATGTCTCGGGTTGGACATTGTATTGATAATGGACCAACAGAAGGTTTCTGGGGAATTATCAAAGCAGAAATGTATCAGATGTACGAAATAACTGATGAATCCTCATTAAGATTTGCAATAAAGGATTATATAAGATTTTATAGTGAAGAACGTCCACAGGATAGGTATTGCTGCAAAACACCCCTAGAAGTACGTCAAGAAGCACTGAAATCTGACATACCAGTAGAATATCCTATTCCAGAAAACAAACGAATTAAAAAATATAAAGAGAAATGGTGTGCATAAAAATACCTACACTCCAAAATGAAATGTAGGTATTTTTGTCGCTTACCTTTAGATAT
>NZ_JAJCIA010000077.1 GCF_020554845.1 Blautia faecis | reverse complement strand
CTCGTGAACTACTCGGCAACTAAGTTACCAGAGTATCTGAAATCTGGCGGGATACCGCCTTTTTTCAGGGTGCGTCCATGACACCAATACTGCTTGCCTTTCGGCTATACAGCTACTTTTA
Source organism: Blautia faecis (assembly GCF_020554845.1). Classification (GTDB taxonomy): domain Bacteria; phylum Bacillota; class Clostridia; order Lachnospirales; family Lachnospiraceae; genus Blautia_A; species Blautia_A faecis. Next base: position 1,915 of record NZ_JAJCIA010000077.1, on the reverse strand, counting down.
TTATTTCTGGATTTTTTAGTCCGGTTACGGACAGTTCCTTCTGCTTTCCGGATACGGAAAGATATTTCCGCAGGATATTAAATGCTCCTACTGCATCGGCATTATATCTTACTCCGTTGGTTATATATATGCCCCGTTCTTTTCGGTTTGATGCTTCTGCATATCTTTTTGATACTTCTGGTGCTAACGGACTGCACTGGCTGGTATAGTTTTCTTCCCGTTTTATCAATTGTATTCCATACAGTTTCAGCTTATATTCCAGCATGATATACAGCTTGTTATATGGCAGTTCGTGTAACTTCTGGTTGGTCTTATGCCCCATATCATTTTCTTTGCGGATGTTTCGGATGTCTCCCACAACCACACAGCGGATGTCTTCTTTTCTGCAGTATTCTGCAATCCATCTGGTCACTTTATGAAGATAATCCTTCACTGCATTCTGCTTTTTCCTGTAAAGCCTCTGGATATGTTTCGATGATCTTGGATATTTTATCCCTCTTTCCGACTGCTGTGCATACCATACAGACTGTACTCTGGCAATCTCTTTATGAAAATATCTTTCCAACGAAAGATATTTCCTTCCCAGGATAAAAGTCCGGCCATTTCCGGAATCATAACAGGTCATCAGATTATGAAGCCCAAGATCAACAGATAAATAATGTCCATTCTGAGAAAGCTGTTCCGGCTCTTCAATCTCATAGATAACAATAAGGTCACATGTTCCATTTTCCGGCGGATAGATCCGCAGCTGTTTTATATGATCCATGTCCCTGAAAATCTTATTTTCAAGATATAGAAATTTTTCATGGATCCCGTATGTTTCTTCCATATAGCTTTTCAGATCTTTTGGCAGCGACAGACGCAATTGATCTGAACCTTTCTCATGCCGGATCCCCATCTGCATGTATGTAACCGGGATATTGTCCTGTTTAAAACGGGGCGGATTTGGAGCTTTGATTCCTCCGGTCTTTTTCAGGACATAAAAAGATTTCCATGCCTTGTCCAGCTGCTTGCAGGTCTCCTGCGCTGTCTGTGACGGAAGCTGTTTATACCACAGATTTTCTTTATGTGCTTTTTTCTGATAATACCAGTCAGGATACTTTTCCAGTCCCAGTTCTTTATAATGATGGCGTTCATAGTTGCAGACATTCCAGAGTTTGGAAGCTGCATAACACATATGTCCTATAATGTTGGAATATTCCGGCCGGATTTTTACAGATGTCCTGTGTGACAGCAGCATTCCTCTTTCCCCCTTCCAGCAGCTATGCAGATAAAAATTTACCCTTCACCTTGATTTAATACGATTTGCTCTGATGTTCAATATAACGGCGGATATTTTCTTCAGATACAGACCCGATTGTTTCCACATAATAGGAATGATTCCATAGCTCTCCCTTCCACAGCTGGTTTCTTATTTCCGGAAAACGTTCGAATAATTTTCTGCCGGTGATCCCTTTCAGATACTTGACAATTGCTGTTATAGACAGCTTTGGTGGAGCTGATACAAAGCAATGGACATGGTCTCCTTCACCACATTCAAATAAATGAACAGTAAAGCCCTTATCCTCAGCAATCTGCTGCACCAGTTCCTGAAGGTATTCCTCAATATCTGGGGTTAATATCTTCCGTCGGTATTTCACCGACCATACCATATGGTAGTTAATATTACATACACAAGTTCTATAATGTATTAGATTTTCTTTCATACATATAGTATAACATAATGAATTGAAACATGCAATGAAAACCGAACATATTTTCGACTTGTTGTATGCCGGTTACGGCATTAATATCAAAGAGCTTAATATCAAAGAGTAAAGAGATTATTATATTATTTCAATGTGCAGATATGCACAATTCTACGCTTTCATCTCGGTAATTGAATTGCCGAGGATTCCCGCTTATCGTCCTAAAA
>NZ_JAJCIA010000076.1 GCF_020554845.1 Blautia faecis | reverse complement strand
GTGAACTTTGTTCACAAAAAACGCCTCGCGGAACGTTACCAGTGAACAGTAACATTTATTTTCTGTTTATTTCGTTCTCACCAAATGAACACATTTATATAGTACCATGGGAAACGAGAAGGAGGGTTTTTACTTATGACTGACAAGGAGTATTATGAGCTTATTCAGCCGTATGAGGATGCGATGAAGCTATTGCTGACACGTCTGGAAGTGCTGAACCACTCTATTTATAAAACAAAGACGGGGAAACCCGTTCATAACATACAGTACCGGATCAAAAAGAAGGACAGCATTGAGGAAAAACTGGTGCGTCATGGCTTCGAGCCAACCTTGGAAAATGCCAAGGATCAGTTGCAGGATATTGCGGGGGTGCGTATTATCTGCTATTTTGTTGGGGATGTGAATAATCTGGTAAACATGTTAAAGAAGCAGCCCGACCTTATTTTCATCCGTGAGAGAAACTATATTGAGAACCCCAAGCCCAACGGTTATCGCAGCCATCATGTCATTCTCGGCGTAAATGTCTGCTGTCTGGATGCAAACGAATACTATCCGGTAGAAATCCAGCTGCGAACCATCTCCATGGACTTCTGGGCCGCCATGGAACACCGCGTCTCCTACAAGAAACAATACGACAACAAAGAACAACGTGTGGCCGAACTCCTTCAATACTCCAATATACTGGAAAAGATGGAAAAGGAGTTTGAGAAATATAATGATCATCCGGTTGAAATGTGAGTAGCAATCTGATAAAATAAAGAAAACATTTGTTCGAAGGAGGCTATAAACATGGTGTTTGTAAATGAAGCATGGAACGGAACTGGTGAAATTGTAGTTTACAGTAACTATCATAAATATTGGCTGGACAGAGAACGAAAGATAAAGAATCCATTGTTTGATGTGTTTAGCGGGAAAATATTGGATTTGAAGGATAAGAAACCATCGGCGATTAAATATTTTTACAATTTACTGGATTGTGAGATATGCCCCGGAGTAACTATTTGTGTGGTACCTTCCAGTAATGCGGAAAAAAAGAGAATCCGGAATTGGAAAACTAGGAGAAATGCTTGCTGCCAATGGAAGGGATAATAAAGTATATTTTTTAAGAAGAAGCCATTCAATCAACAAGCTTGCAACAGGAGGAAGCAGGAATCTGTCAGTTCATATGCAGTCTATTGATACGGTAGAGGATATAGACATAAGCGCAGACATTGTATTATTGATGGATGACGTAACTACAACTGGAAACTCTCTGTATGTCTGCAAAGAAATTTTATTAAATCGTGGAGCCGCTAATGTAGAAATGTTTGCATTGGGTAAGGCAATATAAAATGGAAAAGCTTATGGAAGAAAAGAAAACAACACTATGGCAGGAAATAAAAATCTGTCGAGTTGATGAAACAAATTATCCACATGATTTGAAAAAAATAAAAGACCGGCCAGAGGTTTTGTACTATAGAGGAAATATTGATATTTTGAATGAGCATAAAAGTATTGCGGTTGTAGGATCACGTAAGATATCGGCTGTAGGTGCTAAGTTGGCTTATAATGCGGGCAGTATTATAGGCAAAAATGGTTTTAATCTTGTAAATGGTCTTGCACTTGGCTGTGATGCAGAAGCTCTAAAGGGGGCTCTGGCAGCAGGGGGGAAATGCGCAGTGGTTCTTCCTTGCGGAATAAATGAAATATATCCGAAATCTAATCAATGGATTGCAGAAGAAGTTTTAAAGCAGGGCGGATGTCTTATTAGCGAATATCCCGAAGGAACAAGACCTGAGAAATATCGTTTCGTGCAGCGCGACCGACTTCAAAGTGGCATGTCTCAGGGGGTTCTGGTAGTAGAAGCTATGGAAAAAAGTGGTACTATGCATACTGCAGAGTATGCAAAAAAACAGAATCGCCGCCTGGCTTGTTATTATCACGGTTTGTTGAAATATTCTACAGGAAATAATGTTTTGGAGAATTTATATCAGGCAGCAGTGATTAAAACCAATGAGGATTTAGAGAACTATTTATGTGAAATTGCAGATATAGAAGAATATACGCAATTGAGTTTTGATTTTGTATAACTATTTCCCCACGAGAAACAGAAAAGCAGCATTGTTTCTCGTGGGAATTTTTATGTTCTGTTTTAGTACAAATTTTATTGAAAAATATTCTACATCATTTCTACTTTTTTATCTTATTTTTTGTACGGAATAAATGGCAAAAATGCCGTAGTTCGCATACTCTTTTCATATTCTAACAGTTGCGAAAGACCCTGACTTTTGCAGCTAAATGGATATAAAACACCCGTCAAACCCAGTAAATACAG
>NZ_JAJCIA010000075.1 GCF_020554845.1 Blautia faecis | reverse complement strand
CGACACCGGGGAGAACTGGCGAACTGACACCGAAATGATACCGAAACACGACAATTTGATAGGGAGATAGTCTACCCTATCGCTGAGACTTCGGGAGATTTTAAGCGGCTCTATGGCTGTAATTTTGCCGAAAATCGCCCCGAAACCATACACGAAAACGGGAGGAAACGTAACATGCCGAGAATGAGCAAAAAGCGGAAGCATGAGCTTTCCTTTTACCTCAATGACCGGGGGCGTGTCACTTACAACGAATTATGCCGGAAATGCCAGCATGGGTGCAGGCAGAGCTTCCGGGCGGTTGTGATTGACTGCCCCCGTTATTTATCCAAACGAGCAAAGAAAAAGGAGGCACACACCGAATGAATTTTGAATTTATGACGATAGACACACCCTTGCCGCCCTGTATGCCCTTTCCCAGAGCGTTGACAGGATTTCCAGTCAGCAGCACCGCAAAGGTCATGTACTGCCGGATGTTGGACGCTATGCTTTTCAGAGGGCAGGCGGACGAGAACGGGATTCTTTTTGTCTGCTTCCCTATCACAGCCATTGCCGCAGTCCTGTCCCGCAGCCTCATGACGGTCAAGCGTTCTTTGAATGAACTGGAAACCGCCGGACTTATCATGCGGGTGCGTCAGGGCGTGGGAGAACCGAACAGGATTTATGTGCTGATACCGGGAAAGGAGGGCGCTACCCTTGCCTGATACCTCAAAGCTGGGAAAGCTCAACCGGGAGTTGGAGAAAAGCGAAAAGAAACTGCGGAAAGCAATCAATGATGAAAAGGCATTGCAGCACCAGTTGAAGCAGCTTACCCGAAAGGAACGGACGCACCGGCTCTGTACTCGTGGCGGTATGCTGGAAAGTTTTCTGCAAGAGCCGGAACGCCTGACGGACGATGATGTCATGCTGTTGCTGAAACTCATTTTTCACAGGCAGGACACGCAAGATATATTGAAAAAACTGCTGGAACGGGAGAAGCCGGAAACCCCTTAGTTTACTAAGGGCGCAATTATACACCACCCAGAAGTTGGTGCATTGCGTTCTCCGAAGGCTCCTCGCCGGAGGGCTGTGATTTTCCGCAGTCATGGTCTGCTCCAAATCAAACAGGGGACGCTACGCTTCCCCTGCGCTGGCTGCCGCCAGCTACCCTTTTGTGGACTTGCCATCTGGGGACACCTTGCGCTGCAAGCTGTTCCCAGCCGACAAGTTTCATAAAATATGCTATCTTTTCGATAGGCAATAAAGTATAATGAAGTCAGCAATAAATCAGGAATTTGAGGTCAAGGATTAAACGGGAGGTTTATATGAAAAAATACCAATGTCCTTGCTGCGGATATTTTACCTATAATGTTCCGGCAAATGAAGATTGTGGGTATATTTGCCCCGTTTGTTTTTGGGAGAATGACCCGTTTATTGCTTCTGATAACGAACCAAGCGACTCTAATCATGGAATAACACTAAAAGAAGCGAAATTCAATTTCTCAAAATTTGGTGCTTGTGAAAAAGAAATGTTATGTTATGTCCGATCACCAAGAGATGATGAAAAAGAAATTTCATAGCGACAACTTCCAACTTGTAGAACTGAAAAATTGAAATTTGATGGGATGGTGATATTATGAAAAAGATAATGGCAGTTATGCTATCGTTGCTTGCTTGTACGGTTCTGCTTGCAGGGTGCAACACTTCCTCCGAAAGCAATGAAGAACAGTCCTTAAAGGTATATTCATTTAGCGGAGAAAATGAATATATTTCTGTGTCAAATGGTGTAATTATTTTAGATGGCAAAGATGAAATTTGCTATGGTGGTGATTTGAAAGTGATGTCAGACGATTTTGCTAATATTACCACATACTCAACGACCATTTATATCAATGGAAGCGAAAAAGAAACTCTGCTTTCTAATGGTGTTGATGATCAGACAGGTGAGACAATAGATGTTTCTGGAAATGTTGGACAAATTTCTGGTGACATTCTCAGAGATAGTGACGCTGATAAGTTGACTGATAATTTGTGGTTTGAATTGAAAACAACCAATTTGAACGGAGAAGAAAGCACTTATCGGGTACAGTTAGAGACAACTGAAATCACAAGGGAAGTCAAAAAGTAACCCCAAACTCTTACAACTAAATACCCGCCGCCCACACAGCGGCACACCAAGCAGGAAATCTGAAAAAGGTTGCCTGCTTTTTTTCTGCCCAAAATGAGGTGGCAAAACGCCACCCCATCCGCCAATCACAGAAAGGAGTGACACGAAATGCCCTGTCCGCACAACGAAATTTCTATTGTGCAGCGCAGCCAACAGCAGTCTGCGATTGCCGCCGCTGCTTACCAGAGCGGCGAAAAGCTGTTCTGTGAATACGACCAGCAAGTGAAGCACTACCCGGAAAAGC
>NZ_JAJCIA010000074.1 GCF_020554845.1 Blautia faecis | reverse complement strand
ACATTGGGACATTTTCCTTTGTGGTATATTAGGACATTATCATAAATGGTTCATACTACGCTTTTTCTTCTGCAAAAAATAATTGCCCTAATCGGTAAACTATGGTATTCTATAGGTAATATACGTGTACTGCTACACACGCAAAAAATTGAGGTGATCTATCGTGAAATCTAATGAATCCGCTGAGAACTATCTGGAAACCATTCTTATTCTCAGCAAAAAGAAACCTGTTGTGCGTTCCGTTGATATTGCTGATGAGCTTGGATTTAAGAAATCAAGTGTCAGTGTTGCTATGAAGAACCTTCGTGAAAAGAACCATATCACTGTCACTCCAGAAGGATATATTTATCTTACCGAATCCGGACAGAAGATTGCAGATATGATTTATGAGCGACATGAATTTTTGTCCTCCTGGCTGATCAGTCTGGGTGTTGATCCGGAAACTGCAACCTCCGATGCATGCCGTATCGAGCATGTCATCAGTCCAGAGAGTTTTACCGCTATCAAGGAGCATCTCTCTCCTGGTAAATAAATTATACGCATTGCGTTTTTGCATTGCATTTTCCTACAATTACAGAAGCTCATTGACTGCTGTACGCAGCAATCATAAAGACCTGTACTCCAGATAAAACCAATGACAAGGTTCCATCATTGTAGAATTTTATCCGGATACAGGTCTTTTTTATTTATATACTTTTCCTTATTTCACCAGATAATATCTGGCAGAAAATGGTCCCATTTTAAATACTGCTTTTCCGCCTGTAATTACCTTTTCTTTTTTCGTGTAGCGCTTTTTACCGCCATATTTCACCATATCACTTGCAAGGAGAAGCTCATATCCGGCATAATCTTTTTCCAAAGTGTATTCCTGGATTTCGTCGGAGAAATTGAACACAGCCAAAATTTTCTGATCCCCACTGATTCTTTCAAACAGATACATGCACTTCTGCTCCTGATGGCAATCCACCCATGAGAAACCATCCTGGCTGAAATCTCTCTGGGAAAAAGCACTGTTCTTCAGATAGCATTGGTTCAGATCTGCCATGAATTTATGAAATGCTTCATGAACAGGGAATTTCAGCAAAATCCAGTCCAACTCATCCTTTTCGCACCATTCTTTCAGCTGTGCCAGCTCATTTCCCATGAAATTCAGCTTTGCACCCGGGTGCGCATACATATACATATAGAAAGCTCTTGCCTGTGGAAATTTCCCATCATAACCACCGTTCATCTTCTGGGCGATGGTTGCCTTTCCGTGGACAACCTCATCATGGGACAGCGGCAGGATATAGCGCTCATTGTAAAAATACATCATAGAGAATGTCAGCTTGTGATATTTTTCCTGTCTTTCTTTTGCATCTGCCTGAAAATAAGACAGAGTATCATGCATCCATCCAAGATCCCATTTGTAATCAAATCCAAGTCCGCCCTCCCATACCGGCTTTGTCACACCCTGATATGGAGTGGAATCCTCGGCAAAAAGGAGGCAGTCAGGGATTCTTTCCTTTAAGCCCTGATTCATGGTACGGATAAATTTCAGAGCTGCCAGGTTTTCTCCACGGCTTGCGTCCCCCTGCCAGTAAATCAGATTTCCTACTGCGTCCATGCGAAGGCCATCGAAATGGAATTCATTCATCCAGTAATAGGCAGAGGACTGCAGAAAACTGCAAACTTCTCCTCTGGAATGCATAAAATTGCAGCTTCCCCATTCGTTGCGGCCAACTGCCATGTTTGGATATTCATAAAGGGCTGTTCCGTCATATTCTGCCAACGCATAATCATTCACTGCAAAATGCACTGGAACAAAATCCAGAATGACCCCAATTCCAGCCTGGTGGCACTGGTCTACAAATGCTTTCAATTCTTCCGGCTTGCCATAGCGGGAGGTTGGACTGAAATATCCTGTATCCTGATATCCCCAGGATTCGTCGCATGGGTACTCACAGAGAGGCATGATCTCCACATAATTATAGCCGTGTTCCTTCAAATAGGTGATAAGGATCGGTGCCAGTTCCTCATAGGTGTACCAGTCTTCCTGTCCTTCGCCTCGTTTTTTCCAGGAGCCAAAATGCATTTCATAAATGTTTACTGGTTTGTCGTAGCTTGCTTTGCGGTTTTTCAGCCATTTGCTGTCGCCAAATTCATAACCGCCAAGAGCATAGGTCTTTGAAGCAGTGCCTGGACGCATCTCGCTATAAAAAGCATAGGGGTCTGCATGGTCCACGAAGGAGCCGTCCTGACGGTAAATTCTGTATTTATACATCAGGTCAGAGCCTACATTATTCATGGTGCATTCCCAGAAATTGCCATCATGAACGCGGTTCATAGGAGTCTCTGTCCAGCCGTTGAACTCACCAATTACAGATACTCGCTGCGCTGCCGGGGCAAATGTACGGAAGGTGGTTCCGCCATCCCATACGTGAGCACCAAGGTACTGATATGCTTCAAATTCTTTTCCTGTATAAAAGTTGTAAAAATCCATGTTTTTGCTCTCCCATTCATTATAAAAAGATATTAGACAGTAGTTGTTTTTCTCTGTATAATAAGTATAATTGTGTAAATGAAAAATTGCTACCGACGAAAAACGACATTAGTTGGATTTCCAACGTTTTTTGAAATGTGTCGGATTTCTTTATAACCTATTTAGTGTGTTGAAAGTTGTTCAAGGCGGACGCACTCGGACAATGGTGATTGCTCACTCGCCGGCGCAACGCTCCAGCGAACTAACTGCT
>NZ_JAJCIA010000073.1 GCF_020554845.1 Blautia faecis | reverse complement strand
GTAATACACATTGTCCAAATGCGTCCGCATTAAAGAACTTTTAATCAACTAAATAGCAATGATGTCTAGTGATCAGCAGACTGAAATGCGGAAATTTCCTGTAAAAATCGTTGGCCGTATTTCTTAAGTTTGTTTTGTCCTACACCGGATACATTGAGCATTTCATCCTCATTCTGAGGAAGTTTACTGCACATATCGATAAGGGTTCTGTCGGTGAAGACGATGTAGGGAGGGACAGATTCTTCCTTGGCAATCTGGAGACGGAGCTGACGTAAGGCTTCAAAAAGGGCAGAATTGTGGCTGGAGTTTGTGGCGGTGGAATCAGTGGATGAGCTTTCGGTGGAAGCGGAAAAACTGTCCTTTTTGAATGGAGTTTTGTGTTTCTTTGTGGTTGATATTTTCTCTTTTTCTTTGAATTTCTTTATTATGATCTTTGTATTTTTATTTTGTAAATCTGCAATATTTCCTGCTTTTAAAACACTGTATTCTCCTTCTGTCTGGGTGATATAACCCATACGGATCATCTGGCTAATAAGGAGCCGGAGATCGGCTTCAGTGCGGTTCTCTAACTGACCATAGCAGTTGTAGGAGGTGGCGCCAATGTCCTTCAGACGGGCTTTTTTTGAGCCCAGGAGGGTGCCGATTACAAGAGCCTGGCCATAGCGGCCGCGCATTTCGGTGATGCAGCCGACTACCCATTTGGCATCCAGGGTCATATCCAGTTCTTCAAATTCCTGGTGGCAGTTGCCGCAATTATCACAAGGCTGATGTGTGGTTTCTCCGAAGTATTTCAGGATGTAATTGCGCAGACAGGAGGTGGTCATACAGTAGCCTTCCATAAGCTGGAGACGGCGGGAATCCTGATGTTTTACCTGTTCAATTTCCTGAAAATCCATACCTTCGAAGTCTTTGCTTCCAAGAAGGAGTTTGCTGATCATCACATCCTGAGTGGAAAAGAGAAGGATACATTTTGCAGGTTCACCATCACGTCCTGCGCGGCCAGCTTCCTGGTAATAGTTTTCCATGCTCTGAGGCATGTTGTAGTGGATGACGAAACGCACATTGGATTTGTCGATTCCCATGCCAAAAGCATTGGTGGCAATCACAACCTGAGCGCGGTCATAGATGAAATCATCCTGACTTTTTTTGCGGATATCGTTGCTCATTCCAGCGTGGTAACGGGTTACAGAGACGCCTTGTTTCAATAATTTCTCATACAAAGTATCCACGTTTTTTCTGGTGGCACAGTAGATGATTCCACTTTCGTTTGGGTGGGTTTCTATGTAATTTTGGATAAAGATGTCCTTCTGCTTTCCAGTGAGATGTTCCACTTGATAATAGAGATTTTCTCTGTCAAAACCAGTGACAACAACGTTGGGATTCTTCAGTTTCAGGATCCTTGCAATGTCATTTTTTACCACTTCTGTTGCGGTGGCAGTGAAGGCACTGATGATCGGATTGCCAGGCAGCTGTTCCACAAAATCTATGATTTTTAAGTAACTTGGACGGAAATCCTGTCCCCATTGGGAGATACAGTGGGCCTCGTCTACAGTTACCATGGAGATAGGAGTATGTAGCGCGAAGCTTAGAAATGAAGCTGTTTCCAGTCGTTCTGGTGCTACGTAAATAATCTTATAGACACCTCGCGCAGCGAAAGAAAGAGCCTTATTAATCTGTCCCTCAGTCAGTGAGGAATTAATATAAGCCGCGTGAATTCCTGCTTCATTCAGAGATTTCACCTGATCCTGCATAAGTGAGATCAGCGGTGAAACCACCAATGTAATTCCTGGCAAAAGCAGCGCTGGAACTTGATAACAAAGGGATTTTCCGGCCCCTGTCGGCATAATTGCCAGAGCATCTCTTCCACTTAAAATGGTATCTATAATTTCTCCTTGTCCTTCCCGGAAGGAATCATATCCGAAGTAAGTTTTTAAAATTTGTAAGGGAGATACTGGTGGAGTACCAGAATTTATTTCTTGTATATTCGAATTGTTTGTTGTCAATTTATTGACCTCCTGCGATGAAAATAGGTAACTGTTTAGTAGTTGCAAAGTTGCACACTTCGAGGGTGCTTTTAGTTTTTATCATATTTAATGTTGCGTGCATTGAGGTGCTTTTATTTTTTTATCATTTTTAATGCTGCCTGCGCCGTCTTGCCTGTAAGTTCTGTAATACTGGAAAGCACTGGCACATCTCCATATTTTCGGTTTTCATAAAACGCATAATAACATCCATATAGAATGTAAGTGAGCATAATATTAATGTCCTTGTCATCCCGATATTGAGGGTAAGCTCCAAACACCAGCTCCTTTAAAGCTGCTTCAATTTTCTGCACCAGGCATTTACTCCTGCTTCCCGAAAACAAAATTCCAATCAGCGAATCCTTTGCCAGAAACCCCATAAACAGTTCCCTGGAAAAAAAAGCAGTATCGTCCAGTACTCTCTCCGGATGAGTGAGATTCTCCATAATTGATACCACAACTTCCGTTTCCAATGTATCCGAGAGATGATAAATATCCTGATAATGTGCATAAAATGTAGATTTATTGATCTGCGCTTTCTCACACAACTCCTTAATCGTAATCCTCTCCAGCTCCTTATGAGAACGCAACTCTATAAAAGCATTTATAATACTCTGTCTGGTTTTTTCAATTCTAATATCCATATAGCGTTATCCTTTATTTTAATTTGCTATTTAGTTGATTAAAAGTTCTTCAATGCGGACGCATTTGGACAATGTGTA
>NZ_JAJCIA010000072.1 GCF_020554845.1 Blautia faecis | reverse complement strand
TAGCAAAAAAGCAAGTAACTGTAAACTATTATTACTAGATGGATACTATACTAGTACTGCCCCAAAAGTTTCGGAATTTCCGGTCATATTCTAAGCTGACCGATGACCAGATAATGTGATTATGAATGTGCGACTTGTCTATGTGAGTGCAGACCACAAAGGCATAATTGCCTTTGGTAAATCGCTTGGCAAATTCCACACCCAGCCGGTTAGCTTCTTCCTGAGTAATCTCGCCGGGGCGGAAGGACTGGCGCACATGATAGGCAATCACATCATCTGCACCGCGCATTCGTCCGGTAGCGGCAATGTACTGCCGCTTTGCCAGAAGGAACTCTGCATCCGCAGTCCGGCTGTCACACGCATAGCCGGTAATGAGCTTGCCGTTATCTGTTTTCTGTGGATTTGCTACATAGTCGATGATGTCACTGATTTCCCGACTTTCTGTGCGACCCTTGCCAACATGAAGCGGCATGATTCTTGTAGTTGCCATAATAGAAGATCCTCCTCTCATAAATATTTTTGTTTTCGCTGAACTCTTTGCTTCTATCGTTGCAATAACTTTCTCCGCTGGGTATAATAAAAAAGAACATTCTACAACCTCAAAGGAGGGATTTCTATGATAGAACAGCTCATTGCTGAAGCAACAGAATGTGATTTCAAAGTTGCTCTCGAAACAAAAAAGCCAAAAAGCTGGTTAAAAAGTGTCAGTGCCTTTTCCAATGGGATCGGCGGCACTCTGTTTTTCGGAGTCTCTGATAACCGGGAGCCTATCGGCTTGTCAGATGTTCAAAAGGATGCTGAAGCGATCAGCCGCTTAATCAAAGAACGTATCACACCATTACCGCAGTTTATCTTAAAGCCATTGCAGGAAGATGGTAAAAACCTGTTGGCTCTGGAGGTTTCTCCTGGCCGCAGCACCCCATACTATTACAAGGCAGACGGAGTAATGGAAGCATACATCCGTGTTGGAAATGAAAGCGTAATTGCACCGGATTACATTGTGAATGAACTGATCTTAAAGGGAACCAATCAGTCCTTTGACACCTTAACAACAGAAGCTGTGAAAAAGGATTACAGCTTCACACTCCTGGAGGCAACCTATCTGGAACGAACCGGCCTCCGCTTCGAGCCATCCGATTATGTCTCCTTCGGTTTGGCTGACAAAAATGGGTTCCTGACCAATGCCGGAAAGCTCATGACCGATCAGCACACAGTTTATAACTCCCGTATGTTCTGTACCCGGTGGAATGGCTTGGAAAAAGGCTCTATCTTTGATGATGCGCTGGACGATAAAGAATACGAAGGGAATCTGATTTATCTACTGAAAAGCGGCAGTGAATTTATTCGCAATAATTCCAAAGTCCGTTTTGTCAAAGAGGCACAGTATCGTGTAGACAAGCCGGATTATGCTGAACGAGCTGTGACAGAGGCTCTTGTCAATGCGCTTATCCATCGTGATTATATTGTGCTTGGCAGTGAAATCCATATTGATATGTTTGATGATCGGGTGGAAATCACATCTCCTGGCGGTATGTTTGGCGGCGGCTCAATTCAGGAATACGATATTTACAGTATTCGTTCGATGCGACGAAACCCTGTGATCGCTGACCTGTTCCACCGCATGAAGTACATGGAACGCCGTGGAAGTGGTCTGCGCAAAATCGTCAGTGAAACTGAAAAGCTGCCTGGATACACAGAGGCATATAAGCCCGAATTTTCCTCAACAGCGACAGATTTTAAAGTTATCTTGAAAAATGTAAATTACCATCATAGTCCTTCTATCATAGAAACGACCCATGATAAGACCTATGACGCAACCTATGATACAACCCATGATGCAACCCATGATGCAACCCATGATAAAATCCTTGCATTTTGCATAGAACCACATTCAAAATTAGAAATCGCAGAACACTGTGGATACAAAAACACAAAAAACTTTACACAAAAATATCTGCGTCCGCTATTGAACAATGGAACACTCAAAATGACACTTCCAGATAAACCGAAAAGTAAACATCAAAAATATATTACCGTTCGTACCGAGTAAAATGAAAAGCAGGTCATTCGGGGTGTCCAGTTAAGAAAATATTCTAAGATGAAAAAACGGTATAGCTTCGGCTATGCCGTTTCTTTCATTTTTACAAGGCAATTTGTCTTAGAGCTGAAATGTTTCATTGCGAGCAAGAAGAAAACGATGTTTTTATTTTAAAGGAATACAAAATTCACATAAATGTGATGAAATTTTTGAGAAAGCATATCGTTCAATAATAGGTTTTGAAAAGGAACGCTGATATTGTGCGTTCCGTAGTCTATGAAGTATTCAATTTTTCTTGTTTCAATACTGATGTGCTGTACCGTATCTTTGCATATCTGGGAAATAGGACGTACACTTTATATAATCAACAAAGTGTGGGCTCCACTTTGCATAATAACTTACTTTTCATAACCAACGCCGCCTTTCTGGTTGGCAATGGCAATGATTTGCGTGTTCATTGACTTCACCTCATTTCTAATTGTTGCTGTTGCTTCTGGAAATAGAAAAAGCCGCCACTTCAAAATCATAAAGTGACGGCCCTTTCTAATGCCGGAATCTTTTGTCCTATTTTTTAACCACTAAGACCGTTTTTTGACCCCTTTTTTGCCGGTTGTCCTATATTTAACCACTAAAAATTGGGTGAAAACGGCTCTCGTTAGGTCAAACTATATCAGCCCATTTAGGTATAAGAAAACCCCGGAAAGCCTTGGCTTAACAGTGATAAGGAACTAATTTACTTATCAACTGTTAGCTGACGGT
>NZ_JAJCIA010000071.1 GCF_020554845.1 Blautia faecis | reverse complement strand
CAGGTACAGCGGTGACAAGCCTTACAATACCAAGTACGGTAGAGTCAGGAGGAGATGTTTATGGAGGCGTAACTGACCGGGCAGAGGCACTTGAAAGGATTGTATTTGCAGAAGGAATTACAAGAATTCCAGATTATTTCTGTTATAATAATTCAGAGAATACAACACTTTCCTACGTAGAAATCCCAGAAAGCGTAACCGCAATCGGAACCTATGCCTTCTACAATTGCAAATCCATAAAAATCTACGGCTATTCCGGCTCTTACGCCGAAATCTACGCCCTGGAAAATGGAATCCCATTTGTTTCCCTGGGAGAGGCGATTGGTAACTGTGAGTACGACTATTCCGGACAAATAGACCAATGGCTGCTGGATCAGGGAACAAGCAACGCAATGAATTATCTGGTAAAAGACAAAAACTTTACCAACTCCATGGCAGTAGCCACCTTTGACACTGATTTTGGTGAACGCCTGACAGAAGCCTGGTCCAATATGCTGTTCAGAGGTACCGATGGATGGAGAGAAATATTTACCTGTTCGACATCAAGAGAACAGGCAAGAGACATACTGATCGCACTTCTGGAAGAACAGAGTAAAAAAACACAGGAGCTGGCTGACGCTGAAGCTGCAAAAAAATATGCCGATATATATGTCAAAACCCTGAAACAGTCTAACTGGGCTTATGCCATGGCCTTTGGCCTGAACAGTGAAGAAATGAACCAGCTTTCAGAACTGAGCCAGAAGGATATCGTGAAAAATTACCTGCTCAGTGGAGAATATTCTTCGCTGTCCCAGTATTTACAATCAGTTTATGGCTGGAAGGCAGACTCCAATGCAATCAAATGCATTGAAAGCTTTAGCAGATCAAAGGAGCTGGCAGGATCACTTTCAAAAGGTCTTGAATGGATGGGCACAGGATTGAAGCTTTTGTCCATAACAGAAAAAACAATTAAAGCAGTCTATAATGTGGAACGGTTAAAGCTGTCAGATGAAATGTATGCGGAAATGCTTGCCTATATCAGGGATAATTGTACATTCCTGGCTGTCAGCCAGGCGGCAGGGGATTTGTATACTGTAATCAACGGAGGTGCGTTATCCGCAATTTCATATGCACTGGATGACATAAAAGGTGAAACAGCGGATATCGCGATTGACGTAGCACTTGATTCACTGGTCACCAAACTACCCTGGGTAGCTCTGGTTAATACCAGTTTCAAATTTTCCGTAGGACTTTCCAATATACTGTTTAATATCAAAGACATTCAGAAGCAGAAAGACAACATGCGCTGCGCAGCATATATTGGAAGCTATATCGGAAAATGGATGACAGACTGCCGGTATAAATATCTGACAGGCAATGCTGATGAAAAAGCGAAATACTCAAAAAGAACAGTATATGCCTATTATATGCTGCTGAAAACAAGGATGACCGGGGAAAAAAGCCTGCAGTCCATGATGAGTCTTTCCAGAACAAAGTGGAAAAGAGCTTATGACGTATCTTTGCAGATCTCAGCCACATTGGAGTCAAATGAAAAATGGCTGAATAGCTCGGGAGTTTTGAAGAAAATATCAACATCGCTGATCGCATGCCCTGTAGATGTGGAAATTTATGATGCGTCTGGAAAACTGGTAACAACCATATACGATGGGCAGGAAACAGAAGGGTACATAGGAGATATTTATTATTCTGTCAGCTACAATCCGATATCTGATGATTACGTAAAAACAATCCGAGTTCCGGAAGATGGCGGTTATTCCTTAAAATGCGTGGCAAATGATATAGGAAGTGTGGATTACAGCCTTTCTGTAATTGGAGAAGACGGAAGCAGCATACAGCAGGAAGTGGATAACATCCCGGTTGAAAGCGGAAATAGTATCATAATCCCTGATACTTCCGGTAAGAAAACAGAATGCGTATTGAAGAGTGATGACAACACAGAGAAAGAGTATACTGCGCAGACTCCGTCGGAAGAATACATTTCAGTAGAGAGCATTCAGACAGAAGAAAAAGAGATACAGATAAAGACCGGAGAAAAGAAACGTGTAGATATTGTGATCCTACCGGAAAATGCATCTGCAAAGTCTGTGAACTGGAGTTCATCTGATCCGGGAATTGCATCTGTAAATGCAGACGGTGTGATCGTTGGAAAACAAAATGGCGATACAGTGATAACTGCAAAAGCAGTAAATGAAGATATTGCTGTTCAGATTACGGTTCACGTAAAAACTGAATCATCTGAGCCAGAGCCAAGCAATACACCGATACCAGAACCAAGCGTAGAACCGGTTCCAAGCAGCGTTCCGGCACCGGAACCAAGCGTAAAGCCAAATCCAAGCAGCACTCCGGCACCGGAACCTAGCAAGGCACCTGAGAATAATCAGACACCGGCACCAACCAGTACTCCGGTACCGAAGCCGGAAATACATGTCTGGAGCGACTGGAAAACAGTGCAGGAAGCAGATGTATTTTCTCCGGAACTGCAGGAGAGAAGCTGTACAAACTGTGGAGAGAAAGAACAGCGGACGGTAGGAAGCAAGCTTTCCCCAACGTTAAAACTAAATGCTGCATCAGTCCGGTTAAAGGTCAAACAGGCAACTTCTGGATTAAAGGTCACTCAGCTTCAAAAAGGAGATTCCGTAGCTTCATGGAAATCCAGTAACACCAAAATTGTGAAAGTATCTAAAAAAGGAAAAATAACTGCACAGAAGAAAGCTGGAAAAGCAAAGATAACCGTAACGCTAAAGAGTGGAATTAGCAAGACAATTTCAGTTACAGTGCAGAAAAAAGCTGTTACAACTTCTAAAATTACAGGCTTGAAGAAGAATATTACACTTGCAAAAGGCAAAAGTACAACTTTAAAACCAACTAAACAACCTTTTACCTCAATGGAAAAAATCACTTATACCAGTTCCAATAAGAAAGTGGCGACTGTTACGTCAAAAGGAAAGGTAAAAGCGGTTAATAAAGGAAAATGCAAGATTACTGTGAAAGCAGGAAAAAAGAAAGCGTATGTGACAATAACTGTACGTTAAGCGAAAGGTTAGAAATAACTAAAATGATTCTGTAAAAAAGATAGAATAAGCCTCTTGTTCATGTTTTGGACAGGAGGCTTATATGACATTTGGGATATGAAATAAAATTTTGCAAAAAAAATAGTGACAAAAAATCAAACTTTTTTGTAAAAAGTGCTTGACGATTCCTTGCGGCAGTGGTATAGTAAACA
>NZ_JAJCIA010000070.1 GCF_020554845.1 Blautia faecis | reverse complement strand
CTTCGGGTCACACCGTTCTCTGCGACAAAATAGTTACTTGTCACTATTAAGCCTTGATTTCTCAAGGCTTTCGGCGCCCCTGCCAAGTAGTCGAAGTGACGGGATTCGAACCCACGACCTCTGCGTCCCGAACGCAGCGCTCTACCAAACTGAGCCACACTTCGCCAACTGCAAGTGATATTATACATAGAATATACTGGCTTGTCAACAGAAAAATTGAAAAAATTCAAAAAAATTCAAAAAGAATTGAAATTAACCAGGTCTTATTTGGGGAGAGGCATTTAAATTAATTCATTTGAACAGATGTTCCAAGTGAAACAGAATGCGTTTTTATGAATGAAAATTCTGTTTTTTCATATACATTAATGAGTGAGATGCATAAAAAGGGGAGGGCGTCAGTTGGTGGGATATCGGCGTTTTATCGCATATGTATATGAATACCGAAAAGGGAAAAAGGAAGATAATTGTGGCTTTATGAAGGTGGAAGTGAGAAATCACATGTGTACAATTGAACCACGTCTTCAGGTAGGAAACCTGGCAGCAGGAGAAGTGTGCAAAGTATATGGATTTGTGCGAAAAGAGGGACTGATGAATGGAATTTTGCTGGGCAGCTGCAAAACGGAGGCAAATAGAATCGAATGTCTGGTGGAAACAGACGGAATGGATATGGGGGGCTCGGGAATTCCTCTGGAAAAAATGGGAGGTATGATTTTGCTTACAGAATCGGGAGGCTTTTTTGGAACAGAGTGGGATGACCAGACAATCCGCCCGGAGAATTTTAAGGAAAGTATAATAAAGAAAGAAGAAACTGGTACCGTATGTGAAATAATAAAAGAGAAAGCAGAAGAAAAGCTGGAGAATGAAAGCAAGCCGGAAACAGATTCCACACCTGATTTAGATGACAGGCATGAAGTGGAGGATGTGGTGGAACAAATGCAGGATGATCTGCTGGAAGCAGAAGAAATGATAAGTGATGAACCACAAGCAAAAGATGAGCCAACCGTGGGGGGAATATGGGAAGCAGAGCAAAAAATTACCTGTAGAGTAAATACAAAACAAGAGGAAAAGGAGAAAACCATAGCACTCCCATTTGGTCAGCCCTTCTGCCCGTTCCAAGACAGCGATCTGAACCAGTGCTGGAAAATTACACCCCAGGATCTGGTCCATTTTCCAAGAAGACAATGCGCCCTTCGCAACAACCGTTTTTTGCAATACGGATACTACAATTTCGGACATCTCCTTCTGTGCCACAGATCAAATGGCCGGTACATACTTGGTGTACCCGGAAGCTACGACCAGCAGGAACAGTTTATGGCAGGCATGTTCGGCTTTTCCTGCTTCAAAGAAAGCAACTGTATCAAGGTGAAAAAAGGCAGGGGAGGGTACTGGTACCGTGCGATTGATCCACCTGCCGGTTGTTAAAATTGACATCCCTGTGCGAACTGCCTATAATAAAGCTATTGCCGCTGCGGCGCCTGAAATGAAAATGACAGCGCAGCGGCAAAAATGCCGAGATTCACCATAAAGTAGTAGAAAGTAAAGGTAAAAAATGCTTACAGATCAGGAACGTTATATGAAAGAGGCTATTCGCCAGGCAAAGAAAGCCCGGGCATTGGAAGAGGTGCCAATTGGCTGTGTGATCGTTTGCAACGGGCAGATCATTGCAAGAGGCTATAATCGGAGAAACACGGACAAGAATACCCTTTCTCACGCAGAATTGAACGCGATTAAAAAGGCAAGCAAAAAATTAGGAGACTGGAGACTGGAAGGCTGCACGATGTATGTAACCTTAGAGCCTTGCCAGATGTGCGCCGGAGCGCTTATGCAGTCCAGAATTGACCGTGTGGTTATCGGCAGCATGAATCCAAAAGCAGGATGTGCCGGTTCTGTGCTGAATCTTTTGGAAATGGATGGCTTTAACCACAAGGTAGAAGTAATCCGCGGTGTCCTTCAGGAAGAGTGTTCCATCATGCTTTCCGATTTTTTTCGCGAGCTTCGGGAAAAGAAGAAAATGCTGAAAAAATCTTTGGCAGAGCAGGTTGGAAAATCAGAAAATTAGTGGTATGATAAAAAACAAAGCAAAAAATACATCAAGTCGTCTGAAATGCCACAGGATGAAAGAATTATGATTTGATGGAACGTTGTGGAACATTATGTAAACAACCACATAGAAAATGACAGGAGGAAAATACAATGGAACTTGAAGTATTGAGAAAAGACATGGTAGCTGCCATGAAAGCGAAGGATAAAGTAACAAAGGATGCAGTCTCTTCCCTGATTTCCGCAGTGAAGAAGGTGGCAATCGACGAAGGCTGCCGTGACGATATCAGTGGCGAACTGGTTGACCGTGTTATCCTGAAAGAGCTGAAATCTGTGAAAGAGCAGATCGACACCTGTCCGGAATCCAGACAGGATCTGAAAGATGAATATCAGGCAAGATATGATGTGATTGCGAAATACGCTCCAAAGCTGATGGACGCTTCTGAGATCAAGGCTTACCTTACAGAGAAACATGCAGACCTGATCGCTTCTGGAAACAAAGGACAGATCATGAAGACTATTATGCCAGAGCTGAAGGGCAAGGCTGACGGCAAGGTGATCAATCAGGTCGTAGCGGAGCTGTGCAAATGATTTTTCACAGCTTGCATTCAAAATAGAATAGCAAACTAAAAATAGGACACATATTGTAAAAATGGCGTGAACAACACATTCACAGCCCTGATACAATATGTGTCTTTTTGTTTGCCTGGGGCGTACCGCGCCAGAGCCTGTTTGAAAAAGCATTCCAGTAATTTGCTCTCCCCATTTTGCAGAAATCTATTTTAATACAAAAAAAGAACGCCCTCATCCGACGTTCCACAATCATCTTATTTCGCGCGCCGCACCTCGGAATGGTCTCACAGACGTTACCTCTACAGTTAACTCAGCCCAGGCACCCTCACGGCACACAGGAGATTCTACTTAGTGCTGCTACATTCCTGTCCTGACACGGTTCATAGAGTCCTGTTGCGTAAGACCCAAACGTCAACGCCACTTATAAAGGGCAGCTCCACAAGATACAAGCCTCAGATTGGCATCACCCCTGCTGTAGCGGATTGCAGGTACAGGGCACCGCTATCTCCCCGGCTGCGCGGAATTTAATTATAAAGGAAGACTGTGGATTTGTCAAGCCACTGCTGCAAAACAGCAAAAAAATTATGAACCATTTATGATAATGTCCTAATATACCACAAAGGAAAATGTCC
>NZ_JAJCIA010000007.1 GCF_020554845.1 Blautia faecis | reverse complement strand
AAACCGTCAGCTAACAGTTGATAAGTAAATTAGTTCCTTATCACTGTTAAGCCAAGGGTTTCGGTGTTTTTTTATGTTTAAATTTTCTTCTTTTTTCGAAAGCTATATTCTATTTTAACTATTTAGGTATAGAAATATTTATTTTTTGTGCTAAAATATCTTTATCGGGCAGAGAGGATTTTCCTCTCCCAGAGTTTGTTGAAACAAGCTCTAACACAAAAGCAAAATACCATAAAAGCACCAGGAGGATGAACATGAAAAGAAAAAGAAATTTGTATCATTTATGGTTTTGTTTTGCCATGCTTCTGTTTCTGGCGGTTCCTTTTAAAGTAAAGGCGGAAACTGCCACAACGCCAGTAAGCATTTCTGTACAATATGGACAGACAGAAGCACGAACAATTCTGAATATGATCAATGAAATGCGTACAAGCAGCACAGACGCATGGTATTGGAAGCAAGACGATACAACCAAAACATATTGCACAAATCTGCAGCCATTGCAGTATGATTACGATCTGGAAAAAACAGCTATGCAAAGGGCCGCTGAAATTGCAATTATTTATTCCCATACACGTCCAAATAACAAAGACACCTTCTCCGCCTTTTATGAAAATTCAGTATATTATACTTATGCAGGCGAAAATATAGCTGCGGGATATGGAACTGCTGACAGTGTCAACGACGGCTGGAGGGAAGATAACGAGCTTTACGCCGGTCAGGGACACAGACGAAATATGCTTAATTCTAAATTCAACTGTGTCGGAATCGGTCATGTATACTACAATGGCTTTCACTATTGGGTGGAAAATTTTGCATACAGAGATAAAGTTAATACCACCCCTGTAAGTGCAGACAACACAGAAACTACCCTTACAATTCCAGTTGCAACATCAAAAATTTCTAATTTTAATATTACTTTTGACAAAGATGAGTATTCTTTAAAAACAGGTGAAAGCACTTCCATTTCCGTATCAGATCCAGCGATTTCCGTTTTCGGACACTGGGGTTCCAGATTTGTTTTTGTGACTGATACCCCAGATCTAACAATTGCTGATTCGACAGTCGCTACCCTTTCGGGTTCCATAACTGGAATTTCTGAAGGCGATACTACAATTAGTGCTTCTCTTTACGGTCTGACCGCGCACCAGACAGCTGCTGTCAAAGTACATAATTGTGAAAATCACTGGGACGATGGAAAAATAACCACACCCCCCACCTGCACTAAAACTGGCGTAAAACAATACACCTGCACCATCTGCAGCGAGACTAAAACAGAAGAAATTGCTGCATTAGGTCACGATTACAGTTCCGACTGGACTATCGATACCGCTGCTGCCTGCGAAACAGTCGGCAGCAAGAGCCATCACTGCACACGCTGTGACAGCAAAAAAGATGTAACTGAAATTCCTGCTTCCGGCAAGCACACCTGGAATAACGGTGTAATCACCAAACCTGCAACAATTGCAGAAGAAGGCGTAAAAACATACACCTGTACTATTTGTGGTGTAACGAGAACTGAGACAATTGCCAAGCTTCCAATGCCAACCGTGACTCCGGTTCCAACAGCCACACCAACACCGGCAATCACTTCTGCCCCAACTGTAACACCGACTCCATCCGTTTCAGTTGGAACAAAAATTACAGATAAAAAAACTGGAAACATATACAAAGTTACAAGCAGCCGTTCTTCCAGCCAGACAGTTGCCTTTATTGGAAATAAAGTAAAAACCAGTGTCATCATTCCAACTACAATAAAAATAAAAGGTGCCACCTACAAAGTAACTGAAATTTCCACCAATGCTTTCAAAAATAACCGTAAGCTGAAAAAAGTGGTAATTGGTCAGAATATTGTAAGAATAGGTAAAAATGCATTCTACGGCTGCAAAAAACTTACTTCCATTACCATCAAATCCAGCCGGCTTACATTAAAGAACATTGGCAAAAACGCATTCAAAAATACAAGTCCAAAAGCTACTGTAAAAGTTCCGAAAAAGCAGAAAGCTCTTTATAACCAGATCCTTAAGAAACGGGGACTTAATAAAAAAGCTAAAGTCAAATAAATAATCTTTAAAACACAAAGAACCGGATTCCGCAAAGTGCTGGATATCCGGTTCTCTGTATTTTTCCGCGAGAGCTGCTTTATTTACTCCACCGACTCGGCTGTTCCTGGCAGATCCGGTTCCACTGGCAATCGCCGCAGATTTTCGTTCTTTTTCCCGTTTCAATGATTTTTTTCTGTACTGCTTCGGTAAATTCCGGGAATGCAAGTTTCTGACCTTCTTTTAAGCCGCATTCTGCCAGCACTGCATTGTCATATCTTTTCACCTTCTCGGCTGCCTCGCAGATTCCCTGGCTATTGTTTGGACAGGCTGAGCAGATTTCGTCAGTTTTTACTGTGAGACAAACATCTGCCCCTTTTGTAAAAAGCTCCAGCATTTCCTGCATATGGGCTGTAAATCCAGTGCTGTAGCCATTTCCGATAAAAAACGCCAGGCACATCCCGTGGTGAGGGCGAATGGGATATGTCTGACGTTCTTTTTTACTGCATTGGTACAAGCTTACGTACCCTTCTGGACAAAACAAATGCCAGAGCGATCTTTACAAGGTCAGGAATGATAAATGGAATTACGCACCAGCCCAGTACGGTTCCAAGTCCGACAGCTCCGGAGGTTCTTGTATATACAACCATGAACCAGATAGTTCCCATTGCGTAGCAGACAATCAGTCCGACTACCATGGAAAGAATCTGAATAACAGGCTTTTTGCCCCAGAGAGATTCCATAGCCCACATTACCAGGGCGGAGAAAAGAAATCCGATGATGTAACCGCCGGTATTGTTAAGAAGAATACCAAGTCCTCCTGAAAATCCTGCAAATACAGGAACACCAATAGCTCCAAGTAAAATGTAAACCAGTACAGCCAGGCTGCCTCTCTTTCCGCCAAGCACACCAACAGCCATAAATACACCAAATGTCTGTAATGTAAACGGCACTGTCATTGGAATGGAAATCCAGGAACAGATTGCGATCAGTACGGCGAAAATAGCTATGTATGCCAGGTCGTATGTTTTTGTCTTTGTTGCGGTTACGGTACTCATATTCTCCTCCTCGAGTAAATATTATTTTTGTCAGATACAATCTAACACAGTTACGTTACAATTGTCAACCTATTATTTATTTTTGGTTTACAATTCTCTTCGTGAAGAATCTGGACATGTTTCCCGCATACGTGCTATACTTCTGTAAAATGGAGGATTAAAAAATTGTGTCAAACATATAAAATTGCAATTTGTGATGACCTTGCCACAGACAGAAATTATCTTTCTTCTCTGTGCGAAATATGGGGCAGTCATAACAGTTATCATATACAGATTTCAGAATTTACATCAGCCGAAAATTTTTTGTTTAATTATGCCGAGAAAAAAGATTTTGACATCCTTCTCCTTGATATAGAAATGGGCGCCATGGATGGTGTTACCATGGCAAGGAAGCTGCGGCAGGATAATCAGACCGTACAAATTATATTTATCACCGGATACGCAGACTATATTTCTGACGGATATGAAGTAGATGCCCTTCACTATCTGATGAAGCCCATACAAGAAGAGAAGTTCTTTACAGTTCTTGACCGTGCAGTCACGAAGCTTATCAAAAATGAGAAGTTTCTTAACATAATTAGTCAGGGTGAGATGATTCGTCTGCCCATCTGTCAGATCAATTATGCAGAGGTAAACAGCAATTATATTACGATTCACAGTCAACAGACTATCACCCTGAAAATGACCTTAAGCGAATTGGAAAAAAAGCTGAATTCTCATTTTTTCAGAGCGGGACGTTCTGCTTTGGTAAATCTAAAAAAAATCAGCCGGGTTACAAAAAAAGAGATTTATTTGCAGGATGGAAGTATAATCCCCCTTCCACGCGGCGCTTATGAGAAGGTTAACCGGGCAATCATTAATATGGACTGATTTGGGAGATTAAAATGCATTTATTTTCGAAAAAAGCAGCTAAAAAAATGGCTGCATATCAGAAGGAACTGATTGAAACTCACTATCAGGAGGTTGATAATATGTACCGCCAGATGCGAGGCTGGCGCCATGATTATCGCAATCATATCCAAACAATGAAGGCTTATGCAGCCACAGAAAACTGGGACGCAATCAGACATTATCTCGATCTTCTTGACAAGGATCTTACCACAGTAGATACTGTGATAAAAACCGGAAATGCCATGACAGATGCTATTTTAAATTCTAAAATATCACTGGCACGGTCCAAAGATATTCAGGTAATTGCAGATGCTGACATTCCTGTTAAGCTGAATTCCTCTGAAATTGATCTTTGCTGTATTATTGGAAATTTATTCGACAATGCCATAGAAGCCAGCCTGCAGCTTCCCAAAGAAAAACGACTGATCCGCATTTATATGGACATGAAAAACACGCAGTTATACATTTCTTTCACTAATTTTACAGCGGGAAAGAAGTTGAAAAAACAGGGAAATCTTTTTAAAAGTACAAAAGGTGATGGTCATGGTCTTGGGCTGATCCGTATTGATGATATAGTAAAGCGATCTGATGGATATATCAGCCGAAACAGTGAAGAGGGCGCCTTTACCACTGAGATTTTACTGCCCCAGTTATAATTCATCCCCCGAAACATGCAATTCATCCCCGGTTTAATCCGGGGATATTTTTTCTGGTAAAATCATATTAAGAATCTTTTTAATGATACCATGGTCAAAAACATGAGTAAGTAGCCATTTTCCGAAGAAAAATGAGCGGATTACGAATGTTTTTGAAGATTGCGGGAGTGCAAAGCACGTAGCAATCTGGTATCAAAAGAAAAATAAGAAAGAAGGGAAAATCATGTTTCAAAAAAATCCTGTATCAAAATACAGTACTTTTCAAAATATATGGTTTATGATTAAACTTGCCTGCACTTCTCAGGAGAAGAAAGTTCTGGTGATCAGCTTTTTTATCGCACTGTTAACCATTATACAGAACCTTCTTAACCTTTATGTTTCTCCTGTCATATTAAGTGCAATAGAAAATCATGTTTCCATTCAGGAACTGCTTTTTACAATTGTAATTTTTGTGCTTATGATAATGCTGGTATCAGCTGCATTGGCTTATGCAAATCAAAACGTAATTTGCGGACGGATCAGTGTCCGTTGTGAGATTGTAAATCTTTTAAACAAAAAAGCATCCACAACATCTTATCCCAATATAGACGATATGAAATTCAAAAAATTACTGACCAAATCGGCCGAATATACGGACAATAACGATCAGGCCACTGAAGCAATCTGGAATACACTAACTGTACTTTTGATCAATATTGTCTGTTTTTTTATTTACACCGGTCTTCTTACACAAATTCATCCAATTCTGATTTTGGTCATTCTGTCAACTGCCGGAATCAGTTATTTTATCTCTCAAAGATTAGATGAATATAAGTATCAACATCGGGAGGAAGAAGCTGAATATATACATCAAATGGCATATTTATTAAACCGTGCAGCTGACTTTGGTGCAGCAAAAGATATCCGCATTTTCGGTCTTCGTTTCTGGCTGGAAGAATTATACAGCAAAACAGCCAGGGAATTTACAGCATTTCATCGAAAAGCAGAAAATGTTTATATCTGGGCTGGAATTGCAGATTTGACTTTTACTTTTCTGCGCAATGGAGCGGTCTACGCATATTTAATTTATTTGGTATTATACCGCGGTCTTGATGTGCCTGCTTTTTTGCTTTATTTTACTGCAGTAGACAGTTTTTCAGGCTGGATTACAGGAATTCTGGAAGGACTTGGCACATTGCACCGACAGTCTCTTGATATTTCCACGGTCCGGGAATGTCTGGATTATCCGGAATTATTCCGTTTCAAAGATGGACTTACCTTAAATCAGGACGCTAAAAATAATTATGAAATTGTTTTGGAAAATGTTTCATTTCGCTATCCAGGAGCTGAAACAGATACTTTAAAAAATATAAATCTTACCTTACATCCAGGAGAAAATCTGGCAGTTGTAGGTCTTAATGGTGCTGGAAAAACTACGTTGATCAAAATAATCTGTGGGTTTCTTAATCCCACAAAGGGACAGGTAAAATTAAATGGAACAGATATCCGAAACTATAACAGAAAAGACTATTATAAGCTGTTCTCGGCAGTGTTTCAAGATTTTTCATTGTTAGCGGGAACCATTGCAGAAAATGTGGCGCAAACAGAAAATTTCGACCTGAAACAGGTGAAAAATTGTATCAAAAAAGCCGGCTTGCTTCCAAAAATAGAAGCTCTTCCAGATAAGTATCAAACCTTTCTGAATCGTGAGGTTTACAAAAATGCAATTATGTTTTCGGGTGGAGAAACACAGCGCCTTATGCTCGCCCGCGCATTATATAAAGATGCCCCTTTTATTATATTGGACGAACCAACTGCCGCACTCGATTCCATTGCTGAAGCAGACATTTATCAGAAATATGACGAAATGACAAAAGGAAAATCCTCAGTTTATATCTCCCATCGGCTCGCTTCTACCAGATTCTGCAGCAGAATCTTAATGCTGGAGCAGGGAGAAATACAGGAAGAAGGAACTCACGAAGAGCTGTTAAGGCAAAGTGGAAAATACGCTGCTCTCTATGAGGTTCAAAGCAAATATTACAGGGAAGGAGATGGGGAAAATGAAGACAAATGAGAAAAACATATCGTTAAAAGAAGCACTGCAGCTTAATCACAGAGCATATAAGCTTTTTTACCGATATTATCCAAAATTAATTCTTTCCCAAATCAGTCTGACCATCTGGAAAGCACTGACTCCCTATATAATCATATATTTATCTGCACTTGTTATTGAAGAACTTGCAGGCGACCGAAGCCCTGACCGCATTCGTTTTCTGGTAACGATTACTTTATTATCCGGAGCAGGAATCAGCTTGATATCTGCATTTCTTAAAAAATGGAAAAGGACTTGGAGCGCAGGTCTTGGAATGAAAATCAAGCGAATTTTGTGCGAAAAACTTTTTGATATGGATTACTGTGATTTAGATGATAGCAAAACTATGGAGTTATATTCTTCCATTATTCAAAATCTCAATGGACCTGGGTGGGGACTATACAATGTTCTGTTAAATTATGAAGCTCTGTGTTCAGAAGGATTTTCGATCATTTGTGGCTTATCCATGACCATTTCCCTTTTCACCAGCCAGATTCCAAAAACAGCAGAAAAACTTGTTATTCTTAACAATCCGGTATGTGTAACAGCCATAATTTCTGTTATGGTACTGATTACCTGGTTTTCGCCTGTACTCGCTGGAAAGGCAGGAAAATACTGGGTCAGAAGTGCAGATCTGCATACCTTTTCCAATCGTTTGTTTGCATATTACGGACGTCTGGGCTATGATAGCAAAAAGGCAGCGGATATGCGGATTTACCAACAGGAAAAAATATGCGAAAAGCATAATCTGAGCAAAGAAAATCCTTTCGGTTCCAAGGGATTATTTGCCAGATATGGAAAGGGACCTGTTGGATTTTACATGGCAGCGTCTTCCGCAGTATCTGTAATTTTCACAGGGATTGCCTATGTTTTTGTATGCTTAAAAGCCTGGACAGGTGCCTTTGGAATCGGAGCGGTTACAAAATATATTTCCTCTATTACGAAAATATATTCAAGTGTATCCGGCTGTATCTCCACCATTGAAGATATGCAAAACAATGCTATTTTTCTGAAACAGACATTTGAATTTCTGGACATTCCCAATAACATGTATCAGGGAAGCCTGACTACCGAAAAACGCAGCGACCGAAAGTATGAAATAGAATTTCGAAATGTTTCTTTCCGATATCCAGGATGTGAACAATATGCCCTCCGAAATATCAATATGAAATTTGAAATTGGTCAAAAACTGGCTGTCGTTGGTATGAATGGAAGCGGAAAAACTACGTTCATCAAGCTTCTGTGTCGGCTTTACGATCCTACAGAAGGGGAAATTCTTCTTAACGGAATCGATATCCGAAAATATAATTACAAAGAATATATGATGATTTTTTCAGTGGTATTTCAGGACTTCAAGCTCTTTTCCCTGACTCTTGGGGAAAATGTGTCTACCAAAATCAATTATGACGAAGAGGAAGTAAAAAATGCTCTGAAGAAATCCGGATTTCACAACTGGCTTTCTACAATGCCAGAAGGTCTGAATACTTATCTTTACAAGGATTTTAATAAAAAGGGAATTATCATTTCCGGTGGAGAAGCTCAGAAGATAGCTATTGCAAGAGCCCTTTATAAGAATGCCCCTTTTATTATATTGGACGAACCGACTGCAGCTCTTGATCCCATTGCGGAAGCTGAAATATATGAAAAGTTCAATGAAATAACAGGCGATAAAACTGCCATTTATATCAGCCATCGCCTGTCTTCCTGCAAATTTTGTGATAAAATTGTTGTGTTTCATGATGGAACTGTAATTCAGACAGGAACTCACCAGGAGCTTGTTGCAGATAAAAACGGGAAATATTTCCAGCTATGGACGGCGCAGGCACAATATTATAGATAAACAGCTTTTCAATTTTCCTTAATCATGTTAAACTAAGGAAAAGTAATGCTATGGAGGTTTTTCTCATGGATGTACACAGTATCAGTACCAAATGTACCCGCACCGAATTTGTGGGAACTGCAGTTCTGGATACCATCGGACTTGTGATTTCAGGAGTAGACGATACTCTTTTAAATGAAATGAATATAGGAACACGCTATCACACCCTGGGACTTTTCAGTTCCCGTACAGGTGCAGCAGGTCAGATTACTGCTGTTGATGATGCAGTGAAGGCTACAGGCACAGAGGTTCTTTCTATCGAATTCCCACGTGATACCAAGGGCTGGGGTGGTCACGGCAATTATATCGTGATTGGTGGAAATGATGTTTCTGATGTGCGCCACGCCATTTCTCTTGCATTGGAATTAACCAATAAATATGCGGGAGAGTTATATATCAGCGAATCCGGTCATCTGGAATTTGCATTTTCAGCAAATGCAGGCGGCGCTCTTGCCATGGCCTTTCACGCAGTTCCAGGGGAAGCTTTCGGATTCATGGCAGGTTCTCCGGCAGCGATTGGACTTGTAATGGCAGACACTGCAATGAAGGCTTCTGCAGTTCATATTACACGCTATATGACACCGAGTATCGGTACAAGCCATTCCAATGAAGTTATCCTTGCCCTCTCCGGAGATGCCAGTGCTGTGAAAGAGGCTGTACTCCAGGCAAGACAGATCGGCCTGGAACTGCTGATCGGAATGGGAAGCTATCCGGAAATTCCGGGAGAGCCGTATTTATAACAATTCTCCACCCTATATATTATTGCAGACAAATGCCCTGACAGGCAGAAGATTTTAATGATCTTAATCCTGTCAGGGCGTATTCTTTTTCCTTAATTCAGTCTGTAAACCTCCGCACTCTGAAGTCCAAATGCAAGTGCCTCTGAATGGCTGTTAAAATAAATATCCACATGTCCGTAAGGTGTTCCAAGATCCTCCACTGTATACACATTTCCATTGATCAGGAGCTGAGTTCCGAATGGCACACCAGCCATGGCAACGGTTCTTCCCGCTGTAGGAACAGTTCCGCTGGCTGTCAGGTTTCCTGCTGTTCCGCAGCACTGTGCACAGTTGCAGTATGCGGTGAGAGTAAAGGTTCCAAGGTAAGTTCCCTGTGAAGATGAACTGCTGCTCTCGGAAGAACTGTCGGAGCTTTCACTGCTGTCGGATGACTCGGTATAAGAATCATCATAGGAACTGCTGTTATCTGTGTCCTGATTGGAATCACTTTCAGACTCGCTGTAGTCATCGTAGGATTCCTCTGTGCCATAGTTTCCCCCGTCACTTGGTGACTGGGCGGCAGCCTCAGCTTCCTGGGCTACCTGCGCCTCCTGGGCTGCTTTCTCTGCCTCTGCAGCCTGCAAAAGGCTGTAAATACTGCTGTCTGCATTACTGATCTGTGTATTTAAAGCACTGATTTCATCCTGGCTGGCACTGATCTGATAAATATAGGACTGAATGTTCTCATTTGTGCTTGCAGTAAGTGCCTGTACCTCTTGCTGTTTGGCAGATTTCTCTGCCAGAAGTTCATTAATATTCTGAGCTTCCTCTTCTGCCTGCTCTTCCTGGGTCTTGATATCTGCCTGAAGGGCTTTATATTTAGCAAGCATGTCTCTGTCATACTGGGAAATCTGGGCTATATTCTCTGCACGGTTCAGAAACTGAGCCAGATCTTCTGAGGACAAAAGCAGCTCCAGCATGGAAGCACTTCCATTCTCATACATGTATACAATACGCTTCTTCATATCCTGATACTGCTTGTCCGCTGTGGCCTTGGCTTCCTCAAGCTGGGTATTCAGGGTTTTCAGCTCTTCTTCTTTCTCCGCTGCCTGAATTCCAAGCTCAGATACACTGTTGGTAAGGTCTGTATACTGAGCATTCAGCTCTTCCAGATAGCTTTCAAGCTCCTGCTTCTTGCTCTCCAGAGATGCCATGTTGGACTGCTGCTGTGCCAGTTCTGCCTGCGCAGCTTCTTTCTGTGCCTGTACATCAGCGATCTGTTCCTCCGTAGAAGAAGCAAATACTGCCCCGTGCATAGAAACAATCATGATTCCAGTTAACAACATTGAAAAAATCTTTTTAAATCTCATCTATGTAAACACCTCGTTATTTTTTTCGTATGTCAAGTATAACATATTTCGTAATTTTTTCAACACTTTTATTTAACTTTTGTAACATTTACGTAATATTTCACAATTATCCAGAATCTGGAAAGATAATGAAATACATGGTTATAGAACAAATTCAGGCACAATATACCGTGAAATAGTTTGGGCAAATCACAGGAATGTTTTTGCAAAAAATATCCCGCATTTCATGAATCTCTCCATAAAATGCGGGATGTAAAAACCTCTCTCCTTCTTATACCGCAGCTTCTTCCTCTGCTGCAGCTTCCTGGTATTTCTCGAGAATGATCGTCTGGATCTTGTCACGAGTGGAAGAATTGATTGGATGCGCGATATCCCGATATTCTCCATCGGTTGCTTTGCGGCTTGGCATTGCGATGAAAAGACCTTTCTCTCCTTCGATCACCTTGATGTCATGTACTACAAATTCTTCATCAATGGTAATGGAGACTACAGCTTTCATCTTCCCCTCCTTTGCAACCTTTCTCACCCGTACGTCTGTAATGTTCATTTTTGCTGCCCCTTTCCTCTTAATCGCATTTACTGCGCTTTAAGTCTTATTATATTACAAGCTATATCTATCATTATTCTCCACAACGATCTCTACTTCTCCATCACCGCTGTAGTACGAATTTGCCCGGATGGTTCCCCGGCTTTCAACGATACAATTCTCGATATGTGTATTATCCCCCAGATATACATCATTCAAAATTACGGAATTTTTAATTACGCAATTATTTCCAACATAAACATCTTTAAACAGGACAGAATTCTCAACCACTCCGTTTACAATACATCCACTGGAAATCAGAGAATTCTTAACATCTGCGCCAGGATTGTATTTAGCCGGTGGAAGATCATCAATCTTGGTCTTAACTGCTGGCTCCTGTTTGAAGAAGTAGTTACGGATCTCCGGTTTCAGGAAATCCATGTTGGTCTTATAGTAAGATTCAACAGTGGAAATATTGCTCCAGTAGCTGTCGATCTTATATCCATAGATTCTCTTCAGATTCTTATAACGGATCAGAATATCTTTTACAAAGTCATTTCGACCTTCCTGTGCAGCCTTCTCAATCAGTTCGATCAGCTGTCTTCTTCGGATCACATAAATACCTGTAGAAATAGTATTATATGGGGAAACCATTGGCTTCTCCTCAAATTCCTCAATCCTGCAGTCCTCATTCATGCGAAGGACACCGAAACGCTCAACCTCGGAAGGATCCGGACATGTAGTGCATACAACGGTAATGTCAGCGCGTTTCGCAATGTGATATTCCAGAACCTTGTTATAGTCCATCTTGTACACGCAGTCACCGGATGCGATGACAACATATGGCTCATGACTGTTCTTCAGGAAATTGAGATTCTGATAAATAGCATCTGCAGTTCCCTGATACCAGAAACCGTTTTCTTTGGTGATAGTAGGAGTAAATACGAAAAGACCGCCCTGCTTTCTTCCGAAATCCCACCATTTGGAGGAGCTTAAATGCTCATTCAGGGAACGTGCATTGTACTGAGTCAGTACAGCTACTTTCTGAATGCGGGAGTTCGCCATATTACTCAGGGCAAAATCTATGCTTCTGTAGCTTCCGGCAATAGGCATTGCTGCAATTGCCCTTTTGTCTGATAATTCTCTCATGCGGTTATTGTTACCGCCGGCTAAAATAATTCCGATTGCTCTCATGCTTTGTCACCGTCCTTTGTTGCAATTACCTGTCCGCTTTCCAGAATGCCATCCGGATAATCTGCCTGGGTGGTCACACCGGAAATCGCCGTGTTCTTTCCAATCTTAACATTATCCGGAATCACGGAGCCTTCTCCTATGGTCGCAATGCCAAATGCATATACCGCAGGTTTCTTTATATTAGGTGCTTCCTCGCCGCAGCCAAGAACCACATCATTTCCTATGGTTACGTCCTCTGCCACAATTGCCTTTTCCATGTTTACATTCTCACCGATGGTTGTATTCCGCATGATAATGGAATCCCGGATCACACTGCCCTTTCCGATCACAACATTCGATCCGATTACAGAATTATGTACTTCGCCATAGATTTCAGAGCCTTCACCGATAAGACATCTGTCCAGAACGGCCTCTTCTGAAATATACTGCGGCTGGATGATATCCCCCTTGGTGTAAATCTTCCAGAATTCCTCATAAAGATTAAACTCAGGAATAATATCAATCAGTTCCATATTTGCTTCCCAGTAGGAACCAAGAGTTCCAACATCTTTCCAGTAGCCATTGTATTCATAGGCGAAAAGGCGCTGTCCTTTATCCTTGCAATATGGAAGAATATGTTTACCAAAGTCACAACTCTGCTGATCCTTCAGTGCGTAAAGCGCTTCCTTCAGAACCGGCCAGCTGAAAATATAAATTCCCATAGATGCCAGATTGCTGCTTGGATGCTCTGGTTTCTCCTCAAATTCAGTTACACGGAAAGTCTCATCCGTTACCATGATGCCGAAACGGCTGGCTTCCTCAATAGGTACAGGCATACAGGCAATGGTCACATCCGCCTTATTTGCCTTGTGGAAGTCGAGCATAACCTCGTAATCCATCTTATATATATGATCTCCTGAAAGGATAAGCACATAATCGGGATTGTACTGCTCCATATACGCCATATTCTGGAAAATGGCATTGGCTGTTCCTGTGTACCACTCGCTGTTTGTGCTCTTCTCATAAGGTGGAAGTACGGTTACACCGCCTTCAGTTCTGTCCAGGTCCCACGGAACACCGATACCGATATGGGTATTCAGTCTCAGAGGCTGATACTGTGTCAGGACTCCAACTGTATCAATTCCTGAATTAATACAGTTACTTAACGGAAAATCAATGATACGGTACTTACCTCCAAAAGCTACTGCTGGTTTGGCCACTTTTTCTGTCAGTACCCCAAGTCTGCTGCCTTGGCCGCCGGCTAAGAGCATGGCAATCATTTCTTTTTTAATCATGCTATCACCTCTTGTTGTAGTTATGATTTATCATTATACCATACTTCCCATATTTAATAAACATATTTTACAATTTATTTGTTGATATTTTACTTTTTTTATCGTTATTGTACATGTTTTTTCGACACAACCGAATCTCTGATTGTTTTTTTTATTCATTTTGTACAGTAGTATTACTGTGTTTTGCGAAGCATACTGCTGTGAAAATCGTGAACAGCGACACTGTAGGAAAGGGAAATTATTGTATTGGTTACCGACTATCCAAAGAAATACTTTGCAATTTTCACAGTTCGGGGTATAATAAATGAAAGTAATTGTAAAAATTCATAACGATTCAGGAGGCTTTTCCTTCAATGAATATTGAATCGCTTCAAAAATGATTAGCATAAGGAGATTAACATGTATCAGATAGACTTCCATAAACCGCTTCATATCCATTTTATCGGTATTGGCGGAATCAGCATGAGCGGACTTGCTGAGATCCTTCTCGGCGAGGATTTCAAGGTTTCCGGCTCTGATTCCAAAGAAAGCCCGCTTACGGATTCCCTTACCAGGAAAGGTGCACGCATCTTTTACGGACAGCGCGCTTCCAATATTACAGACGATGTAGAACTTGTAGTTTACACTGCAGCCATTCATCCGGATAACCCGGAATATGCCAGTGCAGTGGAAAAAGGCATTCCAATGCTGACCAGAGCCCAGCTTCTTGGTCAGATCATGCGCAACTACGATACCCCAATCGCAGTTTCCGGAACCCATGGCAAGACCACCACTACTTCCATGATCTCCCAGATTCTTCTGGAAGCAGATGCGGATCCGACCATCAGTGTTGGCGGCATTCTTCCTTCTATCGGGGGAAATATCCGAGTAGGTCAGTCCGAAACATTTGTCACAGAAGCCTGTGAGTATACCAACAGCTTTTTAAGCTTTTTCCCGAAGATCAGTGTGATCCTGAACATTGATGCTGACCATCTGGACTTTTTTAAGGATATTGATGATATCCGTCATTCCTTCCGCAGATTTGCCCAGCTGCTTCCCGCAGACGGAGCCCTGATCATCAATGCGGATACGCTGCATTATCAGGATATTATCAAAGACCTTTCATGTAAAATTATTACATATGGTCTGGAGCATGAAGCTCAGTATCAGGCCACAGATATCACTTATGACAAATATGGACATGCATCCTTTACCGTTCTGAAGGATGGCAGAAAGGCCGGCAGTTTCTATCTGAAAGTTCCGGGCAGCCACAATGTTTCCAATGCCCTGGCAGCAATTGCTCTGGCTCGGCTTCTTCAGATTCCGAATGATGTCATTGTCAAAGGACTTGGCAGTTTCACAGGAACAGATCGCCGTTTCCAGTATAAAGGCGAAGTAGCAGGCGTTACCATTGTTGATGATTATGCGCATCATCCAACAGAAATCCAGGCTACTTTAAACGCTGCACACAATTATCCACACAAGAAGCTGTGGTGCGTATTCCAGCCTCATACTTACACACGTACCAAGGCTCTTCTTCCGGAATTTGCACAGGCTCTTAAGCTTGCCGATCATGTGGTTCTGGCAGACATTTATGCAGCAAGAGAAACAGATAATCTTGGAATCTCTTCCAAGGATCTGCAGGCACGGATCCAGGAGCTTGGTACTCCATGCGAATATTTCCCAACCTTTGATGAGATTGAGAATTTCCTGCTGAATAATTGTGAAGCCGGAGATCTGTTGATCACAATGGGTGCCGGAGATGTTGTTAAAATCGGAGAACAGTTACTTGGAAAATAATTGATTGCAATTTCAGCGGTTGTCATGTCCTTTTAAGACCTGGCATCCGCTGTTTTTGTTTTACCATTTTTATTGTCTCTGATCTGTTTTTCCTGGCAAAACGTGCATACCTTCTCATATCCACGGTCACAGACTGTTTTTGCCAAAAATAATTATCCACATTGAAAAAAGCTTGGAAATTCAAGCAATTTAATAGTTATCCACATTATCCACAGGCTTATGCACATTTTTGCACTGGCCTGCATGTGGATTCTTATGTGTATAAAGTGCTTAACATAATACTACGACATAACTCGACAAAAATCACAGTTTTTCTTTAATTTTCCGCATTTTTCGGGTTTCCCATAAACATTATGTGCAACTTGGTTTCCACATTATCCACATTATCCACATAGTAGTCCACACACATTTTGTAAAAATCCCGGCAAAAAATCTCCTATTCTCATTTAAAAAGGGGTGTGCTATAATGCAAACACAATGAACAGTGATGATTCATATTCCCAGATAAGGAGTGTTTCCATGATCAGGTTACATAGTACAGGGCTTAATGATGCCACCATTTTATCCAATATTTTTATCGACCGTTTTATGCCAAAGGCAAATGGAGAATTTGTAAAAGTCTATATTTATCTGCTCCGTATGCTTGGCCGCCCGGAGGAAGCTTTCGGGCTTTCCCAGATGGCAGATTCCCTGTTCTGTACAGAAGGAGATATCCTCCGTGCGCTGAAATACTGGGAGTCTGAGAAGCTGATTACCCTCTTATACGAGGAAGCTGAATTGACAGGAATTACCTTACAGGCACCGTGGAATGAAGCAGATATGCTGGCTACGGTGACTCCCGCAGGTATCTGTAACGCTGGTTCGCTCGGAGATGTGCCTGATGCTTATCACATTTCTGCCCCAGAACCCACAGCCGGCATTCCCAGTGTCCCCACTGATAAACCGTTGCAGACTGATCAGGTCTCCCGCCGCAGCACCGATCTGCCTGTCCCCCCTTCTTTCTCCAAACCACTTTCCGAAACGAAAGCGCTTACCCCGGATCGGGTGAAGGAGCTGAAACAGAATGAAGATATTATCCAGCTTCTTTACATTGCCGAGCAATACCTCGGCAAAACGCTCACCCCCACAGAGACACGCAAAATCCTGTTTTTCTACGACGAGCTGCACATGTCTGTAGATTTGATCGATTATCTGATCGAATACTGTGTAGGACGTGACCACCGCAGCATCCGTTATATCGAGACGGTTGCCATGGCATGGAAGGAGGAAGGAATTACCACAGTTGAAATGGCAAAGGATTCCACCTCCCGCTACAGCAAAGAATATTTTTCTGTTCTGAAAGCGATGGGAATTGCCAACCGCAATCCTTCAGACGCGGAAATTTCGCTGATCAATACCTGGACCAGGGACTATGGTTTTGCCATGGAATTGATTCAGGAAGCCTGCTCACGGACAATTCTGCAGACTGGACAGCCAAGTTTTCCATATGCAGACAAAATTCTGCAGCGCTGGAAGGATAAAAACATCCGAACTTTAGGGGATGTCCGTCTTCAGGATGCCCAGCACCAGAAGCGCAAGCTGGAAAAAGCAGTGTCGAAGGCAGACAAGCCGAAATCCGCAGCCCCAAACCGCTTTAACAATTTCCATCAGCGTGACTACGATTTTGCTGAATATGAGAAGAAACTGCTTAACAAACCAAATTAAATCCTGGAAACAGATTTTTCTTTAAAACACATACGAACGTCTTATAACCTGGAAGGAGAATTTACATGCCCTTACAGAATTACCAATACGATACTATAATGCGGGAATACAACCGTCGCCAGGCCAGGAACCGCCGCATACAGGAAGAGCATCTTGCTGAAGCCTATGAGAAAATTC
Organism: Blautia faecis; assembly: GCF_020554845.1. GTDB lineage: Bacteria > Bacillota > Clostridia > Lachnospirales > Lachnospiraceae > Blautia_A > Blautia_A faecis. The sequence goes on along the minus strand of NZ_JAJCIA010000007.1, from coordinate 125,119 downwards.
CCCGTCTGCGTGAAATCGACGAGGAAGTAGCTACTTTAAGTGCCAGGAAGGCCCGGGCCCTGATCAGCCGCCAGGAAGTCGGCATTGAAGATCTTCGCAATGATATTGCCCTGCTTTCCCAGGAACGCACTGCATTACTGCTTTCTTCCGGCTATCCTGCTGATTATTTGGAGATGAGCTACACCTGCCCTCTTTGCCAGGATACTGGCTATATCGGCAGCCAGAAATGCTCCTGTTTCAAGAAGGCAGAGATCGAACTTCTGTATACACAGTCAAATTTAAAAGAAATTCTTGAAAAAGAGAACTTTGACCACTTTTCTTTTGACTTTTATTCTGATACAATAACAAATGATTCAACGGGACTCACCGAACGTGAGACTGCACGTCGCGCGTATAAGATGGCGAAGGAATTTGTCGCTGACTTTGATAATTCTTTCCAGAACCTGTTTTTCTACGGCGACACAGGTGTGGGCAAGACCTTTCTTTCCCACTGCATCGCTCACGATCTTCTGGACAGTGCACACTGTGTACTTTATTTTTCTTCATTCGAGCTTTTTGATTTTCTTGCAGGCTCTGCTTTTTCCAGAGGCAGCGACGCTCCCGATGATGAACCGATTTTTGACTGTGACCTGCTGATTATTGATGACCTGGGTACAGAGCTTACCAACAGCTTTGTATCTTCACAGCTTTTCCTGTGCATCAATGAGCGGATCATGCGCAAGAAATCTACGATTATTTCCACAAACCTGAAGCTGGAAGATTTCTCAGCAACTTATTCTGAGAGAACCTTTTCCCGCATCGCCAGCAACTATCAGATGACCAAGCTTGTGGGAAAAGATATCCGCATTCAGAAAATTTTTTTAGGAGGAAAGTAAAGAATGGCACAAGAAGAATTGACTACACTTCCCGTTGGAAGACTGGGATTAGTTCCTTTGGAAAGCTGCAGGAGCCTTGGACAGAAAGTCGACGAATGGCTCGTTAAGTGGCGTAAGGAGCGTGAGCATTCAGAATCAGATTCTTTCGCCTTTGAAGGATACAAAAGAGATTCCTATACAATCAAAGTTCAGAACCCTCGTTTCGGTTCCGGAGAAGGTAAATGTGTGATCACCGAGTCCGTGCGAGGAGATGATGTTTATATTCTTGTAGATGTATGTAACTACAACATCTCATATCCAATTGGCAAATACACCAACCTGATGTCCCCAGATGATCATTATCAGGATCTGAAGCGTGTAATTGCAGCTATTGGAGGAAAGGCCCGCCGCGTGAATGTAATCATGCCATACCTTTATGAGGGTCGTCAGAGCAAGCGTATTGGAAGAGAGTCTCTTGACTGTGCTACTTCCCTTCATGAACTGATAAATATGGGAGTTGAAAATATTATCACTTTCGACGCACATGACCCACAGATTCAGAATGCCACCCCACTTCATGGATTTGAGACTGTTCAGCCTTCTTATCAGTTTATCAAGGCTCTTCTGAACCATGAACAGGGACTTCACATTGACAATGAGCATTTTATGATCATCAGCCCGGATGAGGGCAGCATGAGCCGTGCGATCTATCTTGCAAACATCCTGGGTGTTGATATGGGCATGTATTACAAACGCCTTGACTACTCCAAGAATATAGGAGGAAGACATCCGATTGCAGCCTATGAGTTCCTTGGTCCAAATGTAGCAGGCAAGGATATGATCCTGATTGATGACATGATCTCTTCTGGTGACACTATCCTGAAGATTGCTTCTCTTCTTAAGGACAGGGGTGCCGGCAGAATTTACCTTTGCTCCACGTTCGGTCTGTTTACAGACAACCTTAAGAAATTCGATGAAGCACATGCTGCTGGTGTATTTGACAAGCTTCTCACTACCAATATGGTATATCAGTCTGAGGAACTTCTTGCAAAACCATATTACATTTCCTGTGATATGAGCAAATACATTGCACTGATCATTGATACACTGAATCATGATATGTCTGTAAGCCATCTGCTGAATCCAGTTGACAGGATTAAACGCTGTGTAAACAAATATATGGCACAGTATGAGAAATAAATAAAATAATTTGAGGCTGACCCTTCCAGGTGTCAGCCTCTTGTTTTGTTATCATTTATTTGTAACTGTTCAGTACTTTCACAGTTACATGCTTCGCGATCACTTAACATTCACTGTAACAGTTTTCTAAAAAATGTCAGCCATATCCTTATTATTGGTAAAAAGCAGCACCTGTCTGGGCTGTTTTTTCAGCCACCTGAAAACTGCCATAAGCTTATCCTGATTCTTCCCATGGAAAATATCATCCAAAATAACTGGAAAAACAGTTTCATTCGTGAACAACTCAGCAGCAGCCATCTGAATAGAAAAATACAGCATTTCAAGGTTTTCCTTTTCCAGATTTTCTGCCAAAACAGTTCCCTCTTCCAGACACAGTTCCAAACTCTGTCCCTCATCTCCATAGAACTCTATATATTTTCCATCTGTAAGTTCCCTGAAAATTTGGGATGCTCGTATCCGAATCTTTCTGCCTTTCTCAAGATAAATACTGCGTGACAGCTCTTTAATGGTATCCATAGCCAGGTTCAAGGACTGTGTTTCCAGATCTTCAGAAGTAGGAAGTGACATTTCCAGCTCAAATTCCTGATATTCGCTCTGCAAATTCGTAAAAGCAGTCAGTTTCTCACCGTAAATTCCATCAATATCTTCTTTACTGGATTTCAGCTTTTCCTGCTGTGACTGCAAATACACTTTTTTCTTCTTTAGCTTTACAAACTCCATACGCAGCTTTCTTCGTGCAGTAAGTGTATAAACCATTGCCACAACAGCAGCAATGATGCACACATCCATTCCTATTTTAGACATCTCATCAGTTAACTGAAATTTTCCAACAATGCCAACAATTCCCACAATAACAGCCAGAATACCTGCTATCACCATTCCCAGATTCTTTTTCTCTATAGTCTGTAGCTGTTCTTCAATCACAGTGGCTTCTTCTTTCCCTGCTGCAGAATAAATTTTTGCCTGCGCCTGAACCACCTGCCCCTTCTGGTCCCGAAGTCCATCCAGGTCATTCTGCAGGCTTTCCAGTTTCTCGCCCAGTTTTTCCTGTTCTCTCTGAACTGCTTTCCTGCCACGTTCTTTCTGGGTGAGATATCCCTTGCGCCACATCTTTAGCATCTGCTCCGTTCTTCCAAGATCTACCAGACCATCTCCGCTTTTGCTGAGAACAGACAGTTTATTCTGTAGTTTCCTTGCCATTTCCCTGGAAGAACTACCGCTAAGTGATTCTACCATAACAGTATTGTCGAACAGATTCTCACTAAATCCCCCAAGGATCCTCTCGAGGGCTCCATTTTCTCCATTTAAAATTTCTCTGGTATCTTCACAGAACAACTCACAACTATGAATTCCTTCCCCTGTTTCCCGCGTCAGGCGGTAATCTTTTCCATTGTGCTGAAACCATATAATTCCACCATATTTTTCCTGAGAAGCTTCAGTACCTGCTTTTTCATAAATTCCGTTCTTCTCCTGCATTTTTTCAGGCATTCCAAAGAACATGTTCTTCACAAAAAGAAACACAATATTCTTTTCTGTTTCATTCATTCCATAGAGCACATTTACTCCGGATATCAATTCTATGTCTTTTTCCCGAAGCCCACCAAAATTATTTATTAATATGCGTTTAAAAATCATATAACCTTATTCCCTCGCACATACATCTCACTTTTACACTGCAATACATATTTTCTGTTACTATCTGCTCTATGTCAGCTGGAATGTCTTGTCTCCAGCAGTGCCTGCAAACCATAGTACAGGGCCTTATCTTCCACTGTATTTCTGTTTTTTTCCATAAAAAAGCAGATATAATCTCCTATCAAAGTTCCGGCATATTTTTTCTGCAGTTCTTCCAAATCATAAGCAGGTCTGGTCTCATCCAGTACTTCCGTAATATTTCCAAAGGATTTCAGTTTTTCCGGAATCAGAAAAAGCTCTGGTTTTCTTTTCCCCTGAAGAATTACACGATATATATTCAGTCCGCCTTTTTTATATATCTCATCCTTCAAAGCTTCTTCAATAGATAGCTGGGTGCTTTCTTCATTTACATTGAGAAGAAGCTGACTATAGGTTCGAATAGAAAACGGAACAAATCGGGTTTTCACTTTTCCATTTTCAATTCTTCCCTCAATATAGCCATGCGCTCCCAGATCATTACTTTCAATTGGCTCAGGAGCTCCGCTGTAAGCAGCCACATCTCTTATTACGCTCTGTGGAGTATGGAAATGCCCCAATGCAATATAATCAAAACCTGCTCCTACAAGTGCAGCTATATTTAACGGGCAATGGCTTTCATCACCGCCATGAGCCATAAGAATATGCACTCCATCATTTTTCACAGGGCGTACGCCATCATACAAGGGCTGTCTGATCTGTGAATGTTCATAGCTCATTCCATAAACATATACCCCGAATTGCGTATCTTTCACACAGGTTACCTTCTCTTCCGGAAAAAAAGTCACATTCGGTGCCCAGGTGAAAGTTCTGTAAAAAGAATTTTCTTTCAGATAATCCCTTTCTCCTGCCATTAAATATACCCTTGTTTCCGGTATTCTGGAAAATAAATCGTTTACTTCTTTCAATTCATATGGAAGTGGCTGACGATGGAACAAATCTCCGGCTATAAATAACAAATCCACCGGATTTTCGCGGATACCCGCAATAACCCGGCGGAATGTTTCCCAGATTTCATTCTCCCGCTTGTCACTCCATGGGCAGCCTCTGTCGGGCACTGCACCAAGATGTACATCTGCAAGATGAATAAATCTCATTCTTTTACCTCGTTTTATAAATCGCAGTTGTTAACTGTTCTCGGGAATGGAATTACGTCACGGATATTGCCCATTCCTGTGAGATACATTACACAGCGCTCAAATCCAAGACCAAATCCTGAATGACGTGTAGAACCATATTTACGCAAATCAAGATAGAAGTCATAGTCTTCTTCCTTCAGCCCAAGCTCTTCCATACGAGCTTTCAACTTACCATAGTCGTCCTCTCTCTGGCTTCCACCGATAATCTCACCAATTCCAGGAACCAGGCAGTCCATAGCTGCAACGGTCTTTCCATCCTCGTTCGCTTTCATATAGAATGCTTTAATTTCCTTTGGATAGTCTGTAACAAAAATAGGTTTCTTAAAAATCTGTTCTGTCAGATAACGCTCATGCTCTGTCTGCAGATCACATCCCCAGGATACTTTGTAATCAAACTTGTCATTATTTTTCTCGAGAAGCTCAATTGCTTCTGTATAAGTAACACGGCCAAACTCAGAGTTTGCCACATGGTTCAATCTGTCAAGAAGTCCTTTGTCCACAAAAGAATTGAAGAAGTTCATTTCCTCCGGAGCATTCTCAAGAACATATCCGATCACATATTTCAGCATCGCTTCTGCAAGATTCATGTTGTCTTCAAGATCAGCAAATGCACACTCAGGCTCGATCATCCAGAACTCAGCTGCATGACGTGTGGTGTTGGAGTTCTCAGCACGGAAAGTTGGTCCAAATGTATATACATTACGGAATGCCTGTGCAAATGTCTCACAGTTCAGCTGGCCACTTACAGTCAGATTTGTCTCCTTGCCAAAGAAATCCTGAGAGTAATCAATATTTCCCTTATCATCTGTAGGAATGTTATTCAGATCCATGGTTGTAACCTGGAACATCTCCCCTGCACCCTCGCAGTCACTTCCTGTGATCAGCGGAGTGTGTACATAAACAAATCCTCTCTCCTGAAAGAATTTGTGTATTGCATATGCACAGAGGGAACGTACACGGAAAACAGCCTGGAAGGTATTTGTTCTGGAACGAAGATGTATGATCGTTCTTAAATACTCAAGGCTGTGACGTTTCTTCTGAAGCGGATAATCTGGTGCGGATGTTCCCTCTACAGAAATCTCTGCAGCCTGGATCTCAAATGGCTGTTTCGCCTGTGGAGTCGCTACCAGAGTTCCCTTTACAATAATCGCTGCGCCTACATTCAGTTTGGAAATCTCAGCAAAATTGTCCATTGTATCATGGTAAACGATCTGAAGGGTCTCAAAATATGTTCCATCATGGAGAACAACAAATCCAAAGGTCTTGGAATCACGAACGCTTCGTACCCAGCCGCCTACAGTGATCTCCTGATCCAGGTATTTATCCCGTTCTCTGTAAATTTCTTTTACTGTTGTAAGTTTCATAATTAGTTCCTCTTTCTCCTCATTTTTCCAAACACTCATTTCTCTATAGTATAGACTATTCCTCTTATTCGCGCAAGGATATTTTTCCAGGGAATAAAAGAAGATCCTGTCCGTTAAGCTTCGACACTTTTGGACAAAGATCTTCTCTTCTGTAAGTACTTTCCTATTGCAAAGTTGCCTCATTCTCAGTATTTCTCTGAACGTTTAATGCAATATAAGATAATCCAGACAATACTTAAAAATTCGTTTGTAGGTCTTGGTGGTGTAATGAAGTCCATCATCGTCTGGCAGATCAACTCCAGTTCCACTAATATTGGTACCATATCCATTCTCCATCAGATAAGAATACGTGTCAATATATTCAAAAGTGCTGCCAAGAGCACTGCCCACAACAGAATTGAATTTGCGGATTACTTCTTCTTTTCGGATTGCATTTTTACCAAGATATTCGATTGTCTTACTGTTCACCGGATTCACCGACATAAAGAACAGCTTGCAGTTCTTTTTCTGTAAGCTCTCAGCAATCTCCTGATAATAAGAAATATAATCATACATATTTCCAGGATCGTTTACTCCCAGATTAAAAATAACCGCAGTCGGTTTCAACACAGAATAATTCTCTTCTGCAATAGAAAGAATAGAATTCAGCCCTTGAGACTTCAGCCATTCAAGGCCCTTTCCCTCTTCGTATACAAAATCAATATCACGCAGCAGATTCGACTCATAATACCCTGAATTTAAATTTTGCAGCGTTCTCTGCATACGATTGGTCCGGGAGTCTCCTACAAAAATAATGTGATTGTAACCCCGATTGCTTCCATTTCCAATTTTCCAGCTGCTTGCGGATTGCAGAAGCTCTGAAAGAGTCAGGTCTTCCTCAGCGGAACGGTTAAACACAACTGCATATAGCTTTATGTTGCTGTTTACTGTAATAGTATCACCGGCTTCATAACGCGGTGCTGTGCTTTTTCCTAACTGGATATCCCACCCCATAAAGGTGTATCCAGATGCATTTCTTACAGATGGCAATGTATAAGAACTTCCAGATGCTACATTCTCTGTCTTGTAAACAGTTCCATTATTCTTGCACAAAGCCACTGTAAATGTTGTATCTGACTCGTAAACAGCGTATAATTTTATATTTTTTTTGATTCGAATCTTCTGACCCTCTGTATAAGACGCTTGGGACGCATTCTTTTTGGCACTCCATCCAACTGCCTTATAGCCGCTTTTTTGTGGAAGCTCTGGCAAGGTAAGATATCCGTTTTTTGTAACAGCTTTGTTTAGTTTCTTAAATACTGTACTGGTGCTTCCGGTATTATCATAGAAATAAACTTTATATATACCAACTTTTTTACGCACCGCGTACAGATTTATATTCTTTTTCAGACGTATTTTTTTCCCCGCGGCATATACCGCTTTGGTATCGTTTTTCTGAGTGGACCAGCCAAGATTTTTGTATCCGGTAATTGCAGGAACTGCCGGAAGCTTAATTTTTTTCCCGGCACTTACCTTTATACGCAGCTTGGAATAGGATGTTTTTCCACTTTGATTCCAGAATCTGACAACTACGTTCTTAGTGGCCGCCTGTACAGACTGAACACCACTAATCCCAATTTTTCCATCATTTCTAAATGAAACTCCGAACAAAATCAACATTGTGGCCAACAGAACCCGGAAAATCCTATTTTTTCTTTTTGTTTTATTTTTCATAGGCACTCCTCTGCTTTTTAATGTCTCTCCTGCTTTCATCATCTGCACAGAAAATAAATAGTTCTTATTTCATCTTCTGTGCTGTCTTCAGTATAATCAAACGGACACATTCTTTCAACCCCAAAAGATTGTCTTTATGATTTGGTTACAAATTTTCAATAAAACGCATAAATGCAGCTCTGCCCTCTCCTGTACATTTGTAAACACCAGCATCTTCCAGCACGTGAACAAACACATTTCCAACTTCTTTATGAAGAACCTCTTCAATATTGTCTTTATCAAGATGATCGTACTTCGGAAGGAATTCTTTTACCCACTGCTCATGTTTTTCAATCTTCTCATTAGAAGCAACATCCTTGCCATCCAGAATATATTCTTCCAAAAGCTCCAGTTCTTCTTTTAGTCGCGCAGGGAGAACTGCCAAGCCCATAACCTCGATCAGACCGATATTCTCCTTCTTAATATGATGGTACTGTGCATGCGGATGATATACGCCAAGAGGATTTTCTTCTGTGGTAATATTGTTTCGTAGAGTCAGATCCAACTCATACATATCACCTTTTTTACGTGCGATCGGAGTGATCGTATTATGAGGTTCACCATCCGTTTCTGCAAAAATGAATGCAGCCTCATCTGTATAGCCTCTCCAAACCTCCAGCACATGAGTTGCCAGATCAATCAGGCGCTTCTCATCTTTATGACGGATACGAAGTACAGACAGCGGCCATTTTACAATACCAGCCTCCACATCCTCATAGCCCGGAATAGTTACATATTTCTCAATTTCAGCCTTTGCCATAGCAAACGTATAATGGCCGCCCTGGAAATGATCGTGACTGAGAATAGAACCTCCCACAATCGGTAAGTCTGCATTTGACCCCAGAAAATAATGTGGAAACAGCTTCACGAAATCAAACAGCTTGATAAATGTGTTTCTCTCGATTTTCATAGGTGTGTGCTGGAAATTAAATACAATACAATGCTCATTATAATAAACATAAGGAGAGTACTGCATTCCCCACGGACTGTCATTGATTGTGATCGGAATGATTCTGTGATTCTCTCTTGCAGGATGATTTGCGCGGCCTGCATATCCCTCATTTTCCGGACAAAGCAGACATTTGGGATAGCTGCTTGATTTGATAAGCTTTGCCGCAGCAATAGCTTTCGGATCTTTCTCTGGCTTAGAAAGGTTGATTGTAATATCAATTGCTCCATAAGGAGAATCCACAGTCCATTTCTGGTCTTTCTTTACACGATAACGACGAATATAATCACTGTCCTGGCTTAATTTATAGAAATAATCTGTTGCTTCTTCCGGAGATTTCTCATATTTTTCCCAGAAAGACTTCTGTACCTGAGCCGGGCGGGGCATAAGACAGTTCATTAATCTTGTATCAAACAGATCTCTGTAAACCACACTGTCCTGAATCAGACCACGTTCTACAGCTTCGTCTAACAGTTCTTTCAGAACTTCTTCCAGATTAATATCAGAATATTCCTCTGCCGGTTCTGTGTATTCATCTTCTTTAAAAACATCAAGAAGAAGATTTGTTGTATAGTTTTTCTCACAGGCAGGAGTCAGCCCTGTCTCAATTCCATACTGTACCAGTTTTTTAATACTTTCGCTTAGCATTTTTCTGTCCTTTCCTGTTGCTTTATTTTTAACAGTCTGTCCTCCACCACAGACAGACTGTTAACCACCACTTTGCTGCATCTTTCACATCTAGCATTTTTTGCATACATGTTCAATATCGGACTGTACCGGCTTTCCCAACAGCCACTTTAAAGCTTCAGTTTCTCAACATAACTTATAAAAATATTGCCGGCCTTTTCAAACAGCTCCGTACTGTCATTCATACCGTAAGGATAAGTTTCCCCTTTCTGCGGATCGTACAGATATGTGTTATATTCATCATATCCTATGATCACAACACTGGTATTATCCCCGGTCTTGGCAATTACCGGACGCTGGGCGCTGACCTCATATAAGACACTGTCTAATGTACAACCAGACAAATCAATGATAGTACCCTCATCCCCAAGAGCCTCCTGCAGTGCTGTAACATCCAGGGATGCACTCTTCATTGCTTCCGGCACATCCTCCAGATTAAGAGTCAGCTTTGTCTTCTTATTTCCACGCTCCCATACATACTGCTGAGCACGATTCAGCACAACACCAGTCTGATCATCTGCTCTTTGAAGCGCAAGTGCAGGATCTGTGAATGTACTGTCCAATCCTCCTTTTGCATAAACATAGTAAATATCTTCCTCAGGAATCTGCGTATCCAGAATAATACGGTCATCACCTATATTTTTCATTTTTGCATAAACGACTAACGGTTCCTGAATTTCAGGCGTTTCAGTGAGAGCCAGTCGTATCTGAGTTCCGGTTCTGGAATTTGTCACAAGTTCCACGGATACAGTATTGGTCGAGGCTTTGGAATTATTCAGAATATTATCCTTGCTTACTGCTTTGTATCCTTTTTTTGTCTTCTTGGACAACTGAAATTCCATCATAGTGTTTCCCATGGTAATATCAGTTACATACAATCCATCCTGATGATATTCTTTTTTCAAAGTTCCATCAAATCCTTCAATACGGACCGTATGAATCCCCGTAGTCTCATGACCATTATCGTCTGCGATCACATCTCCATCAACTACGATTCCATAAACAAGATCTTCATTCATAAATCCATTCAGCACTAAAGACTGTCCTGAAGATGGTGCAAGACTCCTGGTTTCTAATGTTTCAAAATCTATTTCTTTTATATTTCCGGCGCTTTCACCTTCCTGAATGATCCATGCAGCATGTGCACCTGTATCCGAAACAGCAAAGTCATCTTTTTTAATTCCTTCCTCAAGAACCTCACTGGTACCATCTGAAATGTTTATCTTATAAAGCTTATTTGCAAATAAAAGGTAAAGAGCATTTTCTGTACTGACATAGGATAATGTTCCAAGATCTTCTTTCAGGAATTCGTAGGATTCTGTAGACGGAATAAATACTTTTTCTTCCACCACATTCTGATCATTGCTGTAATGATATACACAAACGCCACAGTATCCTTCCCGAACGCCTCTGTTCATATATCCATAAAGAACAAAGTCCACATCTCCGTTATCTTCCACACGGATGATCTTTATATTATGCTGGTATCTGGAATCCCTGAAATCTCCATCCGTTTCTTTGCGGAAACTGAAAATTCTGGAAAATTTTCCATCATCAGGAGAATAAGACCATAAATCTCCTTCCTGAACAAACGCAAGCACTCCTGCTTTTTCATTCATCATGTATTCTACATTTTTGTCTCTGACACCAAGCAAAAGCCCCTTGTCGGAAATGCTGATGGAGCTTTCCTCAAACACCTGTGATGCGCTTCGTTTAAAATCCAGAAGCATGATTCTGGTTTCAGTATAACGCATCCGGTAAAATTCTGTCACATCATAGATTTCCTGGTTTCCATCTTCATCCAGTGCCGCAATCTGATATTCAACAGAAAGACTGGCTGTGGTTTCATTAATATCCTTCACTACAGGAATTCCCTTTCTGTAAATCTGAGGGTTCAGATTGCCCCAGCTGATCTGGGCAAATGTAGAATTGATATTAATGTCTGTATAGTTGGTAGATGTACTGGATGTGTCTGATTCCAGGTAAGCAGTCAGATCCTCGGCGGACGCTTTATCCAGACATTTTTCATAAAAGCTCGCAACAAACTTCACGTACTGAGCAGCATTCACATTGGATCTGGAAACTACTCTTGTATAGTAATAAGCTGTTCCCTTATTTGTCTCAAGAGATAATTGCAAAGAATACTCCTGGTTCATCAGAAGATCACTGCTCAGCTTAATCGTTGTTGTCAGATAGCTGTCCTGTTTATCCAAACTTTTAATCTTACGATTTTCCAGTACCTTACTGCCATCAGAGGTACGTATCTCATAGGAAAGGCTTTTCACCTTTGTATCATAGGCATTTATAACAAAGGACAGTTCCTTGGATGTATCAATAGGCGTCACACTGTCCCTGGTAAAATCAGACTGCATAGGCTGTGCATAACCATACATCCTGTTTGCATAATTTCCATCAAAATCAACCATTACCTCCGGAAAAACCGGATCATTCATATCAGAGCGGTCATCCGTAGTCTCACTATTCAGCAGGAACGAACTTCCTGCCACGCCGAGAACAAAAACAAACAGGAGAATCACTGCTCTGCGTAAAAATTTAATCATTCTTTCTCCTCTTAACTCTCTGATTGTACCTCCCCTTCACGGTACAGAAGTCTTTCCAGTGTAGGATTTATATGCAGTTCCTTCATAAGCTGCACTGTACTCTTCATATCTTTTGGTTTGCCTGTCTTTACAGCACGGATCAGCAAATTCTTGGGTGTATGCTCCATATCAATAAATTCCAGAATCTGAGTTTCGTACCCCATACTTTCCAGCAGATTGGCTCGAATTCCATCTGTCATCAAAGCAGCCATTCTCTCCTTAAGAATGCCATATTTCAGTACAGGCTCCAACACTTCATTTTTTATCTGTCTATTTACCTCATGCTGACAGCAGGGTACAGACAAAATAACTTTCGCTCCCCATTCCACAGCCTTCGCAAGAGCATAATCTGTAGCTGTGTCACAGGCATGCAAGGTTACTACCATATCAACAGAAGAAACACCTTCATAATCAGCAATATCTCCCTGATAAAAATGCAGTTTTTCATATCCATACTTTACTGCAAGATGATTACATTTTTCTATTACATCTGTTTTCAGATCCAGACCAATAATATTTACATCATAACCTTTCAGTTCTCTCAGATAGTAATACATGGCAAATGTAAGATAGGACTTTCCGCATCCAAAATCAAGAATGGTCACTTCCCGCTGTTGATCCAGTCTTGGAAGAATGTCCTGAATAAATTCCAGAAATCGATTGATCTGTCGGAACTTATCGTATTTTTGGGTAATAATCCTGCCTTCCTTATTCATAACACCAAGATCAACAAGAAAGGGGACTGGAATATTTTCCTTAAGTATGTACTGCTTTACACGATTGTGGGCCAATATCTGCGTGCCCTTGCTGAAGGTCTTGTCCTTTCCGAAAGCCAGACCTTTTCCATTTTCGGGATGACGTCTGGTCTTTATGGTCATCTTTCCTTTTTTGCTTACCAGAATAGTTCCATCCAGCGCCATCCCACTTGCCTGAAGCTGAGAAAAATCATGCTGCAGCCCCGCTTTTAAATATGAAATCAGTTCCTCTCTGGAATAATTTTTATGGAGCACCTTCGTCCCTACAGTTTCAGAAGCCTGATAAACCACCTTCCCCCGGATTTCTACCGGGCGTATTTTTACTTTGGATGGTCCGTCCCCTCTGCTGCCGCTTAGGATAGCTTGACACAGCTGTTCATTTATCTGTTCCTCTAAATATTCATCTATTGTTTTCATTTTTATTATAATTATTTTCTTTTATATTCTGTAATCGTTACTGTTCACTCCGCTCACAGCAACCTCTAATTGTCATTTTGATGCGTCTTATCTGTAAAAATCTCCCCTGCATCTTCTTCGTCGGCATCTTCTTCGTGATATTTCATGAAAAAGAAGCACTTCTACCAGATCACCAAGAAGTCCATCAGACATTGCTTCCATATCAGCCTCTGATTTTACTTCATCCACGATCTTCCTTCCAAGGTGATACAACATAAACCTGTCAGGATATTCATCGTAAAGCCGGCTGCCTTCATAATCCTGAAGATCACATTCTTCTTCCACTTTTTCCTGTATCTTTCTGGCAGTGTCCGGATAGTAGGATTTCATCAGAAAAAATTCCTCTTCTTGTTCCTTTTCTCCCCGGTAGAGCAAGGGATTTGCATAGCTTGTGTAAAATGGATAAAAATCTTTATATATCATATCAGCAATTTCGATTCCTTTTCCATTTCACTCTCATTATATGCAAGCTTCCGTTTTTCGGTCAATTGCACCATTTTTCAAATACGCGCCAAAGCGTGTTTGAAAAAGGCTTTCTGCAAGATGTACGTCACAATTTGTGGAAGATTTTGCCCGGATGATGGCGCCGTAGCGGGCTACGGCAACTGAATTCGGGAAAAATATACCGCAAAGTGGGGCGTGCAGATTGCGGGAATGATTTTTCAAATACGCGCCAGCATATTTAAAGTAAGCCTCACACTATGGTCAACAGCTGCTTTCTCAAATTCGCTGTAATCCATCTGCGCACTTCCATCAGCCTTATCAGAAATAGCACGGACAACCAGAAACGGAATTTCATTTAAGTATGCTGCCTGTCCAATGGCTGCACCTTCCATTTCAGTCGCATATGCTGAAAACTCTGATACAATTCGATTCTTAACATCCTGATCGCAGACAAACTGGTCTCCAGAAGCAATTCTTCCTTCAAATACCTGAATATCCGGATTTACTTCCTTACATACTTCTGCAGCAAGTCTGCGGAGATTATCATCTGCATTAAAGAAAAATACAGGCATTTGCGGAATCTGTCCCTTGCGGTATCCAAATCCGGTAGCATCCATATCATGCTGTACAACATCTGTGGAAAGAACAATATCACCGATATTAATATTTTTATTTAAGCTTCCTGCAATTCCTGTATTAATGATCGCATCTACTGAAAATACATCTGCCAGAATCTGAGCACAGATACCAGCATTTACCTTGCCAATTCCGGAACGCACTACAACAACCTTTTTCCCAGCAAGTATTCCCTCATAAAAATCCATGGAAGCTTTTTTTATAATTCGTACATCTTCCATTTTTTCTTTTAAAATCGCAACTTCAACTTCCATTGCGCCAATAATACCAATTGTTTTCATTTAGCATTCTCCTCTGTTTTTGAAAGTTAACTGCTTCTTCATCTGACATTATACCAAAACTTCTTGCTATATCCAACTTAAATTTGGCATGGAAACTTATAATATCTTCTGCTATAATGAGAGAAGGTGCAAAGCTATTGCTGTTCATAACCTGACCAGCGTTCCTGAGCTCCTGATTTTACATAACGATTGGAGGAAAAAACAATGGAATATAAAACAAAAGGTGTTTGTTCTATGGCAATTCAATATGATATTGATGATGAACAGAAAGTTCACAATGTGAAATTTATTGGTGGATGTTCTGGAAATACACAGGGAGTTGCCAAACTTGTAGAAGGTATGCCGGCGAAAGAAGTAATTGCACGCCTGGAGGGAATCCAGTGTGGACGCAGACCTACTTCATGCCCAGACCAGCTTGCCACTGCTTTAAAAGAAGCGATTTCATAATTACTTCCCCGGGATTTTTGTCCCGGGGATTTCTTTTCAGACTGTAACACTTACCCATCAGTTCTGTCCCATTTATCACATAAAGATTGGACATCCCTTGAAAACTTCTCCAGATCTTTGTTTGCACAGCCCTCGTTTTTGCGTATGACGGAAAGCAGTCTGTATCCAAGCGCAAGCAACTTTTCGTATACCTTTGCAGCCTTAGATGCTTTTTGTAACGCAGCAGGCTTCTGTATCTTAACGCCCTCTGCCTCGTACAGAAATTCGCCTTCAGCCAGATCAAATTCTGTTCCACTGAATGGCGCATATGCATCATAGTTCATCTCATCACGCAGTCTTGCAGCAAACAGTTCTGTCACAGTATCCTCGCCATGAGTAACAAACACTTTCTGAGGCTTTACTTCAAATGCTTTTATCCAGTCAACCAGACCATTTACATCTGCATGGCCACTGATTCCCGGCATACGGCAGATTTTTGCTGCAACGTGCACCGGTTCACCAAAGAGTTTTATTTCCTGAGTTCCTTCCAAAAGGGCGCGTCCCGGAGTTCCAACAGCCTGATAGCCCACAAAAAGAATGGTGCTGTCCTCCCGCCACAGATTATGTTTCAGGTGATGTTTAATTCTTCCTGCATCACACATTCCACTGGCAGAAATAATCACCTTACAGTCATCATCGAAATTGATTGCTTTTGAGTCTTCACTTGTTACGGATATCTTCAAACCAGGAAAGCTAAGAGGATTGATTCCTTTTCGAATAAGTTCCAGAGCCTCGTCATCAAAACAATCATATTTATGAATACCGAAAATATTTGTTGCTTCATTTGCAAGAGGGCTATCTACAAACACTTTAAAATTATCATGCCCGTGAATAAGGCCTTCTGCTTTTATCTGTCTGATAAAATACAGCATCTCCTGCGTTCTTCCCACTGCAAAAGAGGGAATTACCACATTACCGCCCCGGTCAAAGGTCTCCTGAATGACATCTGCCAGAAGGCGCACATAATCTGGTCTCTCTCCGTGGCTCCGGTCTCCGTATGTAGATTCCATTACCACGTAGTCTGCTTTTCTAAAATAGGCAGGGTCTTTTATAAGCGGCTGATTTTTGTTTCCTATATCTCCCGAAAATACAATTGTTTTTTCAACTCCAGCTTCACAGATATTCACCTCAATACTGCTTGATCCAAGAAGGTGACCTGCATCAATAAACTTTACTCTCAGCCCCTCGCCAAGAATTATTCCAGTCTCATATGGACAGCCTACAAAATTACGAATAACCCCTAATGCATCCTCCATGGTATAAGCTGGAACAAATTCAGGCTTCCCCTGACGTTTTGCCTTGCGGTTACGCCATTCTGCCTCAAACATCTGGATATGGGCACTGTCACGGAGCATAATATCGCAAAGATTACAGGTTGCCTCTGTGGCATATACAGGTCCTTTAAAGCCTTTTGCGTAAATAGCAGGAAGATTTCCGGAATGATCCATGTGTGCATGTGTTAAAAGCACAAAATCTAATTCTCCCGGAGGCACAGGAATATCTTTATTTTCATAATAATCAGGTCCCTGTTCCATTCCACAGTCTACAAGAAACTTTTTTCCTGCTGCTTCCAGATAATAGCAGCTCCCGGTAACTTCATGTGTTGCTCCAATAAAAGTGATCTTCATACAGATTCCCCCTTTTACCCGAACTCTTACTTATATTACATATATTTTTCTGTTTTTATGGCATAACATCTTCACTATTTATAATATGCTGAACAGAGCTGACAAATTTCGCTGAATCAGCCTGGCTTGCCATACTTCCGGCAAGAATACCGATTGCAGCAAGAACTGCAATCCCTGCTGCCTTTCCATATTTGTACCAGGGTTTATTTTCTTCTTTTTCAAACTGACGTAGCTTATCAGAAAATCCTGCAATAAAATCAATTTCCTCAGCTGAACTTTCTGTTGATTGAGCATCTTTTAAATTTTCCTCTTTGGACGCCTCGTTCCGGAATCCTGGAAACTTCACTATTTCAGCAGTCTTTGTATCATTATTCATAGCTTTTGCAGAATTGGCCTCATTTATTTTATCTTCATCCAGTTTGCCTTCTGCTTTCATTTTCTTTAAAAACTGCTGATACGCCTCATCCAGTTCCTCATCCGAAATCTCAAAATCATTTGCAGCATTTCCAAGAAGACTTTCTTCTATCATTTTTGCTTCTTTGATCATTTCAGCTTCTAACAGACTGTCGGTTTTCTCTCCTATCTTTTTTTTGTTCATTTTTTTCTCCCAGATTTTTTTCTTTTCTTGACAATTCCCTTTTAGGGGTTCATATTTATTAAATAGGTCGCTATTCACAAAGTGAACTGTAACTATTAAACACTTATTCAGGAGGATCCTATGAAGCATATTATCCTTACCGGCGGTGGTACTGCCGGACATGTTACCCCGAATATTGCTCTGATTCCCGCTTTACAGGAAAAAAGTTATAAAATTTCTTACATCGGCTCCTACAATGGTATTGAAAAACAGCTTATTGAGGAGCTTGGTATTCCTTACTATGGAATTGCTTCCGGTAAATTAAGACGATATTTTGATTTGAAAAACTTTTCAGATCCATTTCGCGTTATAAAAGGCTATTTTCAGGCTAAAAGTCTTATGAAAAAATTAAAGCCTGATGTAGTATTTTCCAAAGGTGGCTTCGTAACAGTACCAGTGGTAATTGCCGCAGGCAAACGCCACATTCCGGCAATCATTCATGAATCTGATATGACTCCGGGACTTGCTAATAAGCTTTGCCTTTCTTCCGCCACAAAAGTCTGCTGTAACTTTCCAGAAACTGTAAATAATCTTCCAAAAGATAAGGCAGTTCTTACAGGTACTCCTATTCGTCAGGAGCTTCTCCATGGTAATAAAGAACACGCTCGCGCATATTGTGGTTTTACTTCAGATAAACCAGTTCTTTTGGTAATTGGCGGCAGTCTGGGTGCTGCTTCTGTAAACGAAAATGTACGAAAAATTCTTCCTGAACTGCTGAAAGAATTCCAGGTTATTCATATTTGCGGCAAGGGAAAAACGGATGAAAGTATCCAGCTGACAGGTTATGTCCAATATGAATATGTTCAGGAACAGCTTCCTGACATGTTTGCATTGGCAGATGTAGTAATCTCCCGTGCAGGAGCTAATGCTATCTGTGAACTTGCCGCACTTTCAAAGCCAAATCTCTTAATTCCATTGTCCGCAAAGGCAAGCCGCGGTGATCAGATTCTCAATGCCCGCTCCTTCGAGCGCCAGGGTTACAGTATGGTACTGGAGGAGGAAGAGATTACAGAAGCGTCTCTCTTAGAGGCAATCCGCAAACTCTATCAGGAACGTAATAAATATATTGCGGCTATGTCTGCAGGCAAAAACTTAAATTCTATTCAGCATATTGTGAATCTCATTGAAGAATGTATTCATTCCTGATTTTACACTGCATACCTCTGTTATTTAACAGAGGTATGCTTTTTAATTTTACTCTTTTTCCAGTCTTAAAATTTCTGCTAAAAGCCATTTTCTGGCTCTAAGTACTCTGTTATTTACATTATTTCTTGTATAGCCAAATTCGCGCGCTACTTCTTCAGTAGATACACCTTCCATTACAACTCGCATAAAAATCATATAGTTAATTAAATTTTTCCGTCGCAGGCCTTCAAATGCCATTGATAAATATTTCTGTTTTTCCAGCCCCAGTAATGCCGCTTCTGCGCTTTCTGTAGTACGATACTGCAATTCAGCCACATCATTGTCAAACATTACTTCCCGCTTTACATATGATTTTCTCAGGTAGTCCCTTCCTTTATTGGTTGTTTTCCATACCACCAATGCGTGAAGCTTTTCTTCGCTGGAAGCATCCAGTCTCTCTTTTATTTCGTAAAAGTATGAAAATACCTCCTGTGTAACATCCTCGGCTGTAAAACGGCTTTGTACAATTCCATTTGCGATTTTAACAGAGACTTTATAATACCGTCTGTAAAATGTGTTAAATTCTTCGCTATTCATCTTGTGTACCCCGTTTTCTAGCAGCTTTTCAATTTCTCCAGGATTTCATTTTTCACCTCGTCTGTTAAAGTTCCAGGTTTCCAGGTAATTCCCACCTGATCTCCTTCATATCTCGGAATCAGATGCATATGAAAATGAAAAACAGTCTGTCCTGCCGGTTCGCCATTATTTTGTACAATGTTAAAACCATCGCACTTTAACGCCTCGGTCATTTTTGTGGCCATTTTCTTTGCCAGAATCATTGCTTTCGCAGCCATATCATCTGATATCTCATAGATATTAGCCGCATGCGCTTTCGGCAAGATCAAGGCATGTCCTTTACTTGCAGGACCCAGATCCAGAATTACTCTGAAGTCTTCATCTTCATACAATGTTGCTGATGGAATCTCTCCGTTTGCAATTTTGCAAAAAATACAATCACTCATAGTCTTATCCTCCCAAATAGAATATATAAATTATACGTCTGATAATAGCGAAAATCACATTTTTTTCCAAAATTTTTTAAAAAATTTTTGGAACAGTATTTTTTATTTCTGTCGAATAATCTCGATTTTTTAAGTACGATTTTATTTGTCATTTGTCCACTTCAATGATACACTTCACTTGAGGTGAGCTTATGAAAAATAATTTAATCTTAAACAAAAAACAGGATGAATTTCATCTGATACTATCACGATTTTCCCATGAGATACGCAATCCCATAGCACTTATTAACAGTGAGATTCAGATGATTGAAGACACACATCCTGAAGTTGTCTCATTTGATTACTGGAATGATATTACAGCTAATCTGGAGTATACCAAAGAATTGTTAAATAATCTTTCGGATTACAATAATGCCCATAAACTTGAACGGAAAAGAACTGCTTTTACTGCCTATCTTAAGGAAATTATTTCCAGTATCCAGCCCACTTACCAGTACCTGGGCATTACCTTAAAAACTGATATTTCGCCCTCACTGCCTGCCCTCTTTATTGATCCCGTTAAATTAAAGCAGGCTTTACTGAATCTGCTCAGAAATGCAGCAGAAGCAATTTCCAGTGCTGATGGAAAAGTAAAATTATGTGCTTTTTCCAGTGACCAAAGGGTACATATTGTCATAACTGACAATGGATGCGGCATACCGGAATCACAGCTGAATGAAATTTTTACTCCATTTGTAACATTCAAAGAGGGTGGAACCGGACTGGGGCTGGCAATCACCAGAGAGATCATCCAGGCTCACAGCGGAAACATTTATGCAGAAATTGAATCCGATGGGGAAACATCCTTCCACATTGTTCTGCCAGAAAAATTTCCCGGATGATAAAGAACTGCCGCCAGGATAAATCCACAAACCATGCCGCCAACATGGGCTGCATTATCTACACCAGTACTTGTAAAACCGAAATACAATGAGAATCCGGCCATGATCATCATCTGTCGTACGGAAATATCCTGAATTCTTCCATGATTTCGAATAACTACATAGAGCATTGCTCCCATTACTGCAAAAACGGCACCAGAGGCACCAGCTGACACTGCATAATCCGCTGATTTCATTTCCATAATAAAAGAAAAAATATTTCCACCAAGACCGCCAAGAAGGTAAATTAAAATAAATTTAATCTTCCCTACAACCGGTTCCAGGCGCTGTCCCAGTACAAAAAGGACAAGCATATTATTGGCAATATGATAAATTCCAAAATGCAGAAACATACAGGTAAATAACCTGTATATCTCTCCATTTTCAAGAATCAGCGGTGGATAGGCGGCTCCACACTCAATCATGTGAGCAGTATTTTCTGATCCGCCGGTAAAATCAACAACAAGAAATATCAATATATTCAGAAGTATAAAAAGAACCGTTATTGGTTCTTTTTTTATTTCTTCCACGCCATCACCTCGATATTTTCAGTCTACTTTCAACACTGTTTTCGTTACTTTCTGATAATAGAATAAGTATAGCACAATTTCTCTGATACCTCAACAGATCAAACCCGGTAAATTTTTAAAATCTGTTATTTTATTTCAGAAACACATACCTGGCCTGCGCAAAGTCTATCTGATCCTGATCCTGAAGGCAATATTCCTCATCCCCTTTTAAAATTTTGCCATTTACAGATGTTCCATTGCGTGAATTCAAATCCGTAAGATAATATTCTCCCTCCCGTTTCCGTATCTTCGCGTGTATCCGGCTTACTGTAGGAAGTTCGATCACCGCATCCGCTGCATTCTCCATTTTTCCAATTACCGTAAGTTCATTCTGAAGATAAATCGTAGCAAGTTCACCAGGTTCACGGCTTACAAGAGTTGCCGGTCCAGTAACAATATTCGCAGATAACACCACTGTTTCGCCGCAATTTTTTTGTGATATTGATATTTTTTCTTTTTGGTGCAATACTTCTGCTGTATTTTGCATTGAAGTCGTGTTTCTTTCAATGCTATCTTTAAAGTTCACCTTATCTTTTCCTGAGTCTTCACTCACTTTTTTATTTTCTCTTTTATTCTGTATTTCCAGATGTCCCTTTTTCTCATGTCTGATGCAATTCTTATTCTTTATAACGGACACACCCCAGGTACACAACATTCCAATTACCATAATCCCAGCTGCCACTCCCAGAATAACCTGCATAGATACCCTCGGCAGATACCCCAGTGTTTCTGCGGCCACAACCACCAGTGCAAAAAATCCAGCTGCTACACACCAAATCAAAAATCCTTTAGACGTACCCCCAACATCTTTTTTCTTTTTTTCAGATAATTCTTCCTCCCAAAGCAACTCTTCCAGATGTTCTTCCTGAGGCTTTTCCTCTTTTGACTCCCCATAATTTTCAAACAGATCAATTTTCTCACTGCCATCTGAATTACACCTTTTCTCTGTCATAGTGCCTGATTCCTGCAAAATTGAGGAACCAACTGTTTTTTCTATTTCCTCTCTATCCTGATAAAGTTCCTTTTTTATATATTCCAAATGAAAACTGTCTTCCAAAGCTCTTCTGTATATTCCATACCCAAGCATTACAGCCTTTGAGTCTTCATGATCCAGAATCGGAAGAATATACTCTGTCAGTTCCTGAAATTTCTGTCTCACATCTTCATCATATCCAGGAAGATAACAAAAATAGATCTGTCTCTTTTCCACATCTACATACATATACTCTGGCTTCAATACTAACCTGCATGGATTCAGCAAATATTCTGACATATCTTCCATCACCTGCACAAATCCACCCAGGATCATCTGAAGATCTTCGTAACCCATTTTCTTTTCTTCATAAAGAGAAAGCAAAGACTGTTTGGAGGTAATGTCATAACACACCATAAACTGTCCATCAACTCCCTGCACTCTGCATTTAAGAATAGATGGAATCGAATTGCCAACCAGCATTCTCATCTGATAAGAAGAAGTATCTGGTTCTTCATTTTCATACAGCACAAGATAATTTCCATTTATATCTCTTTTATATTCTGATTTCATTTTTTACCCCTTCAGCTTATTTGACACCTCAGAAAGTCCCTTTACTTTTCGGATCCAGGTTACCGGTTTTATTACTTTTACACTTCCCTTTACCTGCAAATGACTGTTAAATCCTCCATATAAGGAAAACATATCAAGATCATACGTTACCTGCACTTTTTTTCCTTCGCTGACCTGAAGTTTCAGGTTTTTGCTTTCATAAAATCCAGAGTTTCCAAGTTCTTTTCCTTTTTTTAATGCTTTATCACGGCTTTTCCCTTCTGGCCGTGCCGTTTCCAGACTGCCGTCAAGAGCTGCTTCGTAAGCCGCGGCTGTGAGCCAGACCTTATTATGTACGTAAAAAAACAAATACAAAGTTATCGTCACAACCAACAAAAGCAGCGGCATTAAAAGTGCTGCTTCTATTGTCATGCTTCCCCTTTTCATTCTCTTTTTCAATAAATCAAACCTCCAATATATCCCAACATAAGAAATGGAACGAAAGGCATCTCAGTCTTTTTCCCTTTTCCTGACAGAAATAACACCACAATTCCCCAAAAACAGCAGCAAAAAAGTCCCAATAAAAATGCTGACAAAAGTTCCTCAAAAGACAGTACTGTTCCAAGCGACAGAAATAAAAGACCATCTCCCATCCCAACAGCGCCTTTCGAGATAATACTGAGCATGATCACAGCGGCCCCCATACAGACATTCCATACCAAATCCACACTCACAGTTCCAAGAAAGCAGGCTCTTATCATTCCCACAATTCCAAATACAACAATTGACAAAAGTGAAACTTCTCTTGTACGTATATCTTTCCAACTGTTAATTCCAAGAAATGCAAGAATGCAAATTCGTTCCATTATTTTATTCCCCTTCCATTTCTTCTTATTAACCACATCGTTTACATGCATGCAGATTACCAGCTTCCGACTCTTTTACCAGACGTACGGACCTTTTCAAGCCGCTGCAATTTTTGTCATTATGATAACGGTTTCCAGATTTTGTGATATAAACTGTACTTCCTGGAGCTTGCCCTCTACTGCAGCTTTCACATGCATGATATTTCTCTCCATTTTCATTTCGTCTGGAAGAAACACTTCCACCCGACACTTTAGTAACCGACAGATTGAGGTGACTGCAATTCAGCTTTTTGTGATACACCGAACCTGAAACCGTTACATACACCATATTTTCCGGTTTTTCATTCTCTTCACTATTCCCATTTCCTCTGTCCACGCCAGTCCAGGCATGAACCCTCACCTTGTTATACTGCCATTTAACCGGAAGCGGTATCAATCCGCCAATTGGCTTGTATTTGTAAACATCAGGAAGCGTAATTTCTTCTACTCCGTCGCCTCCCACCACATACGCATACATTCCGGCTTCCTTTGCACTCTGACACAGTTTGCTCAAGTGTTCCGTCTGAATTCTGTATACATCCATAAAATGTATCATTGTCACCATTCCAAAGAAAAAGAGTGGAAGGGCAAAGGCCGCTTCTATCGTAAGACTGGCTTTTTTTACCTGCTCTTTTATTTCTTTTCCAAAGGCGCACAAAGACACTTTTCCGAAAAGATTTCTGACAGAAAGCGGGGACTTTCTGACAGACCGGATTCCCAGAGAACTCTTCCTTCTTGTTCTGCTCCTTAGAGCCTGTATATCTTTTCTCTTTTTTCTTTTAATCAATTTTCCATCTCCTTTCCGGGAAAGCATCCTTCTGCGCCTTTCTTATATAGTAATATGGCAAAAGACAATCTATTTTCCAGCTAAATATAGTGATATTCCCGCGTTACGGTAAACACTTTTCTTTTATTTGCCTTTACATCCACAGAAGCCTCCAGTGCAGTAATGCAATGATCCAGACAAAATTCATTCCAGTCTTCCATCTCCCGAAACGAACTTTCAATCATATCCATACCCCCTTTAACTTTTTGCGCCTTTGAAGTTGTCAATAAAAATATCTGCAAATAATCCTCATAGGATAACCCGTTTACATCGTTTTGCCTGTCCGTATCCAACTTATCTACCAATGCCGGCAGCCCCTGCAGCGACAGCTGCCAGTTAGAGGCATTCTTAGTTAAAGGCACTTTTCCGCCGGCAAATAGCTCTCTTACATCCAGAATGCTTTCAGCAAAAGCCCAGCATAGGATCAGCGCACCTTCAATCACCACAACTGCCGGTGGAATAAGAAATGCGGCTGCAATTGCCGCTGCCATGGCATGAATCTGTCCCATCATAAGCGCATCTGAAACCAGATATGCAACATTAAGTCCTTCCCGAACCATCAAAAGTTTTTTCGCTACATCTTTCAAATTTGCCTCATCACTGTTTTTCTTTCCAATAATGTACTCAATCTGATAGCGCAAGCCGCTCTTTCCTGGTTCTATATAGTTTCCCAGTTTTTCCATGAGATATTGCTGATACAAAACCTGGGAGAGCATACTTCCATCTGCTTTTACGGAATCCTCCATTGCCAATCCTGTTTCAAGTTTTCTTCCTGAAACCAATTCTTTAGTTTTTACCTTTTTGTCAGAAACTTCTTTTCCAAAAGGGAGAACCAGATCCAGAAGTCCCATTTTTCGTACTTTTCGAATTACTGGAATAGGATTTTCAACTTTTGCAGGAGGATTCTTTTCTGTCACAGACGGAAGCATTTTCCCATCTGTAAACCCATCCTGCCCATTCTGCTGTTCCTGTTTCTTTTTTTCTTCCAGCAAAGCCTGACTTTTTTGTTGTGCAGTATCCATTTCACTTTCATAATTTTCAATGGTTCCTTTACTTTCTATCTCATTGCCTTGTCGCTCCGCTTCAATTGTCTTTTTCTGCATATCTTGAATTTTGTTTAAAAGGAGCTTTGCCCCATGGCTTCCAAGAGTTTCTTTCATGTATTGGACTGCCTGCTGATAAAAGACTTCACCTTCTGAATCTGTCATCAGAAGATAACCGGAAATGCCACCCTGCTGTACTGACAATTTCTGACTATTTTGCTTCATCACAGGCTTCATATAAGATTCCAGATTATCATATATAGAGGCCAGATTCATTTCCTTTCCCCCACAGGCTCCGTCAACAGCGAACAAGTCAAAATCCTTTAAAAGGGACTTGTCATATTGTCCAAATAAAGAATACAGTCCAATATCCATCCCATTCAAAATCTGAGTTCTGGCCGCAGCCATTCTTGCTGACTCGAGTCCTGAGCTCAGCAGGGACAGAATAAGTCCAAGGGTTAAGGCCAGAAAAACAGTAATACTTCCTCTTTTTACCATGGCGCACCTCTCCTTTTCAAATCATTTTGTTAGTTGGAAATCATTTAAATAGAATTACTTTGCTTTGTGATCTTTGACAGAATATTCTTCACAAGACTGGTCAACTGGTCTTTAAAAATCATGACCAGTGCAATAAGAACTACAAGGATCAGAATAATTTCCACAACGCCTACAGCATCTTCTTCCCACAAAAATTCTCTCATCAGTCTGCGCAGTTCGCTCATATTTCTCACCTCCCTCAGCCTGAAAAATTTCCTTTGGCACTTTTCTTTTTAAATATGAAAATCGGCCTCCGGATTGGATTTATCCATAAAAGGACAGACAGGCCGGCAGCATAACAATAGCCATTACAACGCCCAGCATCAGTATCATTGGAAATAACAATTTGGTAGTTGCCGCTTCTCCTTGAACTTTTGCTTTTCTTTTCCTGTCATCCCAGGCTTCCACAGATTCTTTTTCCAGCATTTCTCCCATATGACGGCTGCCCTTCTGAAGATTCTGGATCAATAATGTTGCAAATGTTTTATACTTTACATGTCCGCACCTTTCACCAAAGCGGCGATAGGCTTCCATTTCTGAAATTCCACTCTCCATTTCATGGCAGGCAGTAACAAGCTCTTCATATGCAATACGTTTTTCATTTTTGTTTTTATAATCCGAAGCCATCTTCCTAAACGTATTTCGAACAGTCATTCCAGCCTGCACCAACAAGGTAAACTTCATAATCAGTCCCGGATAGTCCATCATCAGTTCTTCATATCTTTTCGTTCTGGCTTTCTGCTCTTCTCGCGCAATTATAACAATCATGACAAATGCTGCTGCAAGGAAAATTGCTGCCAACATGTTTCCGGTAGTATCATAAGGTATTTTCCACTCCAGTTTTCTTCCTTCCCAGTCAGATGGAAGATAATAATACTCAGAGTCTTCCAGTTCGCTGTTATAATTTGCTACAAATTCCAAAAGCTTCTGTTCTTCGTCTTCCTCTTTCGTCAACACTTCCGGCTGCCCGGTATCTTCCTTTTCCAGTTCTTTTTCCGGGATCTGTACATAGACACTGCCTGTTTCTTCTCCTTCCACGGATACCATAAATTTTTCTTCATAAGCATTTTCCTCCTTTTTCAACTCATAACCGTCTTCAAATACCTGTCCGCCACCTTTTGTCCAAGTCAGCAGTCCTCCTGTTATATTTCCTGCCAGAGCAACCACAAGAAACATCTTTCTGCCTTTTACCGTACCAATGTTTTCTACATGGATCCAACCTAAAGTACTGCATACGGTCAAAAGCAATAATATAACAAAAATGACAATATGGAGCCACATCAACTACACCTCGATTTCCACAATTCTTTTCCCCATCCAGTAAGCAGCTCCATATACTGTAAGACAGACTGTCATTGCACAGATTCCAAATGGATTTCCGTAGAGAATATCCAGAAATCCCGGTGATGCCAGCTGCAGATAAAGAATAATTCCTGCCGGCATAAGACTCATGATCATCTGTTCCGACTTCTTCGCAGCCAGAGTCGCTTCAATTTCTTTTTTTACATCAATCTTATCGCCCAGCATTCGAGCCACTTTCTGAATTACATTTCCAAGATCACCACCGCTTCTTTTTGCTGTATACAAAACTGAAGCAAAGTTTTCAATATCCTCAACCTTACAGCGCTGCCCAAGATCCAGAAATAATTCTTCTACCGGCACACTCACTCTCTGTTGTGTCTCTATATAACGAAATTCAGCTACAATATCTTCATTCTTCGGATATAGCTGCTCTAGATCACGCACACAGGCAGAAACTGCATTTTCCACAGAATATCCAGCCTGTACCGCCACACTCATAGAATTCAATGCATCCCGAAACTGATAATTAAGGCGCCGTTTTCTTTCTCTGATCATCTGTTTCTTCTTCCACTTCAGAAAGAACACAGAAACCGGAACCACAAGTAACATTACCCAAGGTGTTTGATAGAACAAATAATCTACAGCACCACACAATGCTGCACTTTCTCCTATATATTTTAAAATTTCTTTCTGAGAATATCTGTATTTTCCATAATCAACTTTCTGCCTGATCATAATTTCACCCCCGCCCGTTCCAGTTTTTCTCTGTGCAGGAGAGGCTCCACAGGCACCAGACCACACCCATCCTGCCATTGATACAATGGTTGTATCCTGATTTCACCATCCGCATACGCACATACTTCTGAAACTTCCAGAAGTTTTCTTGATTTATCGCGCATACGTCCCAGATGCACCAGAATATCCACGCCAGAGGCGATCTGCCTTCTTACCGCCTGAAGCGGCAGATCCAGTTCCGCCATCAATGTCATTATTTCCAGTCTGGCCAGCATATCACGGCAACTGTTTGCATGAGCTGTTCCAAGACTGCCTTCATGCCCGGTGTTCAGTGCCTGAAGCATATCCATAGCTTCCCCACCCCGTACTTCTCCTACGATTATTCGATCCGGTCTCATACGAAGTGCAGACTTAATAAGATCTCTTATACTTACTCCCGGTGCTCCGTTTATGGTCGCTGTCCGGGCTTCAAGGCGCACCAGATTTGCAATCCCTTGAAGCTTCAGTTCTGCATTGTCCTCAATAGTGATAATCCGTTCATCTTTTGGTATGTACTCTGACAAAGCCCCCAGGAATGTGGTCTTCCCACTTCCCGTTCCTCCGCCAATTACAATTGAATACCGGGCCCTTACCAGTTTTTCCAAAAAGGACGCGCACTCTGGAGTTATACTTCCCAGTTCAATCAGCTTTTCCATTGTAATTGGAGTATCCGGAAAACGTCTTATTGTCAGAATTGGACCATTTAATGCTACCGGAGCCACAACCACATTGACTCTGGCGCCATTTTCCAGTCTGGCATCTACTATAGGAGATGATTCATTCACAATGCGATTGCATTTTCCCACTATCTGTTGTATCACATCCTCCAGCTTTTCCTGATCTGTAAAAGACTTCGGCCACCTTGTCAGTTTTCCTTTTCGTTCTACAAAAATAGAATCCGGACCATTCACCATAATCTCAGTTACAGTTTCATCTTCGATCAATTCCTGTAATACATCAAGCTTCCTGACGGAATAAAACAGTTCCTGGCGAAGCTGCACTTTTTCTTTCAGGCTCACTCCTGATTCCCGCAGAGTGTTTACGATCAGCTCATCAATCGTTTCCAGAATTTCCTGGTCTGTAAGTTCCCGGTAAACATCCAGCTTCTCCATGAGCATTTGTCTCAGTTTGCGAAAGATTTCCTGACTCATTCCTTTTCCTTTCTCAGAATTTCCCTGACATAATCTCCAAGTTCACTCCACAGCAGCCCTTCAATATAATTCTCCGGTGCCACATTTCCTCCATGAAAAGGCGGGCGTACCTTTACAGTTCTGGTAAGAATC
Organism: Blautia faecis; assembly: GCF_020554845.1. Lineage (GTDB taxonomy): Bacteria > Bacillota > Clostridia > Lachnospirales > Lachnospiraceae > Blautia_A > Blautia_A faecis. The sequence goes on along the minus strand of NZ_JAJCIA010000007.1, from coordinate 95,749 downwards.
TGCGGATAATCCCAGATTCTTACCAGGTTTTCGAATTGGGAAATCTTGGATATGGATACCGGATCAGACAGCACTGGCATATAAATTTTCCGGCACATATCCAGAACTTGAAAAGTCCCATCTACTGCCCCTCCAATATCCAGAATCACAAATTCGTAATTACTGTGAAGTACAATCTCCTGTATCAGTTTTTCCCAATCTTCCCATGCAGTTCCTCGTATGTCCTCTGGCGTACGTACAGGCGGAATGAAATCCAGATTGTTTATTGTCTGTACCATACTGTTCATCTTATAAATCAGATTTCCATTTTCCTGCCGTACAAAATAAAGAAGGTCACTTAAATTCTGCGCGAACCCTTTTCCCAACATTTCTTCAAAGCCGGAGTATTCCTCCAGATTCAGATAAAGAACAGCTCTTTCTTTTGCCAGAATCTGTCCTAATGTAAGTGCAAACGATGTTTTCAGGCAGCGCCCCAACGGAGAATATACTGCATAAATTTCCGTGGTCTTTTTCAGTACAGGAAAAACAGCCGGAGCTACTGCTTTCTCGGCTCCGTAACACGCCATCACTTCCCGCACAACATCTGAAGAGGCCTGATATTTATACACACTTGGATAACGGTCCAGATCCGGTGGGTGCACGCCTTCCGAAAGTATAACAATTTTACCAATTTCCAATTCCTGCACCTGACGGCACATAGCCTTCTGGGAAATCAGCAGCAACTCTATGTGATTCATTTTCCCATAGGCGATCAGACTCTCTACGTTGGTAAATGCCTGAATCTCAAATGGGATATTTTTCTTATGATTAAGATAATCCATAAAATTCAAGGCATAATCCACCTCAAGATCACAGACAGCAAAAATATTCTTCTTCAATAGACACCTCCCGCATAAAGCAATGCACTTAAAAATATAGGAACTGTGAAATGAAAGTTTTCCAACGGCATACCGCTTTTGTAATAGGGTTCTCTTTTTCCTGTTTTGAAATAAACACTGATGTAATGTAATAAGTAAAGAATTCGCTGGCAGACAATGCCGCTTGAAATCATAAGAGCAGCTGATATGACAGCTCCAATCAGAAAGGAATAGGAAATGCAATTGAGAATTTTCGTCGGTCCGATCATGCTTCCAATAACACTCAAGAGCTTGATGTCTCCGGCTCCCAGCATTCTGAATATGAATAAAATCCCCAGAATCAGTATCGGTACCAGCAGACCGCATATCCAAGATCCGAGACTGCTAACATCTATTTTCCATATTCGCGTAAACAAACTGACCAATACACAAAAAAGCAGCCAGCCATTGTCTACCTTCGCTCTCTGAATATCCATCAGAGCGGCGCAGCCTGCCGCTATAGCAGGAAATATTCTGTAAAAAAGCATAGACGTACCATCCCTTCTTTTACATAGGTTTACTAATAACAGGAGGCTATCTTGAAGTATTTTAGAGCCTGTTTGAGAAAGGCTTCCTGTATTTTATCTTTCGTAGAATAGGGAATAGTCGATCTGAAAAGATGACCTTCGATACCAGATGACTTCTGGTGAGTCTTATTATAGGTGCTCTATCTCCATTTGTCCAGTCTTTTTTTTACAAATTTTTCTAAAAAAACTATAAACCTTTTTGTTCTTGCAGTATAATATTAACGGAGGTAAAATTATGACAATATTAACATGTCTTGGTGACAGCATCACCGATTGTGAACACTGCTTTTCCAGAGATTTCCTTGGCAATGGCTATGTAAAAATGCTGTCAGACTGTCTTAAAAGGGACGGCTCAGACTATCAGGTACGCAATTATGGCACTGACGGCTTTACTATAAACAGACTTCTGCAGAGAATTCAGGGTGATTCTGATTTTACAAGTGATATTATAACAATTTTAATCGGAATTAATGATATTGGATTAATAATGAATACGGACAGAACACCGTTTCAGCAGAGGAATATGCTTTTTTCTTTTTACAAATGCTATGCAGATCTTATAACAATATTAGCAAAATCGAACTCGCGCATTATTTTAATGGAGCCTTTTCTTTTTCCCTGGCCTGCCTGTTATAGAACCTGGCTTCCTTTTCGCCAGAAAATATCACAAATGATCCACCAGCTATCAGAACAGTTTCAAATTTCTTATCTTACATTGCATGAGGAATTGAATGAAAAGGCGCGTCGTTATGGATATTCAGAAATTACTACAGATGGGATTCACCTTACTGAGCAGGGACAAAAATTTCTGGCAGACAGATTGTATAAATTAATTTGCGGCTATTCACCGTACTAGTACATCGTTTTCGAAATAACTATACCACTCACTTGTCTGTGAATCCGATTGCACAGGTATAAAAGCCTCGGCGTAGCCCGCTACGCCTGCGTTTTTATACCTGCACACTCGAATTCACATCCTACGCGATTGGTATAGTTATTTACGAAACGATGTACTAGAGCGTGTTTGAAAAAGGCTTTCTGCAAGATGTGTAAAAAGCAATCTGTCTTATAACAGACTATTTTCAGTTGCATTGCTGGATACAATTATGTATAATGACCCTAAACTTATAAAAGAAGGTTTTTTTATGGATAAAATCATTAAAGAAATTGAAGATATGTCACTAAATGCATGGCCCTCCCATAAAATGGAGCTTTATGATGGATGGATTCTCCGTTTTTCCTATTTTTATACACATAGAACAAACAGTGTGGAGCAGTTCGGAACTTCTACCCTTTCCTGGAGGGAAAAGGTTTCTTTCTGCGAAGCAGAGTATGCCCGACTGGGCAGCCCTGCAATTTTTAAGATCAGTCCTCTGGTTTCTCCGGATTTTGATTATCTTCTGGAAAACCGCAACTACGAAATCCAGCATACAACAAATGTTATGGCAGCCTCACTGGATGGAGCAGATCTTTCTGCGCCTTGCGATCAGGTAACTCTTACTGACGATATTCCAGATATTTGGATTGAAAGTCTTTTTGATCTGAAAGGCACCATTAATCCTGTTCACCGTGCTGTAGTTCCATCCATGTATCATGCCATCGTAAAAGACACCGTATGCGCCTCCATCTGGAGTAACGGAAAAATTATTGCAACCGGGCTTGGCATTCTGGATCGAAATTATATTGGATTGTACGCTATCCATGTTCGCGAAGATTTCAGACACAAGGGTTATGCTCGTCAGATTTGTACTGCACTTCTAAAAGAAGGAAAAAAGAAAGGCGCAACTAAGGCCTATCTTCAGGTAGTAGAGGGAAACACTCCAGCACGTAATCTTTATGAATCACTTGGACTTCATTATCTCTACACCTATTGGTTCCGGGTTCAGACACATACAAACTGAAAACTTTTCAGAGCATGTTTAAAAAAGGCTGCGATCAGTGTTTATCCTGATCACAGCCTTTTATTTGGGAATCGTATTTTTTGACTTATTCAACAAGTTGATTTCTCAAACAATCAACTTTCCAGTAAGTACATTGCTTCATAATCCATCTTATGCCATATTATTTAATTTGGGGTTTTGTATATAATTCAGCTCCTGGACTGCTGCCATTTATACGGTCTTCTTCTCCAGCTTAGCAGGTCTTATGTTTCCTACAACCATGCCTGTAAGCGGGCTGAAATAAAGAAGACTGGTAAGTACGCAGTAGATTGGAGTCATGATTGCAAACTGTACAAGACGTCCTGGCATAATTGCATAGAAGTTTGCTCCGATCATTACCAATCCTGCAGTGGTCAGTCCAAGTGTTCCCACTACGCCAGAGACTGCAATTGCGACACACATAACAACAGTCTTTACTTTTCTGTTCTTTTCAGCCATTAGTTTTCCAGCCAGTCCGGGGATCACACCCCAGGCAACTGCTGATAAAGTAATCAGTGGATTAACTCCATAGCCTTTCATAAAACATCCAATGATATCGGCAACAGCACCTTCTACACCACCAGCTACAGGTCCCATCCAAAGACCTGCCAATACAGTGGCGACAGTTCCCAATGTAATTCGATATACACCAAGATCAATTACCAGAACGCGTGACAGCACAAGCTGGATTGCTACCAGCAGTGCAAGGAATACAAGAGTCTTAACACTCCATGTCTGTTTGTTTTTACGCATAAAAAAAACACCTCCATAATGATTAAAATAACAGAGTAGTTACCATAAATAATAATCCCTCCACATTATGAGATGTTCTCACATGTAGCAACGGGTGCGGAAAATATATCGTAAACAGTCCTGCTGCTTTTCGTTTCACGGCGACTCCCCAGCCAATGAACACTTGACGCATAAATTCCTACTTCGCTATTATTTATTTAAAATGATTATAGCACAAAATATAGAAATTTCAATATGTATTTGTTATAATATTCACATAAATAAATTAATCGTTACTGTTCACTGACAAATGTTTGTGCATACTCTCCTCTTTTTCGCATATTCTAAGAATATCTTCCCTTATATAGGAAAAATATTTGACAAAAAGGAGTGTTTCTATGAGTATAAAATCCACAAACAAATCATCTTGCCAAAAACAGCCGCCACTACAGAATCCTTACAATGTTTTTTATAATAATTACATGAATACAAATGCTACTACAGAATGTACAGGACTTGGCTATCGTATGCCGGATAACTCGGAGGAATGGAATGCCTGCCGAGAGGTTTTCGATTTTCTTCCTGTACCATTTCCGGATTCGGAGGATACAAAGCAACAATGAAAAATTTCACAAAACTATTACTTGGCTCTTTGGTACTGTTCTCTCTGTCAGGATGTACTGCCGGTGATATGATCACCAGCTATACTTCTATTTCTGATCAGAGTGAAACCACCTTACAGAACACTTCAGAAACACCCAAACAGCGTGTTTATATGGATGAAATCAAAGGAACCCTTAAGGATTTCACCGGTGCCACCCTGACTATGGAAAGCCAGGAACAAACTTACGTTTTTGATCTTTCTGAAGCAACTTTGGAATGCGAAGATGGCATGATCACTGGAGATGAAATCAGTGTCATTTATGAGGGGCAGCTCTCTAACAAGGATACCAGCACTGTAAAAGCATTGAAAGTAGTAGACGACTTTCACAAAAAGAATCAGCTGGAAGTACGAAAGGCCTATGGGGAAGTACAGAGTCTGACTCCAAATACCATTACCATAAAAAATAAAAAAGGCAAAACAGCCACCTATCCAATCACTGGAACTGAACAATATTATCAGAATGGCATCCGCACCGGTGTATGGGTATACATTCATTTTAAAGGCAAGTTTGCTTCCAGTCAGAATACCCAAAGTTCTTCTCTTAATGCCAGTCATCTGAAAGTACTAAGCATTTCAGATATTGATCCGCTTACACTTCCAGATCCAACACCAACACCAGATCCTGCACAGGTTTCTGCCGATGCCTCAGCAAAAGAACAGCAGATTCATGCAGAAATTCAGAATATTTCCCTGAATACACTCACAGTTCTTCCCTCTGGCTCTGACAGCACAATAAATGTAGACTTGTCTCAGATTCCTTCTTACTTTAAAGGTGGAACAGCACCAGGCTCCTATGTAACCATAACTTGCACTGGACAATTTCAGGGAAATTCACTGGATGGTGTTACTGTTACAGCAGTCACCGGTGATGATCCGGATTCTCTTGGAAGCCGTGAAATTACCAGCTCAGTCAGCGGTACAATTATAGGCCATACAGCAAATACCGTCACACTTCAAACTGGCGATGGCGCAACCATAACCTGCTTTACAGAAGGGGCAAAGGATACCTCCACCAGTAATATGGAATCCGGCGCAGGTATCTGCATTACCTTTGATCCTACAAAATCCAAAAATTCCAACATTTATACATCTATCAAGATTCAGGACGCCTGAAGGTGTCCTGAATCCTTTTCTCTCCATCTGCCAGCCAGGCTCTCACATCCCCGGATTCTCCCAGAATGTCCATAAATGCCTGGTATTCATCCATTAAGCCCTTCCCATGTAAGACCATATAAGCTCCTGCATCACTTCCAAGAGCCACCTTTGCTCGGTACTTGTATGCCAGACGAAGGTTCTTTGCGGCCAGTTCTATAATAGGATCAAGCACTGATTCCTTATATCTTCCACATCCACGAAGATTTCGAATTGTCACAAGAGTAGGAACCCATACACTATCACTGTCAGCTAATTCTATGATTGTTTCCGGATCAATATAATTTCCATGTTCTACTGAATCCACACCAGCTTCCACAGCTGCCTGTACGCCATAAATTCCATTGGTATGGCTCATCACCGCCAACCCTTCTTCATGGGCAATATGTACCATCTCGCAGACTTCCTTCCTGTCTAAAGGCGTTCCAGTAATCTGTCCATGGTTATTAAAATCCAGAAGTCCTGTGGTCATAATTTTAATAAAATCTGCCCCTTTGTTTTTCGCTTCTTTCAAAAGGACATGGTATTCTTTCATAGTGTCAAAACCTTTTCCCACGATAGAGCCATAGTGTCCATTTTTATGGATGGCAAAAACAGGAGTACGATAATCAATTCCATATTCTGGTGCCAGTTTCCTGGCTCTTTCCGATACTCCTAATGCATCTCCACCATCTCTTACAAATACAATCCCCAGCTCTTCATAAGCTTTCAAATGTTTCCGTATCACTTCATCGTTTACATGATCCTTATGAATAGAAATTGCATCTTTATAATTCAGTCCATCCATGATCAGGTGCGCATGACACTCTCCAAACATTTCTTCATATAACACTGATTATCTTGAAAAATAATTCAGCTTTTCCTTTCTTCCGCAGAGCGTGTTTGAAAAAAGGACTTCTGCAAGATGTTCGTCACAATTTGTGGGAGATTTTGTCCGGAGGAGGGCGTCGTAGCGAGCTACGACAACCGAATTCGAGCAAAATATACCGCAAAGTGGGGCGTACAGATTGTGGGAATGCTTTTTCAAACACGCTCTAATACGGATTTTTTCAATCCTCTTTTATTCTTTATTGCAACTATTCAGCGGGTGCTATTCCGCAAGGTGCTTTTGCGAAGGAACTGAACAACTGCTATTTATTTTCGAAAAAGGCTCGAATTTCTTTCTCGGAAGCCTGCACAGACCCCTGTACAAAGAAAGGCTTACCGCCTCCCCTGCCATTCAATACTGCATTCATCTCTTTTGTAAACTGACGTAAGTCTCCGTCTTTTTCTCCCATAGCATACTTATAGCTTCCATCTGCATTCCTGGAGAATACTGCACAACGCCCCTTACAAACCTGTAAAATTGCATCTGTAAGCTTCTGAACGCTTCCTGCTTCCATTCCTTCCTGGAATAAAACCACATTCTCTTTTTCTTTCCATTTAGCAGCTTCGCCAACGATAAATTCTTCTTCTAACGCATGTACTCTTCCCTTCAGAGCAAAATTTTCATCCTGAAGCCTTGCTACCGCTGACGCTGTTTTGTCCATTTTCGCAGACAACTTCACGGAAATCTGACGATTCTGTTCATTTACCATGTTCAGATAATCAAGCACTCGCTTACCTGACAGCATTTCCATACGAACCCCCTCACGGAATTTCACCACAGAAAGCAACTTCAACATTCCAATTTCTCCAGTACGCGTCACATGAGTTCCACAGCACGCGCAGGTATCTGCTCCTGGGAAGCGCACAATACGAACCCATCCGGAAAGCTCTTTCTTACTTCTGTAATCCAGATTTTTAAGTTCCTGCTCTGTAGGATAAAAAATCTCAACTTCCTGATTTTCCCAGATAATCTGATTCGCTTTCGCTTCGATTTCGGCCATTTGTTCTTCATCCAGCATTCCGCTGAAATCGATGGTGATCACATCGCTTCCCATGTGGAATCCCACATTGTCATATCCAAATGCTTCATGTACCAGCCCACTTACAATATGCTCTCCGGAATGCTGCTGCATAAGATCAAATCTTCTGCCCCAGTTAATTTTTCCTATTACATCCATACCGACTTCCAAAGGCCCATCTGTATAATGAATTAACTCTCCATCCTTCTCATGAACTTCCTTAACATTTATTCCGCCTAATATACCGGTATCACTGGGCTGTCCGCCTCCTTCAGGATAAAAAGCTGTCTGGTTTAAAATTATTTCATAGCCTTTCTTGCTCTCACGACACTCCAACACCTTAGCGGTAAATTCTTTTTTATATACATCTTCATAATATAACTTTTTTGTCTCGTACATAAATGCTCCTTCTTTCATATAAACAGCAGGATTTATTTCTATCTTTTATTCACGAAACTGATTATAGTCTATTTATGCTCTTCCCGCAATTTTTATTTTTTCTTTGTATTTAGTCATTTCAGGACGTGTTCAAAATATGCCGCAATCTCCCACAAAGTGTGACGCACACCTTGCATAAAGCCTTTTCAAACACGCTCTAACCCATCCGACATCTATGAATTCTCTCATGTAAGCATGGCTCATTCATGGTTTCCATCCGGGACTTTCATAGTAAAAACACCTTGCAAAATAGTACCAGCTGAATAATTACAAAATTTTTATTTATTTTTGAAGAACTTTATCAGGCAGTCGCGTTATAATTAGAGAACGGACAGGAAGGAGGCTGATAACATTTCACAGGAAGAATATCTGGAATATCTGATTGACCAATACCAGAATCTGATATATTCCATATGTCTGAAATCAGTAGGTAATCCTTTCGATGCAGAAGACCTCACTCAGGAGGTATTCCTGTCTGCCTACAAAAGTCTCGCCCACTTCGATGGGCTTTATGAAAAAGCCTGGCTTAGCAAAATTGCAGTACGCAAATGCCTTGATTTCCTAAAAGCTGCCGGACGCCGTTCAATTCCAACGGAAGATATTTATTTCTCACAGCTTCCTGATCTGGAGAATCATTCTTCCCCAGAGGAACAGTATCTGCAGTCTGATTCGGAACAGCAGGTATTTCGGATATGCAGCGGCCTGAAAAGTCCTTACAAGGAAATTGCCATTGCTCATTTCTGTAAACAGATGTCCGTAACAGAAATATCGCAAAAAGAAGGCAAAAACCCTAAGACCATTCAGACACAGCTATATCGTGCAAAAAACATGTTGAAAAAAATGTTGGCAGAAAGGAGCGATTAAATGCATATCAATAGTAATGACCTGAATAATTTTCAAAATGAAGAGATGAACACTGATGAAATCATTGCATTTCTGGAACATATGAAGCACTGCGACTACTGTCTTAACCAGCTTGCGGACGAATATACAGATCATGCATCCTCAGCTCCCGCCTATCTGAAAGAAACAATTATGGAACGTGTTACAGCTCCTGATATTCAGATACAGAAAACAGCAGCGGATGCTACCTATAAAATGCGGTTTTTCTATGAGGGGCTCCGCACTGTAGTCGGAGTCGTACTTGCACTGGTTATGTTGTTCAGCCTTGGGCAAATGGACTTCGTCTCGCCTCAGCTTCCGCAGTCCACAGCCAAATCATCTGAAACGCGCCGGGAAATTAGAACTTCATTACGTAATTTTTCAAATGGAATTACAGATGGAATCTCTGATGCTCCCCAGAAAGTTGTCAACTACATTAATTCTATTTCAAATACAATAACAAACGGAGGTAACTAACATGCAAAAACAAAAAAAGGGATTCCTGCTTTTTATCTCTTCCCTGATTCCTGGTGCGGGAGAAATGTATATGGGATTCTTTAAGCAGGGAATCAGCATTATGACTCTATTCTGGGCTATTATCGCAATTGCCGGAGGGCTTAATATCTCCTCTCTGGTTATCTTTCTTCCTGTATTATGGTTCTACAGTTTCTTCCATGTTCATAACTTGAAAGAACTGCCGGAAGAAGAATTTTACGCGATAGAGGATAACTATATTCTGCATCTTGACCGTATATTTCAGAATAATATCAGGCTCTCGCAAAAACATATTAAAATTGCGGCAATTCTCCTGATTGTTTTCGGAGTTGCTGTTTTCTGGAATGGTTTCCGTGATCTGCTCTTCTGGATTTTACCAAATTCTCTGGCCATTATTATACAGGATATCATGTACCAGATTCCTTCTGTTATCATTGGAATTCTGATCATCGTTGCCGGTTATCAGCTTCTTACAGGAAAAATCAAAAGCATCTCTCCTGACGAAAAAGCTGATTGTAAAAAAGATGTGTCAGAACATTATTGGCAGCCATATCGTCCTTATCAACAGCCTGTTGATAACAGCGCTCCACAAATGAATACAAAATCAGCACCTGCCTCAACAGTGTCTTCAACAACACAGCCAGATCAGAATGCGGATAATGTAATAAAGAATACCGATATCAAAATTTCGGATACTACTTCAGTTCAACCATTCATTACTGCTGAGCCAGACAATAATTCTGCAAAATAGAGTAACTATTCCAATAAAAGTCAGGTATCTGCCACATAATATTTCTAATAACTTTACCGCTGATAAATTTATTTTATCGGCGGTATTTTTATTGAGATTTCTCCAAAAGCCAGCTTACTCTGAGTGCCATCAGTCTCCTGAACCAGCAATTTCCCATCTGGACAAATCGCTAATGCTCTGGCACTTCTGCTGCTTTTATTATCTGTAATTGTAATTTCATTTCCCGGAACAATATTATGTTCCACGTATTCTTCTGACAATTTCAATTCCCGGGTTTCTTCCAGAAGATAGTTCACAATCTGCGCTGCAAGGCGGTTCCTGTCCGCAGTTCTGGAGGATTGTTCATCTTCGTAGATTCCTCCGGCAATTTCCTGAAGCTCTTTGGGGAATTGTTCCTGCTCAACGTACAAGTTCAGCCCAATTCCTACAATTGCAAATTCTATATTTCCACTTTCAAAATCTGTGACCGCCTCTGTAAGAATACCACAAACCTTACGGTTATCCTTGTACAGGTCATTTACCCATTTAATTCCAAGTTTTACACCGCATACTTCTTTCACAGCCTTATACACTGCAGTAGCTGCTGCAGTAGTGATCAGAAGACTGCCCTCCAGTGTCCCCTTCGGTTCCAGAATAACACTGAGATAAATCCCATTGCCTTTAGGAGAATAAAACTCCCTGCCTCTTCGTCCTCTTCCTGCTGTCTGCTCCATGGCAACAACAAAAGAGCCGTGTCCAGCCATTCCGCTCACAGCCAGCTGCCTGGCCTCCAGATTGGTAGAGCTGATTGCATCAAATATTTTTATCTCAACCTGTGGATCCTCCAGAAAAAGTCTGATTCCCTCTGCTGAAATCAGATTACTCTCTCTTGCAAGCATATATCCCTTATTCGGTCCGGCCTCAATGGGGTATCCTTCCTGGCGCAGACTGTTCACAGCTTTCCAAACTGCGGCTCGTGTACAGGAAAGCTCCCTGCCAATATCCTCGCCAGATAAAGTTTCACCTTTATGCTGTTCTAATAACTCCAAAAGTCTGGATTTAACCGTCATGCTTTTATCCTTCATAATTCTCCAGGGCTTTTCTTAAAAAATCCCGGTATTCTTTTCGCACATTCTCCGGTGAAATCACTCTCACGCTATTTCCAAGGGCAGCAAGCCAGCCATAAAACTGTGTACTTACATTCACCTGTACCCTGGTGACGGAGTGCTCATTGTCCTTGGACATGATCATAATATCCTGCCCAAATCGATCAATCATTACACCCACAAGATGGTTCTCAAATTCCAGATTAACTTTCTCTTCACGGCCTCCAAACATTCCAAAAGTACCGGCAGCAAATCTGGCACTGTCAAATTTCCGGAAGAGTTCGGCACCATTTCTTGCTTCATTCTCTGTAAAGATCTTCAACATTTTGTCTACGCGGTAATGCTTCACAATGCCACTCTTCTCATCGACTCCTATCAGATAATAATTACCATCCTGCCATATCATCTGCCATGGACTGATCTGATAGCGAGCTCCACCTTTCTTCAAATGTTTCTCCTTGGACACTGTCCATTCTGTATACTGGAAGCTGATCTGTCTGTTCTGTGAAATTGCTCTGTGTATCTCATCTACATTATAATAAATGCTCTCGTTTGTATTCTTCACCTGATCCAGTACGATTGCCTGCCGCTGTAGGTCTTTGGCCTGATAAATACTGGTAAGGTGCTCCAGTTTCTGGATCAACTGCCGCGATTTCCCAACAGTAAGAAATCTGGAAAACTGAACAGCATCTACAAGAAGCTTCAGCTCTGCAGTCTCAAACTCACGGCTTGCAAGATAAAAACCTGACGGTCTCTCTCTTCGATTCATAATATCCATTCCGAACACACGCAAAGTCTCTATATCGTCATATATCGTCTTCCGCTCTGCATGAATTCCCAGACTCTCCAGATAGGAAATCAGATCTTTCACACTCATGGGATGTGCCTCATCTGTTTTCTCAGAAAAGACTCGCATAAGATATAAAATTTTCAGTTTCTGCTGGAAAGATTTTGGCATATCCTTACTCCTATTTATCTGTCAATACTGCTACGACTCCAGAATATAATACCATAAAAGCAAAGAGCAGAGCAATAAGATCTGCACCATGAAAATCATAATTAAAGATCATAGCTCCCCCGATCATGAGCTCCAATGTAATAAAAAGTCCCAGTATCATGGCTGTGCTCCCGGAAAATTTCCTGCCGCGGCTCTCCTGTGTATCCTCCATATATCCCTCTGCAAGGGCAGCTCTTCTGCTGTTAATATTTCTGCCTGATTTCCACATAATATCTCCTCCGTTTCCCAAACTCCAATATCATCCGCCATCAAATACCGAACGTATTTTCCGAACATATTTTCTTCATGAGACTAGTCTACCACAATATCAGTCCTATAAAACGGTATGAATCCATCATTTTCGAATATCTGTTCGCTTTTTGAGTAATAAAAAAACGTCTGAACCTGTTTTAAACAGAATCAGACGTTTTCCTTTTTACAAAATCTAAATGAACATGTCTACAGGCTTATTTATTCGCTATACTTTCATAGTAGTTAATCCACAAACATGTTTTTACATAAATCCAGCGAACACAGAAGCGGCAATAACAGTAAGAAGTCCGGCAACGGCAATTGCCAGGCTGCTCATAGCACCTTCTACAGGACCAAGTTCCATTGCCTTAGATGTACCTATGGCATGGGCTGAAGTTCCAAGTGCCAGACCTTTCGCGATAGGCTCCTCAATTTTTGCCACTTTAAGGACTGCCTCCGCAATCACATTTCCCAGCACACCAGTGATAATAATAACTGCAACCGTGATCGTAACAAGTCCGCCAAGTTCTTCCGATACACCCATTCCAATGGCTGTAGTAATGGATTTCGGAAGCAGAGTAACATACTCCGAATGGGAAAGTCCAAACAGCTTTGCAAAAATCAAGACACTAACCATACTTGCAAGTACACCGGAAACAATTCCTATAACGACAGCTTTCAGATTCTTACGAAGCAGAGTAAGCTGTCTGTAAAGCGGTACCGCAAGACATACTGTAGCAGGAGTAAGCAGATAACTGATATACTGACCGCCTGCATTGTAGGTCTTATAATCCACCTGCATAAGCTGAAGCATTCCCATTACACATAGAATTGCAATCAAAAGAGGATTAAACAGCGCCATTTTAAACTTTTTCTTCAGCAAAAGACCGACCTCATATCCAGCCAGACTTAATGCCGCCCCGAAAAACAGGGAATTTTCTATAAAATTTATCATTTCTTATCTTTCCCCCTGTCCTTTCTGATCACAAACTGAGTACTGCGTCCAGTAACTACCATTACAATGACGGTTGTCAGAATTGTTATGAGCACAACAGGAAGCCAGATTGGCTGCAGATCACCCCACGCTTCCAAAAGTCCCACACCTGCAGGAACGAACATAACCGGCATAATTTCAACCAGAAAATCTGCTGCTTCCTCTACCTGCTCAAGTTTCAGAATTCCGCTTGCAAGTGCTCCAAGCATCAGCACAAGACCATATACACTGGCCGGTACCGGAAGAGGCAAAAGGATATGTAATCCCTCACCCAACGCTGAAACCAGCAAAATAATACAAAATTGCCTCAGATACTTCACTTTTTGTCTTCCTCCTCGCTGTCTCCACAAAGAAGTTCATTTGCAATTTCCAGATAAGGCTGAAGCTCCTCAAGAGAAGCCCTGCCATTTCGCTTCATCTTTGTAATCCCTGGATACTGTGCAGGGATGGATCTTGTCATATTTCTGTCACCGTAGATTTTCACCATATCTCCATTTTCCAAGGTATCCCCGGCAATTAATTTATCATTTTTGTTATAAATTCCTTCCTTGGGAATCGCTGCCTTGAAAACAGTTTTTTTATCCATATCTACGAATACCATTTCCTTCAGTATATCTCCGGCTTCCACATAAATAGCTCTTATGGCTTCATTTTCCAGACGGGCTTCCTCCTGTTTGTCTTTCTGTGCCTGTCTGGCAACCAGATTCCAGAACGAGCCGCCTACTACGCCAAAGATCACCAGAAGAATGACAATTCCTACAATGAATTTCACATCGATTTCTTTTTTCTCCACTGCAAATCCTCATTTCTTTCATGGCTTTTTCTTCTGCCCTATTATACATTATCTTGTTAAAATTGCAATGTCATCTTTCGACAATTCTCTCCCCTGTTTTTCCCAATTTTTCTACAACATAATTGTAAAACTGTGTTCTGGATATTCCTTTTTTCCACATTGCGACTGTTCAGAGCACGATTTTTTCCACCTGCCAGCTGCCGTTTTCCACGGTCATAACTGCCATGGTCACGTCTCCACCAAAGCGGCTTCTGCCGCAGCTTCCAGGGTTCAGCCACAGCCTTCCGTCAATTTCTTTTGCAAAATACTGATGACTGTGTCCAAAAATCACCACCTGGGTATCCCCTAACTCCCAGGCAACATCTTTCCTGTCATGAACCATAAAGAATTTCACATTTCCCACTGTAAAGTTCAAGCTTCTTCGCAGATTCTGTGCCCAGTATCCATCATTGTTTCCTCGCACTACATATAAAGCGCCCAATGATCTTATAGTATCCAGAAGCTCCGGTCTGTCCACATCTCCAGCATGAAAAATGCAGTCACAGGACTGTAATATGTCCAGAACTTCTGTCCGTAAAAGACCATGTGTATCTGAAATAATTCCAATTTTAATTCTCTTATTTTCTATCATTTCACCGTTCCTTATACCACATTCATCTATATTTTTTCAAAAAACAGCCTTTTCCTCAAAACAGACAGATTTTCCCATACTCGCCGTCAAATCCAGGTTTACAGATTACTTCTCTGTTTCTAAGTTTCCGAATGCCTGAAGCAATCATGTGACTACTTTCTTTCTCAATATCCGCAATGGGAATTTCCCTTAAAATATCAAATTCATTTCCCAGTTTCTGAAGCATCTTTTCATATTCACCAGTGACTGTTTTGGTGGTTACAGCCTTTCCAACACAGGCAGAAATCACCTCAGGAAGAGGTACAATGCTCTCAAAAGGTCTGGCATTTTTTCTCACAAACCCATTTTCTCTATCAGCCAGATCCATAATTCTGTGATTCACTCCCATAGTCAGTTTTTTCCCGCATACAGGACATATTCCATGATACTTTTCTGCTTCTTCCGGGCTCAGACAGATGTGACATTTTCTGTGTCCGTCATAGTGATATTTGCCCTCTTCCGGGAAAAATTCCAGTGTTCCAAGAAGACCTTTTCCATATTGTACAGCACCATAAAGTCCCTGATAGGACAATTCAATGTCCAGTAAGTTAGCCTCTCTTCCAAGCTTTGATGGAGAATGTGCATCTGAGTTTGAGATCAGCTGAAGTCCATCAAGTGCAGATAAACGCCAGTTCATAGGTGGATCTGAAGATAATCCCGTCTCCACAGCATGAACATATGAAGTAAGATCTTCAAAACATTCTTCCATGGTATCAAACCCTGAGGCGGCACCAAAAAGTCCGAAGTGGGGAGTCCAGATATGTGCTGGAACCAACATTCCATCGGCACAGTTTTCCAGTAAAATTTCCAGAAGATCGTGACAATCAAGTCCCAGTATTGGCCTTCCATCTGAGTGAATATTTCCAATCTTTTCCAGTCTCCCAGCTATTTTATCTGCTTCTTCAAAGCCGGATAAAAGAAGTACATTATGCACCTTGCGGCACTTTCCATTCTTCTTATAGATAGAACTGATCTCCCCTGTAATTACGAAACGGGGAGCTCCCCCAGGAAGCATTTTCGCCTCTTCCAGCACATATTCATCTCTTAACCGATACAGTCCACTTTCTGCCGGAACCAGCTTTTCTTTCAGTTCCTCCCGCCAGGCAGGATGGGTAAAATCACCGGTTCCCACTAAAGAAATTCCTTTTTTTCTTGCCCACAGATCCAGATATTCCGGGGTTCCAAGCTTGCTTGTTGCCATGGAATATCTGGAATGAATGTGAAGATCTGCGATTATTTCCACTTAATTAACTCCATTTCCGTCATTTATATTTTGATTTGCAACTGCTCAAAATTCTCAAAACTATAGAAAAAAACACTTTCCAATGTGTTCTTTTTATTTCTTTTTATACCAGTTTGTAATCCATTTTCCTGCTGCTGTCAGATTCTTTGAGGACCATTTTCCTGTATTACTGCAGCCGGATTTTATAAATGCAGAGCTTTCTGCCTTATTTGACAGGCTCCATGCCATATAGCTGATATTGTTTTTATCCAGGAAAGTCAGCCACTTTTTTGCTTCAGCTTTATCAAGTCCACCATTTCCAGAAGCATCACAGATACTAAACTCGGATACAAATAACGGCAGTCCTTTATCAAGGGCAGCCTGTGCTTTATCTCTCAGCCATTCCTTATGTGTTGCTGCGTAAAAGTGCAGGGTGTACATTACGTTTTTCCTGTATTTCTTACTAACCGGGGAAAGCGCAGCCTGATCTACATCCTGTGACCAGTTGGGCGTTCCTACCAGAATCACAGCTTTTTTGTCATAGGTGCGGATACCTTTTATAATCTTTTCAGCGTATTTTTTTATTGTACTCCAGGATGTTCCTCCATTTGGCTCATTACAGATTTCGTAGATCACATTGGTATTATTTTTGTATTTTTTTGCCATTTTTTTGAAAAACTTCAAAGCTTCTTTCTGATTTTGCTGAGGGTTTCCATCACTTAAAATATGCCAGTCAATAATCACATACATACCTGCATTTGTGGCATATTTTACACCGTTATCAATACACGCTTCCAGCTTACGCCGATTGGATGCATCCCCGGTACAATAGCCGTTATATTCAGCAGTATACATGGCAAGACGCACTGCATTTACCTTCCAGTTTTTCTTCATAAAAGTAAATGCACTTTGATTTACATACTCTGGATACCAGGACAGACCATGGGTGCTGATACCTCTAAGCTGTACTTTTTTCCCACTGCTGTTTACAAGCTGTGTGCCTTTTACCTGTAATCTGGGAAGCTTGGACGCAGCCGCTACCGGTACACAGAATGCACATAAAAATACGATTGCAATAAGCAAACCGAACCATTTTTTTCCTTTTTTTCTCATTAAAAACCCTCCTCCATTAATCTCCAGCCGTTGTCTTTTAGCCACTTTTGTCTTTCCCGGTAATCTGGAAGGATCTTCTCAACTTCTTTCCAGAATGCCTGGGAATGATTCATTTCCCTACGGTGGCAAAGCTCATGGACCACCACATAATCCAGCACCTCAGGAGGTGCCAGAATTAACAGCCAGTTAAAATTCAGTTTTCCATTTGCGGCACAGCTTCCCCATCTTGTTTTCTGTTGACGCAGGGTAATTTTCCCATAGCTTACCCCTAACTTTTCTGCATAATATGCCACTCGCCTTGGAATTACCACGCAGGCTTTATTCTGCAGATGCTGTCTTTCCAGGGCAGACAGCTTTTGTACGTTCTCCTTCTGTGCATCTCTTTTCTGGATTTTTTCCAGATTTTTCAGGATCCATTCTTGTTTTTCTTCCACAAATTTCTGAATTTTTGCTTCGGAAAGACGGAGAGGCGCGCGTACAACAACACTGCCATCAGCCTTAATTTCCAGGCTCATGGTTTTGCGGCTGCTGCGGATGATCTGGTAAGAAATCTGAGAGCTCAGCATAGGATTTTCTCCATGTAAGCGTTCATCTGCTGCTCCAGTATTTCCATCTTTTCTCTGGTGTCTTTATCCTTATATTCCAACCGCTTTATAATCCTGGAAATATAATTCTTTTCTTTCATGATCTGCCATGTTTCCTTAAAATTCAGGTCATAATACTGCGCTGCATAGGACACCCAGTAATCTACGGACGTAATCCGGTCAGGAGATGAAACTGCCTCTTTTCTCAGGCAGGATTCCCATACCTTTGGAGATATTTTGCCCTCTCCGGCATGCTCCTGAGGGACACCGATCATAGCCTCCACAGAATCCACCAGCTTCACTCTGCAATTGTCCAGCTTGTCTGCATCGCGGATCATTTTTGCGTGGAAAAGAGTTCTTTCGTCCTGAATTCCTTCCAGCCTGAAATCACTGTGTCTGGCAATTGCCACGCGAATGAGCTCATCATAGCTTCGGTCTTCTATGAATCTGCTGATCATCGGATTTTCTCCCTCAAATAACAGTTGTACACCGAATGCAGCGTGATCCATAGTGTCCGGTGAAAAGCTGTTATAAAGACGAAGCTGTTGGAATCTTCCAATATCGTGAAGCAGGGCAATAAGCTCCGCAAGCTGTTGGTCTTCCTCATTCAAATGCATTCTGTGACCAATTTCACGAGCACTTTTTACCACCCCATATGTGTGAATGATTTTTAATTTTATCTTTTCATCTTCTCTGTCATATCCATTTAAATAATCCTCGAAAACGCCTCTTGCATGTTTAAAATCTATCTTCAAAATGCCTTCCTTTCCGCTGTATCTTTTGCACATCCAGAGCGAATATTAAGTAACCGCTTTTGTCAATGTGCAGATACTGAACAGCAGCTCTTTTAATCCTTATTATAAACCACCTGGTTTTCTTTTCCAATAAAAGCGTCAGATTTTCGAAAATTTCTACAGACTTGCGAAGGTT
Source organism: Blautia faecis (assembly GCF_020554845.1). Classification (GTDB taxonomy): domain Bacteria; phylum Bacillota; class Clostridia; order Lachnospirales; family Lachnospiraceae; genus Blautia_A; species Blautia_A faecis. The sequence goes on along the minus strand of NZ_JAJCIA010000007.1, from coordinate 76,767 downwards.
TGACGCATAACGTATAATACAAGACAATGATAACATATATTAATGATACCAGTGCCAAAAGGTCAAAAGCTGTTCGTGCTTGCACGATAAGGCTTTTGAACTTGGGACACGCCAAATATGAGAAAGTAGCGATTTACGCAGTAAATCAGCGGATTTCGAATATTTGGAGGATTGCGGGAGCAGCGTAGCTGCGTAGCAATCCGGGTATCAAATGAGTGTCAAAAGACCTTTTGACACTCATATCATATTAATTATAAGCAAACAAATTTCGCTATTGTTTACATTTCGTTACGGTTCACTGGTAACGTTCCGCGAGGCGTTTTTGTGAACAAAGTTCATAGATAACACAATTCTGCATGCTTCGTGAAGCTTGTGGATAATACTCATTTTCAGGGAGGATGCCATGGCAGATAAAATACCTGATATTTCACCAAACGTAGACGAAACCATGAAGGAGCTTGAAACCCATGGTTCTTTTGAGCTGCCAGTAGAAACTTATACAGATAATTGTGAGATTTTCCGCTCCTTATACAACCACTGGCATAAAGAAATGGAGATCATCTGTATTGACAAGGGAAACGGGCTTGCAAGGCTTAACCGGGAAACACTGCGTCTGAAAGAGGGAGATCTTCTCATTGTCAACAGCGGTGTTCTGCATGGAATCAAGTCAGATTCCAGACATATTTTATATTACAGAAGCGTGGTGTTTGACCTTAGCTTTCTGGCGGGTCCTGCAGGGGATCTCTGTCAGGAAAAAGTAATCTCCCTGCTTATGGAGAACCGGGCAGAATTCACCCATCTGATCACTCCTGCCAATGAAAATTATAATAATATTTTCCATCTTTTCCGCGAGATCCATAAATGCCACAAGGAAAAACCGCCCTTCTATTATATGAAGCTGAAAGGACTTTTCTATGGGCTTTTTTATGAAATGCTGGCAGGAAATTACATCATTACTACAGATGCCGAACAGAACAGGAATCTTTTATCTGTAAAAAAGGTCCTGGACTATATCAGTGCCCATTACCGTGAGCCTCTGTCTGTAAAGGAACTGTCCGGTCTTTCCAATTACAGTGAATTCTATTTTATGAAGCTGTTCAAACAGTATACCGGAAAAACAGCAGCAGCCTACCTGAATGACTACAGACTTGAAAAGGCAAAGTCCCTGCTTTTGCATACAGATGCATCTGTGACGGACATTGCTCTAGATGTAGGTTTTAACAATACCAGTTATTTTATAAAAAAATTTCAGGAAGCCAATCAGCTGTCCCCTCACAAATTCCGCAAAAAAATGTCATAACAGAACAGTTTTGTTGTATTTTTCTAAGAGATGCATATGCTAATATAACACCATCGAACAAAGGTGATGTCCACGGCATCAGGCATACCGGTGGATTTCAGACGAGCATCATTCACACGCTCTCGAAAGGAGAAAATAATTATGAAAGCTTTAGAAACTATGATCCAGAACATGTTCCACAAAGACTGCGCAGCATGTACCGACCAGGAAGTATACGAAGCACTTCTCACCTATACAAAAGAGCAGTTAGCTGCAAAAGGCTATCACGATGGTAAGAAAAAAATTTACTATATTTCTGCCGAATTTCTCATTGGTAAACTTCTTTCCAACAATCTGATCAATCTTGGAATCTACGATGAGGTTGCAGAATTTCTGAAAAAAAATGGCAAATCTCTTGCAGAAATTGAGTCCGTTGAGCCAGAACCATCTCTTGGAAATGGTGGTCTTGGACGTCTGGCTGCATGTTTTCTGGATTCTATTGCAACACTTGGACTTCCTGGAGAAGGTATTGGTCTGAATTACCATCTCGGACTTTTCAAACAGGTTTTTGAAGACAATCTTCAGCATGAAGTACCGAATCCATGGATCACTCCTGATTCCTGGCTGACTGCTACAGACGTAACTTATATGGTTCCTTTCAGAGGTTTTTCCCTGAAATCTACAATGTATAGTATTGACGTTGCAGGCTATGAAAACAAAGCAATCCACCTTAACCTTTTTGACATTGATCTGGCAGATGAGTCCATGGTTCATGATGGAATTACCTTTAACAAAAAGGATATTCTCCACAATCTGACACTGTTCCTGTATCCGGATGACAGTGATGAAGATGGACGTAAGCTTCGTGTTTACCAGCAGTATTTCATGGTCAGCAATGCCGCTCAGCTGATTCTGGATGAGGCAGTTTCCAAGGGAAGCAACCTTCATGATCTGGCTGATTATGCTGTCGTTCAGATCAACGACACTCACCCAAGTATGATCATTCCTGAGTTCATCCGCCTTCTTGGTGAGCGTGGAATTGACTTTGATGAAGCTGCTGAAATCGTTTCCCATGTATGTGCATATACCAATCATACAATTCTGGCTGAGGCACTTGAAAAATGGCCAATCCATTATCTGGAAGACATTGTTCCACAGCTGGTTCCGATCATCCGCAAGCTGGATGAAAAAGTAAAAGCCAAATATCCGGCTGAAAATCTTGCTATTATTGACAGCAATAATCTGGTTCATATGGCACATATGGACATTCATTATGGCTTCTCAATCAATGGTGTTGCAGCCCTTCATACAGAGATTCTGAAGAACTCCGAGCTGCATCAGTTTTATGAAATTTATCCTGAAAAATTCAATAATAAGACCAATGGTATTACTTTCCGCCGCTGGTTAATGTATTGCAACCAGCCACTGACCAAGTTTATTTCTTCACTTATTGGAGAGGGTTATAAGAAAGATGCCGATGAACTGAAAAAGCTTCTGGCTTACAAAGATGACCAGAAGGTTCTGGATCAGCTGCTTGAGATCAAGACAAATGCAAAGAAGATCTGCAAGGATTTTGTTCTGGAAAATACTGGCATCGAGATTGATGAAAACAGTGTTTTTGATATCCAGATCAAGAGACTTCATGAGTATAAACGTCAGCAGTTAAATGCTCTTTATATTATTTATAAGTATCTGGAAATCAAAGACGGAAAGAAACCGGAAAGACCGATTACTTTCATCTTTGGTGCAAAAGCAGCTCCTGCTTATTACATTGCAAAAGATATCATTCATCTGCTTCTGACTCTGGAAACCCTGATTCAGAATGATCCGGACGTAGCACCTTATATGAAGCTTGTTATGGTGGAAAACTACAATGTAAGTGCTGCTGAAAAACTGATCCCTGCCTGCGATATTTCCGAGCAGATTTCCCTGGCTTCCAAGGAGGCAAGCGGTACCGGAAACATGAAGTTTATGCTGAATGGTGCTATTACTCTTGGTACTATGGACGGAGCAAATGTTGAGATCAGCGATCTGGTTGGCAAGGATAATATTTATATCTTTGGTGAGTCCAGTGATGAAATTATCAAGCATTATGAGAAGATGGATTACAATTCCAGAGCAATTTATGAGGGAGATGCTGATATTAAAAAGTATGTAGATTTTATTGTCAGCGAGCCGATGCTGAAGCTTGGTAAAGAGGAACATCTGAGAAACTTCTATAACGAGCTTTTGAATAAAGACTGGTTTATGACTTTGCTGGATCTCAAAGATTATATTAAAGTTAAAGATCAGGTATTTGCGGATTATGAAGACCGCAACAGCTGGGCAAAGAAAATGCTCGTAAATATGGGAGAAGCCGGATTCTTCTCTTCTGACAGAACCATTGAGCAGTATAATAAAGATATCTGGCATTTAAACTAAAAAAGTCCATCCCGTGGCAGTATATATAGCTGTCGCGGGATTTTTTTATAACAATATTCACATTTTCACTCTGAAGTACTACTTTTTTTGTTACTGTCTGCAGAGTCAACAGTGATTTTTTTCCCATTACTGGTCACTCCGTGACCAGTAACTTTTTCTTAAGTTCATACAAAATAGCGCAGCATAAACTTGCAAAATCGAGGATTTCCAATTACAATGAATACATCATTCATGAAAGGATTTTACAAAATGACAAAGGAAGAACTCGCTCTTGAAGTGATAGATCGATTAAAGAAAGAATACCCCCTGGCAGATTGCACTCTTGATTACGATGAAGCCTGGAAACTGTTGGTTAGCGTACGGCTGGCAGCACAGTGTACAGATGCCAGAGTCAATGTTGTAGTGCAGGATCTGTATGCCAGATATCCGGACGTAGCCGCACTTGCAGCAGCTACCCCTGAAGAAATTGAAGCGATTGTAAAGCCTTGCGGACTGGGAAAAAGTAAAGCCAGAGACATCAGCGCATGCATGAAAATCCTGCATGAAAAATACCATGACAATGTTCCATGTGACTTTGACGCTCTTCTCGCCCTCCCTGGTGTAGGACGCAAAAGTGCCAATCTGATCATGGGCGATGTATTCGGTAAACCAGCTATTGTCACTGATACACACTGCATTCGTCTCACCAACCGGATTGGCCTTGTGGATGGAATCAAGGATCCTAAGAAAGTTGAAATGGCACTGTGGAAAATCATTCCGCCGGAAGAGGGAAATGACTTCTGTCACCGCCTGGTAAACCACGGACGGGAAGTCTGTACTGCCAGAACCAGGCCTTATTGCGACAGATGCTGTCTCGCTGATATCTGCGCAAAAAACGGAGTAGACTAAAGCAAAGGCTTTCTGCAGGATATGCAGGTTTTAAAGCTCCCTATAAAAAGGAAGCATTTTCGCCCGGATATTTTCTCGAAAATGCTTCCTTTTACGGTTATTCTCCCACACTTCTTCTCAACGCAAACATAAAAATCTTCTCAAATCCCACACTCACTGCAATAATGACAATTGTCCATGCAAACAGGTCTGGTGTCTCCAGATACACCTTGGCTTTGTATAATTTTTCACCGATGGAACCAGCAGGAATGCCGATTACTTCAGCCGCAATTCCCGCTTTCCAACAGAGACCAAGTCCCAGTTTACAGGCAGTAACTGCATATGGCATAACCTGGGAAAGATAGATAAATTGTAATTTTTTTCCCACTCCCGCTCCAAAGGAATCTGCCATCTCCAGAAGCTGTTTGTCCGTCTGCCTGATTCCTTCCAGAATATTTGTATATACCACTGGAAAAACCATGAGAAACGAAATAAAAACGGATAAGTTTCTGGATGGGATCCAAATCAGGCACAGAATGATAAAAGAAGCAACTGGCGTAGCTTTTATCACCATGATCAATGGCTCCATCAGCACTTCCACAGCAAAAAAAGCAGAAGAAAGCGCCGCCAGAACCGTTCCCAGGATCAAAGCCAGAGAAAATCCCAGTATAATCCTTACGAAACTGAACACCACAGATTTCCAGAAATCTCCCATTACAATCAATTCGGTAAGTCTCTTTATAACAGAAACAGGAGATGCCAGAAGGATCTCCTGTTTCAGCCACATACTGGTCAGCTGCCATACCATAATCCATACAGCAGCTGCCACAATTTTATAAAATATCCGATATTTTTTTGCCTTATCAGCGTTTATAATAGAAGTCCTCATCTGGTAACTGACCTCCGATTGTTTCCGGATTCTGCTCATTTAGTGTGTTCAGATAGCCGGAAAGAATGGTCTGCATTTCGTCGCCCTCCATGAATACAATACTGCATTCCGGAATGGCTTTTGCTGCAACTTCTGCCGGAATAATATCATGGTTTCCAATGATCTGGGCAGCTGCTTCTGTATCAGAATTTACAAATTCTACAGAGTCCTTATATGCATCCATAAACGCATCAATATCTGCTTCATGCTCTTTCAGATAATCATTTCTGGCAATTACAACACCTGTTACCAGCCTGCTTCCATCTGTTGCAGAAGACTCCCAAAGCTCATTCAGGTCAAGGGCCACACGAAGGTTCTCATTCTTCATAAGTGCAGTGGTTACAAAAGGCTGTGGAAGAAGTCCAACTGCTGTCTGGTCTTCTGCAAGCGCTGCTACAACCTCTGCATGCTCAGACTTGTACTCAATGGTCACATCCTTCTCCGGATCCAGTCCATTAGACTTCAGAACAGAGTTTAACGCATACTCCGGAGTCGCACCTTTACCACTGGCATAGATCGTTTTTCCCTTTAAATCATCTACAGACTGGATGGAATCACCATTCTCCACCAGATAAAGAACACCAAGAGTATTTACTGCCAGAACGCTGACGTTTTTATCTGTTTTCTGATATAAAACGGAGGCTAAATTGGATGGAACAGCTGCTACATCTACCTGTCCCTGAACGATCATTGGGACAATTTCATCTGGAGATGCAGCAAGGGAAAACTCGTAATTCTCATCGTCCAGAAGCTGTGCCATTCCCATTGCAGTAGGACCCTTCAGTGCCCCAATTTTCATTACAGAACTGTCTGAATCCGTCTCATCAGCCGGCTCTTCTGATGTCTCATCTGCCGCTTCCGTTTCTTCCTTCTGTTCTTCTGCCAATACAATATTTGCGCTTCCAATACCTCCAGCCATTGTTCCAACACCAAGTGCAGCGGCCATAAACCATGATAATGCTCTTCTCTTCATAGAATGTCCTTTCCGGATCTTTACCTGATCCCATCAGTTCGTAATAGGTTACTGTTCACTGGTAACATTCCGCGAGGTGTTTTTTGTGAACAAAGTTCACAGAAAACCCGAGAGTTGCGGCGCGAAATCATGCAAAGCATGATTTCTGTGCATCGCGAAGCGTGTTACTGTGAACGGAGTGAACAGTAACCGTAATAGAAACTATACTGCTACAGCAGTCAGATATTTGTCTCTTGGATTTATAGTCAAACTATATGCGTCATAATCATTATCCAGATCAAAACATGGAATTCAGGAAAAAGAGAAATTCAGTTTCGTCACAGTCAAAATAATCCGGTTCTACCCATATCATGCTTTATACTGCCTGAAGAAAAGGGTCAGACTGTCCAGGGCCTTGGCAAGGACAAGCGCTTCCTTCTCGTCCAGTACATCAAGCACTGCATCTGTCATTTTGCGGTGAAATTCCGCATGGTGATGATATGCCTTTCTTCCTTTCAGGGTGAGATGGATAAATACCACACGGCGATCCTGCTCACTTCGCTCCCTTGTGGCGTATCCCTTTTTTACAAGGCTGTTCATGGAAGTAGTCAGGGAACCTACGGTGATATTCAGTTTGGCCGCAATGTCGGACATTTTGTTCCCACCAAGGCCTACAGCTTCAATAATATGCATATCATTATTCGTGATATCCTTATATTCTTCCGTAATGATTGCCTGCTCTTCCAGCTCCATAATCTCGTTAAACAGATGTACCAGTACATCATTAATAACTTCCCTGTTCTCCACTCTTTTCTCTCCTATAATGTGACAACATTATTTTCTATAAAACATTCAAGCAAATATTTACGGTAAGTATATCACAATTTGATATGTTTTTCTACAATTTTACAAATTTCGAAAACGCTTATAGCGCTTATTCAGTAATTTTTCCGGATCAAGCAACTGATAAGTTTCCAGGAATTCTTCTATTCTGTTTTTCAACTCTTCCATGGTATCTGCCATATTTTCTCTGGTAAGAGGCTGATTCTCAGGGATTACCTGCTCAATAATTCCAAGGTCCTTCAGATCTACGGCTGTCAGCTTCATTACTTCTGCGGCTTCCTTTGCCCGTGTGCTGTCTTTCCACAAAATAGATGCAAAGCCTTCTGGGGAAAGAATTGAATAAATGGAATTCTCCATCATCCAGACCTGATCACCTGCGGCAAGAGCAAGGGCCCCACCGCTGCCACCTTCTCCAATTACAATAGAAAGCACCGGAACTTTAAGGCTGGAGAGCTCATACAGATTTCGGGCAATTGCCTCTCCCTGGCCCCGTTCTTCCGCCTCCAGTCCACAAAACGCCCCGGGTGTATCCACAAGGCAGATCACTGGTCTGTGGAATTTTTCTGCCTGCTTCATAAGACGCAGGGATTTTCGGTAGCCTTCCGGAGAAACCATGCCAAAATTATGGGCAATATTCTCTTTTGTACCATTTCCTTTTTCCTGGGCGATCACAGTTACAGGCTTTCCTGCAAGGTATGCAATACCGCCAATCAGAGCCGGATCATCGCCAAAAAGTCTATCTCCATGAAGCTCTATAAAGTAATCAAACAGCCAGGGAAGATAATCTTTTCCTGTTGGGCGTTCTTTGCTTCGTGCAAGAGAAACATGCTCCCAGGCAGATTTTTTTGCTGTGATTTTCGTCGTAAAATCCACATTTAATTTGTTGTTTACAGACATGCCGTCAGCTGAATCAGATTTTTTTTCTGAAATCTTCTCTGCATTTTCCTGTCCTTCCAGACTTTCCGCACAATCATTTTTACAATGCATTTTCAAGAGTCTGGCCAGTGTTTCTTTCATGTTCTTTCGTTCTGCAATCTGATCAATAAATCCATGTTCCAACAGAAATTCTGAACTCTGAAATCCTTTAGGAAGCTTCTGCCGGATCGTTTGTTCTATCACTCTGGGACCTGCAAAACCAATTAATGCACCTGGTTCTGCCAGGATAATATCTCCCAACATGGCAAAGCTTGCTGTCACACCACCGGTAGTTGGATTCGTAAGGACACTGATATAAAGAAGCCCGGAATCGCTGTGTCTTTTTAAAGCTGCGGAAGTCTTTGCCATCTGCATCAGGGATACAATTCCTTCCTGCATTCTGGCACCTCCTGAGCAGGCAAAAAGCACTACAGGCAGACGTTCCTGTGTTGCCCTTTCTACTGCTCTGGCAATTTTTTCTCCCACATTTTCTCCCATACTAGCCATGAGAAAACGGCTGTCACACACTCCAAGCACTACAGATATTCCGCCTATTTTTGCCTTTCCTGTGACAATTGCTTCGTCCAGGTTTGTCTTTTCCTGAAGCTTTTTTACCTTCTCTTCGTACCCTTTATAGGACAAAGGATTACTTATTGACATTACCTTATCCCACTCTTCAAAGGTTCCTTCATCTGCCAGCATTTCGATTCTTCTCCTTGCATGAACACGGAAATAATTACCGCAATGCGGACAGATATAGGCATTCTTTTTCACCTCATCTACAAATACAGCGGCCTTGCAGGCATTGCATTTCTTCAGCATACCATCCGGCACTTCTGGTTTCAGTTCTTTATCTGCACCTGCAGATTTGTTTGCAATTGTACGTTTAAAGGCATATCTAAGCTTCATTTACCTTCACTCCTCCGATCTGATGACTCTCCAGAAAGCCGATATCAAATACACCTTTCTGATAGTCCGGATCGTTCATAATTTCAAACTGATAGTCTACATTTGTATCAACACCCTGAATGATCATTTCTCCCAGAGCGCTTTTCATTTTTGCAATTGCTTCCTCACGGTTATTGCCGTGTACGATCAGCTTTGCAAGCATGGAATCATAATACGGTGGAATCTGATAACCATTGTAAATTCCTGTATCTACCCGGATTCCTTGGCCTCCGGGAAGATGAAGATCCGTGATTGTTCCAGGTGACGGGCGAAAATTTTTCCATGGATTTTCGGCATTAATACGACATTCTATAGCATGTCCCTGAATATGAATATCTTCCTGGGAAAAAGGCAGAGCTTCCCCGGAAGCAATCCTTAACTGCTCCTTAACCAGATCCAGACCGGTAACCCATTCTGTCACAGGATGCTCAACCTGAATACGGGTATTCATCTCCATAAAATAAAATTTCCCTGTCTTTTCAAGGAGAAATTCAATAGTTCCGGCATTTACATAATGTGCTGCTTTCGCCGCTTTTACTGCTGCAATTCCCATCTCTTTCCGCAGCTCTTCTGACACTGCCATAGAAGGAGATTCTTCAATCATTTTCTGATGATTTCGCTGAATCGAACAGTCCCTTTCTCCAAGGTGTACTACATTTCCATGACTGTCTGCAAGGATCTGAAATTCAATATGTCTGGGATGTTCCACAAAATGCTCGATATACATGGTTCCATCTCCAAATGCGATCTGAGATTCCTTCTGGGCTGTAAGAAATGCCAGTTCAAAGTCCTCCGGAGAGAAGGCAGTTCTCATACCTTTTCCACCGCCTCCAAGAGCTGCTTTTATGATGACCGGATAGCCAATCTGACTGGCCTCTCTTGCTCCTGTTTCCACATCCAGAATAGCTTTTGTAGTGCCGGGGATTACTGGAACTCCTGCTGCTTCCATGGTATTTCTGGCAATCTGTTTGTTTCCCAGATTCTGGATTACCTGTGATGGAGGTCCCACAAAAGTGATGCCGCACTGCTCACAAATCTGGGCAAATCTGGCATTTTCAGATAAGAAGCCAAATCCAGGATGTATTGCATCTGCACCGGATACTATGGCGGCACTGATAATACTTTCCATATTCAGATAACTTTTAACAGAAGGTCCCGGTCCAATACAGATGGCTTCGTCTGCAAGCTGCGTATGCAGGCTTTCTTTGTCTGCCTCAGAATACACTGCAACTGCTTCTATTCCCATTTCCCGACAGGCGCGGATGATCCTTACGGCAATTTCTCCGCGATTGGCAATTAATAACTTTCTGATCATAATTTCACCCTTCCGAGTATCGTTATATATATCTATCTAGCCCACCATAAAAGTAAGTTCCGCTTTCACTACAACCTTTCCATCCACAGTTGCCACAGCCTCTCCAACACCCATAGGCCCTTTCTGTTTCATGACTTTCATTTCCAGTTTTAGCTTATCTCCAGGCTGAACTTTCCCTTTAAACCGGCACTTATCAATGCCGCCAAAGTAAGCAATCCTGCCTTTGTTTTCAGGCTTGGAAAGAATCGCGACCGCACCTGTCTGTGCCAGTGCCTCCACGATCAGAACGCCTGGCATTACCGGCTCCTGGGGAAAATGTCCTTTAAAAAAATCCTCCCGGAATGTGACACATTTATAGCCAACAGCAAATTCTCCCGGTTCATAATCTTCGATGTAGTCAACCAAAAGGAACGGGTGACGATGAGGAAGGATTTCCTCAATTTGTTTTATATTTAAGTGATTCATATCTGCTCCTATTTCATTGAAAAACAAATGTATTTATCCTATTTTTGATAAAATGGTCTGCGTGTCAAAAGGGATTCTGACCTTTTAACATGGATATTATAAAATTTAGCTTCTTTCCATATCAACGGATTACAAATAACGGCTGTCCATACTCTACAGGCTGACCGTTTTCAACCAGAATTTCTGCAACTTCTCCATCAAAATCGCTTTCAATATCGTTCATCAGTTTCATAGCTTCTACAATAGCAAGAATCTGTCCTTTTTTTACTATATCTCCCACTTTTACAAAGGCAGGAGCATCCTCAGATGGAGCTGCATAGAATGTTCCTACCAGAGGAGATTTCACAGTATTTCCTGTTGGTTCTCCGTTGGAAATCATTGTATCTGAAGCCTGTTTTTTCTCACTTGCAGAAAGTTCTTTATCCGCCATTTTTCTATCTGGAGCCTGTTCTGAAATGCTATACTTTTCTCCATATACGAAACCTTTTTCTCCTGTTTCAGCACCAGATAATATGTTATTTTGCATGGTTCCAGGTATGATCACAGGTGCAATTTTATTATTTAAAGTCAGTTTCACTCCATCACTTTCATAGCAGAAAGACTCCAGATGAGAAGCTGATACATGGTCAACCAACTTTAATATCTGTTCAAATTCCATGATTTTTTCTCCTTATTTACAGCAATTTCTGCAGCAATTCATACTTTAAATGTAGCTGTTCAGTACCTTCAAAGTTACAGGCTTCGCAAACTGATATTACTCACTTTTACCTGTATTTTTTCATTAAAAGTACTGCGTTATGTCCACCAAATCCAAGAGAATTACTCATAGCATAATTTACTTCCTGCCGTGTTGGTCCGCCGATACAATAATCGAGATCCAACTCTTCTTCTGTCTCCTTTGTGCCTACAGTCTGATGAATAAAACCTTCCTCAATGGACTTCACACAGACAACAGCTTCCACACCTCCGGCGGCTCCTAAAAGATGTCCGATCATAGATTTAGTAGAATTGATTTTTACCTTCTTTGCCGCATCTCCAAGTGCTGCTTTAATGGCTCTTGTCTCAAAGAGATCGTTGTGATGTGTACCGGTTCCGTGCGCATTAATGTAGTCGATTTCTTCAGGTTGTACACCAGCTTCTTTCATGGCATCCGTCATAGCATGCGCCGCTCCGCTGCCGTCTTCAATCGGAGAAGTAATGTGGTAGGCATCGGCAGTTGCGCCATATCCCACTACCTCAGCATAGATCCTCGCACCACGTGCTTTTGCATGCTCAAGTTCCTCCAGAACAACAACTCCGGCTCCTTCTCCAATTACGAAACCGCCTCTTTCTTTATCGAATGGAATGGATGCACGATATGGATCCTGACTGGTGCTAAGAGCGGTCAGATTCGTAAATCCAGCCACACCAACCGGGCTGATCGCACCTTCCGTTCCCCCTGCGATCATAACTTCTGCATCGCCATACTGGATTGCACGAAATGCATCTCCGATACAATGTGTTCCAGACGCACAGGCAGTCACTACGTTGGTGCATTTTCCCCTTGCACCAAGCGCAATGGATACGTTTCCAGCGGCCATATTGCTGATCATTTTGGGAACAAGAAGAGGGTCAACCTTGGATGGTCCGCGCTGGATCAGTCTCTGATCTGCTGCCTCCATTGCAGGAAGGCTTCCAATGCCAGAACCCACAATTACCCCGATGCGGAAAGGATCTTCTTTTTCCATTTCAATTCCTGCATCTGCCATAGCTTCCTTTGATGCAGCCACTGCATACTGGGAAAACAACTCCATTCGTTTGGCAGCTTTAAAATCCATATAATCTTTTGCATTAAAATTTTTTACTTCTGCAGCAAGCTTCACCTTAAAATCTGCAGTATCAAATCTGGTAATTTCTCCGATTCCTACCTTACCTGTTTTTACACTTTCCCAGAAGGCCTGCACATTATTTCCCACAGGTGTTACTGCTCCAAGTCCAGTCACCACTACACGTCTTTTACTCATAACATTCCTCCGTCTACGCACAAAACCTGCCCTGTAATATATCTGGCTTCCGGTGATGCCAGGAATGCTACTGCCTTGGCTACATCCTCCGGTTCACCATAAGTTCCCATAGGAATATTCTTCAAGGTTTCTTCTTTTACCTTATCAGAAAGTACATCTGTCATGTCCGTTCTGATAAAGCCAGGAGCAACGGCATTTACGGTAATTCCTCTTGATGCAAGTTCCTTTGCTGCAGTCTTTGTGAGACCGATCACACCTGCTTTTGAGGCTGCATAATTAGCCTGTCCGGGGTTTCCGCCGATGCCAACAATGGATGCCATATTTACAATGCGTCCGCTTTTCTGCTTCAACATCTGTCTGGTCACATGACGAATGCAGTTAAAAGTTCCTTTAAGATTTGTATCTATAACCCTGCAGAAATCTTCCTCACTCATTGCCATCAGAAGCCCGTCTTTTGTAATTCCTGCATTATTCACCAAGATATCTATCTGTCCATATTTTTTTACTGTTTCTTTAATAAAAGCACCGCAGGCATCAAAGTCAGATACGTTGCACTGACTGGTTTCAGCCGAACCTCCGGCAGCAATAATCTCTGCTTTCACTGCCTCTGCTTTTTCTTTTGAACCATTATAATTTATAACTACAAATGCTCCCTTAGCAGCAAGTTCAAGAGCAATTGCTCTTCCGATTCCACGGGAAGCACCTGTTACAACTGCAATCTTTTTTTCTGCATTCATTCCTTGTTTTACTCCTGTAAAGTCAGGTGAATATCATATTTTTCCAGCACGACAAACATTAACTTTTCCTTTGTTAACCACTTCTGAATTTCTCCGTATCGGCTGCTTCTGATAATACCTGTATTATTTTAATTAACTGTTTTTGATCTTATTTTCTACTGTGTATAAGATCTGAAATCTGTTCAAGATCTTCCACATTCTGAATATTATAGGTCTTCATTTCCGGCGCTATTTTCTTCATAAAACCAGCCAAAGTCTTTCCGGGACCAATTTCTACGAAAGTATCCACACCCTCCTGAATCATCTTTTCCACACTCTGCAGCCAGAGAACAGAGGAAGAAATCTGCCTTGCAAGAAGATTTTTTGTCTCGCTGATGTCTGTCACATACTGGGCGGTTACATTGGTCACATAAGGAATCTTCAGACCGGAAAACTCTACTTTTGACAGTTCTTTTTCCAGTTCTTTTCCTGCATTTTGAAGCAAAGAGGAATGAAAAGGACCACTTACTGCAAGGGAAAGTACACGCCTTGCACCGGCTTCTTTCAGCTTCACAGAAGCTTCTTCTACAGCGGGTTTTGGTCCTGTGATAACAATCTGTCCAGGGCAATTATAATTGGCAATTTCAGCCTTTGTTCCTGCAATTGCGGTCTGGATCTTATCTGCATCAAGACCTATAACAGCTGCCATAGAGCCTTCTCCTGCCGGCACTGCGTGTTCCATAAGAATTCCTCTTTTTCGCACAGTTACTATGGCATCTTTCACACTCATTCCACCTGAAACAGCGATGGCACAGTACTCTCCAAGGCTTAATCCGGCAGTTATATCCGGATGAAGCCCACACTCCTCCACCACTTTTTCCATTGCAAGACAAGTGGTTACCAGTGCTGCCTGCGTATATTCTGTAAGGTTTAATCTGTCATTTTTTTCAAAGCAAAGAGCTTTCATATCCAGAGAAAGCCATTGACTTGCCTGGTCAAAAATCTGTCTGGCAGAGGGATACTTTTCATAAAAATCCTGTCCCATTCCAGCCTTCTGTGCTCCCTGTCCAGGGAAAAGAAATGCGATCTTACTCATAAATTCCAGTTCCTTTCAACAACGCATCCGTCTCTTTTACCAGCTTTCTGATCAGTTCCTGACAGCTCATCTGCTCCTTCACAAGTCCTGCACTCTGACCAGCCATAACGCTTCCCATTTTCACATCTCCGTCTACAACAGCACGGCGCAGGCTGCCAAGTGTCATCTGCTCCAGTTCCTCAAACGGAACTCCTTCTGCCTCTTTTTTCAAGTATTCTTTTGTCATCTGATTGCGGAGAGCACGTACCGGATGACCGGTGGAGCGACCGGTTACTTTTGTGTCAATGTCCTTTGCTTTCAGTATCATATCTTTGTAATTCTGATGTGCCCAGCACTCTGTGGTTGCCACAAAATGAGTTCCCATCTGAACGGCTTTTGCACCAAGCATGAAGGCTGCTGCAATCCCTCTTCCGTCTGCGATTCCACCAGCTGCAATAACCGGAATGTTCACTGCATCTACGACCTGAGGCACCAGAACCATTGTGGTTGTCTCACCGATATGGCCGCCGGATTCACATCCTTCTGCCACTACGGCATCCGCTCCGCATCGCTCCATTCTCTTTGCGTGAGCCACAGAAGCAATAACCGGAATGATCTTTACTCCTGCTTCCTTCCACATTTTCATGTATTTCTCAGGGTTTCCTGCACCGGTTGTAACCACTGGAACTTTTTCTTCCACAATTACCTGTGCAATCTCATCTGCGTATGGACTCATCAGCATAATATTCACACCAAAAGGTTTATCGGTCAGTTTTTTTACCTCCCGTACCTGCTGACGAACCCAGTCTGCAGGAGCGCTTGCGGCTCCAATCAGCCCCAGTCCGCCAGCTGCTGAAACAGCTGCTGCCAGATGATATTCTGCCACCCAGGCCATGCCGCCCTGAATGATCGGGTATTCAATTCCAAGTAATTCTGTAACTTCTGTTTTCATGAAATTCTCCATTCTGTAATTCCGTTATACCATGCCCGCCTATGGCAAATACATGCCGGAATCCTCCTTTAAATAACTTATATTTCCTGACATTCCGGCTGATTATTTCTGTATACTGCCAAAGTCTGAATACAAAATTTTCAAATTACTGGCGACTCTGAAGATAGCTTTCCACATCACCGATGGTCTTAATATTCTCAAGATCTTCAGTAGGAATCTCTACCTCAAACTCTTCCTCCAGTGCCATTACCATCTCAAAAAGATCAAGGGAATCTGCTCCGAGATCTTCTTTGAAAGATGTTTCTGCTGTCATTGTACTTACGTCTGCTCCTAATGAATCTGCTGCGATTTCTTTGATTTTTTCTAACATTTTTTTGTTCTCCTTATTTTGTTTTTTAGATTTTCAAATCCATTTTCAACTTTTTATGATTCAAAGCTTTACTTGGTTGCTGTTCACTTTATATGACCCGAGTGTATTTGAAAAAGGCATTCTGCAAAATAGGCGCGCAAATTGCGGAAATGATTTTCAAAGCGCTCTCTAACAACCTGTATTTATCAGCCTGAATTACCTGATTTCCATGACAAAGCAGCCTTTTTTATCTGCTATAGTTTTATTTTTCAAAGCCCTGATACACATTTTTACCACTGAAGCAGGCTGGCTCCATAGGTAAGTCCACCGCCAAATCCTGAAAGGATAATCCAGTCTCCTGAATTTAATCTGCCTTTTTTATTCCACTCATCCAGAAGAAGCGGAATGCTTGCGGAGGATGTATTTCCCAGATTTTCTATATTCATCGGATACTTTTCCAAAGGTTCGTTCATGTGTTTTGACACGGAAGCAACGATTCTTTTATTCGCCTGATGAAGCATGTAAAAGCGGATTTCTTCTTTTGTTTTTCCTGCTTTTTCCAGCACCTCCGTAATCACTTCCGGAACTTTGGAAACTGCAAATTTGAATACTTCTTTTCCATCCATCTGCATGTAAGTTGAAGAGAGATCTGCGTCTTTTTCTATAAATTGCTGCTGATTGCGGCTGACACAGGTAAGGGCTTCGCCTCTGCTTCCAATAGAATGCGCAGCCTGGATATAGACTGCATTTTCTTCCGCTTCCAGCACCACCGCACCGGCACCATCGCCAAACAATACACAGGTACTTCTGTCCTTCCAGTTTGTAAGATGGGAAAGAGTTTCGGAACCGATTACCAATGCCCTGCGATAAATCTGCTGTCCCAGATAGGCCTGGGCTGTATTCAACGCCAACAGAAATCCTGTACATGCACCGTTCAGATCAAAACAAGCTGCGTTCACTGCACCGATCAGTTTCTGCACTTCACAGGCAGCACATGGCATGATTCTTTCAGATGACATGGTAGACACCAGGAGCAAATCAATCTCTTCCGGTCGCATTCTTGCATCTGAAAGAGCTTCCTCAGCCGCACGAGCTGCCATATAAGCAACGGTCTCTCCACCGCTTGCAATATGTCTTTGACCGATTCCGGTTCGCCCACGAATCCACTCATCACTTGTATCCATCATGTGGGACAGTTTGTCATTGTCCCACACCTGAACCGGCCTGTAGGAACCGGTTCCCTTTATTTTTCCAACCATAATACCCTCCGGTATGTTGTGTAGTTTCTTGTTTTTAATTTAAAATAGTTTGATTATCAAAGTATATCATATTTTTGGGCTTTGTCAATAAAAAAATACTGTCAAAACCAAAACTTTTTTTGTTTCGGTTCTGACAGTATTTGGGGATTATTTCTTTACTTTCACTTTACAGGTGATTTTTTTGTTTCCTGACTTCACTGTAATTGTAGCTGTTCCTTTCTTTTTCGCAACTATTTTTCCTTTTGAATTTACTGCTGCTACTTTGGAATTGGAACTTTTATAAGTTACTTTTTGCTGGCTAGTGACTGGTGTGAGAGTAACTTTCAGCTGAAAGCTTTTTCCTTTTCTGGCAAGGATTATATTCCGTTTATTCACGGAAACAGACGTTGTTTTTACAATGCCTTTCTGCACTTTTACCCGGAAAATCCTGCGGCTTCCGTTGGTATAAGTGATGGTTACCGTTGCTTTTCCGGCTTTTTTCCCAGTGATTTTGCCCTTCTTATCCACTTTGACAATCTTCTTATT
Source organism: Blautia faecis (assembly GCF_020554845.1). Taxonomy (GTDB): domain Bacteria; phylum Bacillota; class Clostridia; order Lachnospirales; family Lachnospiraceae; genus Blautia_A; species Blautia_A faecis. The sequence continues at coordinate 58,955 of NZ_JAJCIA010000007.1, read as the reverse complement.
GGTGGTGCGGACTGACTTTATTTTACCACCGGACTTGTAGTTTTGTTTTACCCGTAAGGTAAGTGTGGTGGTAGTTGGTGTAGGTGTCGCAGTCGGCACTGGGGTTGCAGTCGGGATTGGAGTGACGCTTACAGTGGGTATCGGTGCTACACTCGCGGTGGGGGTCGGTTCCGCACTTACGATTGGGATCGGTTTCACGCTTACGGTCGGAGTCGGTTCCGCACTTACAGTCGGGGTCGGAGCCACGCTTGCAGTCGGGGTCGGTTCCGCACTTACGGTGGGCACCGGTTTCATGCTTACGGTCGGGGTCGGAGCCACACTTACGGTTGGCGCCGGTTTCACGCTTACGGTCGGGGTCGGTTCCGCACTTACAGTGGGCGCCGGTTTCACGCTTACGGTTGGTGTCGGTTCCGCACTTACAGTTGGGGTCGGTTCCGCACTTACAGTCGGGGTCGGTTCCGCACTTACCGCCGCAGTTGGTGTCACTGTAGGCACAACTGTAACTGTGGGCTCATTTTTCCCCTTATTATCTGCATAACTCTCTTCTGCCAGAACCGGCAAAATAAACACAGGACCAGCCGTTTCTGCTGAAGTAGTAGAAAAACTGGTATACTCCACACGCTCCTCACCAATGGTAATATATTGTCCCTTTGTAGAGCGTCCCACCAGCAAATATCGTGAAGATGGAGGGGTTCCCACATCATCCCATGTGGCATCCACCAGATACCAGTTTCCATTATCCATCTGTACATAATTCCACATGTGCGCTCCAGGAGTTCCTGAAGAAGTTCCCCTGGCTGTTCCGCTGATACATGCACAATTTATTCCCATATAATAGCAGAAAATTTTCATGGATTTTGCATAGCCCTCGCAGACAAATGCAGGATCTGCATCCAGAAACAACGAGGCCGCAGAATGCACCCACAAAGTATTATCGTTCCTGTAAGTAACTCTCTGACAGATATAATCATGAATCCGCTTTATTTTCTGCTCCATATCCATGCCCAAAGTCTGCTCATTCAGCTCTGCAACAGCACTCTGAACACCATCCATAAAATCCCCCATTCGAGTATGGGCATTCTCACTGATTTCCCTGTTCGCCGGTTTAAAGGTGAAATTCTTAAATGTTCCCCTGTATCCGGTAGAAGAGGACCCATCCCGAACACAGCTGACCCGGTATCCATAGTTGCTGCCCCGGAACCAGAAAGCCTGTGGATAATCATAGGAAAAAGCATCTGAAGCTGCCTGAATAGCTGTTTTCACATCATCGGTAGCCTGTACATAGCTTTCTCCTTTTCTCTGAAAACTGCCATCCTCAACGACTGCTTCAAATGTAATGGTATCAGGAAATTCAAAAGGAAAATCAACACTTTCCAGATACTGGCTGTAATCCACCACATAATTCTGCACCAAAAGATCATACAAGGCCTTTGCATTTCCATCCAGCTGAGCACCATAGCTGTCCGTGTAATAGTCCAGAGAAAAAAGGCTGATGCCGCTGTCAACGGAATCTCCTGCAATAGCACCGGAGATGATCTCACCAGATTCTTCTGCCTCAATCCTGTCATTTTCCTCTGTGGAAATTTCAGCCTGAAAGCCATTTAAATCCTCATTTTCCACTTCAGGAGCTGCAGCAAATTCCTCCTCATTCCCCTCGTCAGCCCATATTTCTTCTACTGCCCCAAAGCCTTCTGCATCCTGCATTTCTGCGGCAACGCACATGGGCTGAGCAGCCATGACAAATGTTGAAAGTATAACCAGTAAGCGCTTCCGTTTCTTCATTTATCCCTCTCTTTTCTTATAAATCATTGCATATTTATTTCCGATTCGTTATAATATTTTAACATGAAATTTTATTTTTGTGTGAATAGCAGAGCATATTTCACAAATATTTTTTACACAGGAGATTCTATATATGAATAAAGAAAAGAAAATACCAGGACATATCCTCTCGCTTTTTATCATTCTTCTCTCTATCAGTGGTGTATGTCTTCTTATGTATAAAGCCCAGTTTCGTTTTAACCTTCATCAGCCCATTGAGTACGTTATGATGACAACTCATAAACCTACAGGTACCATAACCTTGTCCTCGGATTCCCCCGTTCTTACAGAGACGTTTACCTGTACAGTTCCTGAGTTAAAGATGTTTACACTTGAGGGCACTGCAAAAAATAAAACTTCCAATGCCCGCCTTTTCATCACCTTGACGAATGCAGATTCCGGAGAAATTTATTATCAGGCAGAACACACGCTTTCCGTTTTCCGCGCAACAAAAAAGAAAGAACTGACCTGCGATCTGTCCCAGCCAGTAAGTGCCTCTGAAAATGCACATTTACAATTAAAACTGAAATTAATAAATGGGGACAAAACGGTTCTTTCTTTTACATCAAATGAAAAACAGGCCCTGATTCAGGAGTTTAACAACGATACAAACAGTCATACAAATATTATTTATTCCTTCACTTACGGCGACAATAATTTCATGCTTTATTTTTATATTGCGCTGTGTGTTATCTTGCTTTTATTTATAATAATGACATTTTATCTGATCATTATCCGCCAGATGACCGTGCAGAAATTTTATATTCCTGTTGCTTTATTTCTGGGACTGATTTTCCAATGCCTGGTTACCGTTCACGGAGTTCCGGATGAACCAACGCATTTTGATGCAGCTTACAGCCTTTCTAACAAAATGCTGTTTGTAAAAAATACGGAAACCCCAGGCAATACCATATATAAACGGCGTTGTGATGCTCAGTTAAGCGATATGTTAAGCAATGGACTGGAGACGAACTCCTACTACCAGCTTCTGTTTCACAGCTTTGAGTTTGCTTCGGATACGGATCTGATTGAAATTTCCTATGTAAGCACATCAGGTCTGGTTCCTGCAGTCGTTTATGTTCCGGCTGCAATAGGACTTAGTATTGGACGGCTGCTGCATCTTTCCCCCATGCTTACCTTCCAGCTGGCAAGGATCTGCAGTCTTGTGGTATTTATCCTTCTGGTCTATTTTGCCATTTGCATTGCACCATTTGGAAAAAATCTTCTGGGAGCACTTGGGCTTTTGCCTATCACGCTGCAGCAGGCAGCTTCTGCTTCCTATGATTCTGTGATAAACGGGTTCATCTTTTTGTTTACGGCACTGTGTTTTTACCGTTTACATAACCCTAAGCGAAAAAAAAGTTACCTGATCGCTCTTGGATTTCTGGCACTGTTCATTGCAATTGTGAAAGGCGGGGTTTACCTTCCACTTTTGTTATTGCTGCTCATGTGTTTTTCCCATGTGCCGCATCCTCACATGCATAAAAAGATGCGCTGGATCGTTCCTTTATGTATCTGCGTGGGAGCTGTCCTTTTAATTGCAGTTACTTTAATTAAATTTATGCCTATGTTTTCTGCAATGTTTGCCACAGATATTTCTGCGGATCCGGAAAATACTATTTATCCGATTTCATATGTATTCCAGCACCCGCTCCAGACCATTTATATTTTGTGGAATACTATCATCCAGTGTAGTGACACCATTCTTCGAGGCTTATTAGGCGGAAAGTTATCCTGGCTGGATATTAATATCAACTGGTCCCTTTTAATAGTATTCCTGATCATTCTTTTACTGCTTGTAAACGTAAAAGGAGACACCCCGGTTTTCACCAGAAAAAGCCGGACATTTATCGCCTTTAGCTGTCTGGGATCTTTGCTGCTGATTATGTTTTCCATGATGGTCGGTTATACCACAATGGACTGTGATCATATACAGGGCATTCAGGGACGTTATTTTCTTCCTCTTGCTCCAGCGCTGTTTTCCCTGTTTTCTACATCTATGGTGTCTGTGGATCATAACCGCAGCTGTAAAATATGGGAAACTATGATGGTGATTGAAAGTCTTGTTGTTGTACAGGCTATAACAATGATCATATAACAAAAAGTGGAAGCCTTTTCTGTGCTTCCACTTTTTATTATTTCTCCAGGCAGACCTATCGTCTCTAGAGCATGTTTGAAAAAGGCTTTCTGCAAGATGTGCGTCACAATTTGTGGGAGATTTTGTCCGGATGAGGGTGCCGTAGCGGGCTACGGTAACCGAATTCGGGCAAAATATACTGCAAAGTGGGGCGTGCAGATTGCGGGAATGATTTTTCAAACAGGCTCTAGCGTTACTACCATATATGAACGTTCGTGCTTCGCACTGCTATCCAGAACTTTCATAATAATTTGTTATATTGCTCCTGTATCCTTTGTAACTCCATTTCAAAGTCCTGCCGGTTCTTCTGAACCATTGTCTGCAGGACCAGTCCGGAAAACAATGACTGAATTGCTCCCAAAACAGCAAAACCACATACGATCAGAGTAGGAATTTTTCCCACACGTCCGGTTTCAAGGAAGGTTACAAATACCGGTATAAAGAATCCAATTCCAAGGATCAAAAGCACTGCTGCCACCAGTCCGAAGAATGCCATTGGCTTATAATTACGGTATAATTTGGCTATGGTTTTCAGTACCCGGAAGCCATCTGAATATGTATTCAGTTTGGATTCACTGCCTTCGGGACGGTCTCTGTACTCGATCACTTCATTTTCGATATACATGTTCTTATCAACTGCGTGAATGCTCATTTCAGTCTCAATCTCAAACCCCTTGGATAATACAGGGAAGGACTTTACAAACTGGTAGCTGAATGCTCTGTAGCCTGTCATGATGTCGTTTATCTGGGTTTTAAACATAATATTAATGCATTTACGCACCAGACTGTTTCCAAAATTATGGAATGGCCGCTTGTTCTCTGTAAAATAAGTAGATGACAGACGATCTCCCACTACCATATCAACTTTTTTATTCAATACTTTCTCAACCATTGAAGGGGCAAATTCTGCGGGATAAGTATCATCTCCGTCTGCCATGATATAACACTGTGCATCAATTTCACGAAACATTCTGCGAATAACGTTTCCTTTGCCCTGCTGATATTCATATCTGACTACAGCTCCTGCTCTGCGGGCAATTTCATCTGTATGGTCAGTGGAATTATTATCGTATACATATATTACCGCTTCCGGCAATACTTTCTTGAAATCGGTTACAACCTTTTCTATGGTTTTGCTCTCGTTGTAACAGGGAATTAGTACTGCTATTTTATCCATTTTAAATGTTTTCCTTTCCGGTGATTCTTAAGTAAGTTTTCTTTACGCAAAAAATCCGTCGATTGTCTGTAAGTGCCTCAAAACATGGCGTAGTGCAAAACAGCAGTTTTCCTGCTATAATGCCTACATCATTGTTTGAGGCATTTTTTTCTGCTTCTTTTCAAGCGGCACTGCTCCGGTAATTCTTTTGACCAGGGCCGGAGCTGATCGATAATGTTAATTGTTTTCATATCGTCGCAAGCTTCTACATATGCATAGCAACTGCAAGGCAGAACTGCGGCGAACAAATAAAAATCCGTAGCTTCGCCAGTTACACGATCGTAATAAGGAATGGTTGTACCAGCCCAATCAACCTGCATAGCATCTCCAGGTTTATGTGTGATACGCATCGTTGCTTTTGTGAGCCTTGCCCATTTGCGATATTTGTCACAAAACTGCGTGTACATGTATGGCGTCAGCTTAGATGCATAGCAATCGGAGCAGTATTCCGTCCATAATAGGGTGAGATTTACACCTGGCTTTGCTAATTCTATAGTGGTTCCTTCTGCAATACGCTTCTTCATAACTTTTTCAATGTCTGAAGAAGTTTCAAAAATGTATCAGCCTGGAAACCGTCTGGAACATAAACTTTCATTCCCTGGAAATAGATCATAAGCCGGTTGTCGGCATTAGTGGCTCTGCTTCCCTGGGAATAAGCATTGTTAACAGAATGAAGTACTTCGCCAAATGTAGTGACTGTTTCTGAATTTGGTCTTGCCATAAGTGTGCCTCCCTTGATATATGATGTTTTACAGTATAGCAGGAAGAATAGTGGGCGTCACTACGCCATGTTTTGAGGCACTTACAATTAGAACTTCTGGCACCATGGAATGAGGCCGTCAAAGCGGAAGTCGAATTGTCAAGCTACTCCGGTAAATTTTCATATCCGGTGTAACTATATATATCTATTTACTATAGGTATTTTTTTTATTAAGACAGTAATTATCAGACTTCCAATCAGCATTATTATTAGCATTATAGGTACTGTAATCAAAGGATTTCCATTTGCAACAGAAATCCCCTTATATGCGCAATTCTCTATGATAAACGGATGTACTAAATATACACCTAATGTACATGATGACAAATATTTCCATCCACGCCACTTTATATTCTCAAATGACAAAAAGAAACATAATACACAAACAGCTTGGATACAAGTCGGAATTGAAAAATAGTTATACAACCATTCCGCTGCTTCTCCACCATTATAGTAAATAGAATACCACCAATTCCCATAAGCACCTGCTATAGATACAACTATATATATAAGGCAACTTAATATCCGTGCATTTTTCCCATACTTCTTTTTGCTTAAATAATACCCCAACACCGCATAACCAGTATATATAATAGCTGCAGTAAAATTCGTCTTTTCTAATATGGCATTTAATAGATCTGATTTGTTTGGTAATATAATAAGATTTTGACGAAAAATTATCGCTCCGAATAAAACTAAACAATATTTCACGTTCAATGAATTATTATGTATTCCTTCATGTATAATTGGAAAAATCAAGTAAACCATAATCAGCGTTGGCAAAAACCATAAATGATAATGCCCATTTATACATCCAGTCAAAAACTCTTTTATTCCTGAATATGTATGGGTCCTTAATTGCAAATAACTCTCGTAGAAAATTGACCATACTAACCATAGCTTTACTAATCTAAAAATGTTATGCGATAGGAATCTAGAAATACACAGTTTTTCTTTTTCCAAAAACAAAATTCCACTTAACATAAAAAAAAGAGGTACTCCACACCGCGCAAACATATCAAATAAATTGTAAAGTTTCCATTTATCCAAATTAGGATCAATATACCAATCAATCGCAACAACATGAATTAAGACAACCATTACACATGCATAGCACCGTACTATATCCAAATTATATCTTCTATTTTGTACTGTAATTTTTATGTTTTCACTCATTTCTCTCATCCACAAAAGTATTCCATACTCAAAAATAAAAACAATTTCTTAGCTTCTCCATTTTTATTACTCTTTATTTTTTTCATCGAAATTAATCTTTTTTTCAATAATGTAAATCGGTTTATCCTTCAACTCAGAAAACATAACTGCTATATACTGTCCTATAACTCCAATTACAATAAACAGCACAGCGAACATAAAACAAATCAGCGTAACTAATGTTGTGTAACCACTTGGAGATCCTGTAATTGTACACAAGGAGTAAATCAGAACAATAATCCCAGCCAGTGCCGAAAGCAACCCAGCATATATCCCCAATTTAAGTGGAAAATCCGAAAAGCACACTATCGTACTTATAGAAAATTTTAATAACCGTTTAATATTATAATGGCTTTCACCCCCAGCTCTATCCGCAGCTGAATACTCTATAGTAGTACTTTTAAACCCAACACTTTGTACATATCCTCTTAAAAATCTTACCTTTTCCCTATAATTATTTTTTAATACTCTAGCTACATTATTACTAATCGCAAAAAAATCAGAAGCATTTTCTTCAAATCTTGCCTGATCGGATAATATATTTATCACTTTGTAAAAAGCCTTTGATGTTATATTTTTTATTAACCCTGCTGATTTATTTTCCAAACGAACCATGCTGATAACTTCATATCCCATTTCAAATTTAGCAATAATTTCATGAATGCATTCCAAAGGATGTTGTAAATCAGCATCCATACAAACAATTCCATTACCTGATGCATTATCTATTCCTGCAATCATAGCCGCTTCATGTCCAAAATTCCTTGAAAAGCTAATTATTTTTGCCTTTTCGTCCCTTGCAGCATATTCATATAACATTTTCAGACTATTATCGTTACTTCCGTCATTAACAAAAATAATTTCATAATCCCATTTAAACTGATTTTTTATTTTATCAAACTCTTCAAAAAATTTATCTATAGCATTTTCTTCATTATAAACAGATATAATTATTGATATTTTTTTTTCTTTCAACTATGTATTCTCCTATCTTTCTTAATAAATATAAATATACGCTGTACCATTCTCTATATAAATTTGTTCATTTGGTGAAAAATATTCATAATTTTTCTTTTCGCTAACATAATCTTTTACATTATCAAAAGATTTATTATAATTATTTCCTGAATAAAAATTAAAAAGCTGAATATTAGACCAATCTACTAAAATTGATCTACTGGCCATTTCTCCACCATATCCCCAGTTAGCAATTTCATTTGTATATTTATATACTGGATGTTCATCAGGCAAAAAAGCAATATTTTCTACAATACAATTATTTTCCATTTCATAGTTCTGTATATATTTAACAATATCTTCTGCTTCTTTTTTTTCCAGTGCACATGTTATTATGCAATCAACAGTATTTCTTTGTATTTCTACAATATTCACTCCAAGATAAACAATTCCAATAACGACAGCACATTGCAACACCTTTTTTTTATTTCTCATTCCGACTATAATCACAATATGCAAAACCATAAACACGCCTGTTATCGGAACAATCATCCTTGCTGGTTGATAAAAACTCTCTTGTAACACAACTGGCATACACATTACAGCAATACCTGCTAATAATGTAACCAGAACAGCTAAAATATTCCATTTAAACCTGCCAGTTATAATTAAATAAATTAAGAGAAAAATATACGCTCCACAAATAATACACATAAAATACTTCGGCAACAACCCCAAACCAGTATTCCAAAGCACTTTTTCATTTTTCAATAACATACATAACTTTTCCAATATCTGTTGGATACCGAAATCAGCCCTACTTCCAGAATACCCTACTCCAAATGCAACCAACAGCTTTGTACATAGCATGTTTCCCAAAATTGATAATATAGCAGGAATAGCAGCTTTTACAGTATATTTTATTGCATTTTTTGATATTTTTCCTTTTTCATTACATGTGATGAATAGCATAACTACAAAAACATAAATAGAAATAGAAATTTGATAACATCCTGCCGCTAAAAATAAGAAAAAGAAAGTGAGCACATAATCTTTAATTTCATTTCTAATGAGATAGACGGCCGCTAATGTTGAAAACAGAACAGAAAGCCCCCACTGAATATAGCCTAATGAAAACCAAACCCATTCTGAAATAAAAACATTAATAATAAGCATCAAACTGCCAATATTTATTGCTAACAAAGAAAAATCCGTTATTGTGCCTTCCTGTATGCTTATTATATTGTTTATAGTTATTGTTATCAACGTAACAGATGCTGAAAAACAAATTAGCATTAACACACCAAATAAAATTTGATATGTAACTACATTTATTTTTAAATATGATAATATTATATATATTACTCCTAAACATATCCTATAGCTAGAAAATATTACTGCGTTTGCCTCTCCCATCTGATCATAATAGCAAAAAAAATCATCACTAGAATAATGTTTACTAAAAACAAATAAACCGAATACACAGAAAATAATAACTGTATTAATTAAGAACAATCCAATATTTTTTCTTTTTTCCTTTAAAGAATATACCATTTAATCACCTACTTTTATATTAAAAAATAACTTTATATAACAATAAATCATATAGTCAACCGAATATTTTTTCTGCATATTCCAACGTATTTCGGTACGTTTTTCTGTCCAATATTCTTTGCTACTAATCATAGTTTTTATAGCTTGAACAAGTTCTTTAGTATTATGAATTTCTCCACGGTTTATTTCTTCTATAAGTTCCAAATTTCTTATCTTGCTTAGGTTTCCTGCCGGATTAGGCACTACCATTCCATACATTCCGTTTCCTACAAGTTCCACTGCACTCCCACACATTGAATGTATTATCGGTAAACCATCATACAAAGCTTCTGTTGCAGAAATGCTCCATCCTTCATAATATGAGTCAAGCACAAACACATCTGCCATTTGATATAATTCTCTAACTCTTTCATAATAGGGCAAGCAAATAATATTGGTCTTGTGTTCACATTTAGAAATTGAATCTAGTACTTTATTATTATATGCTTCGTCCTGAACATTTCCTGCCAATACCAAATAAACTGGTACCTCAACTAGTTTGGCTACTATATCAAATGCAGTAATTATACCAACTTGGTTTTTTCTTGGATCAATGCTTCCAACATTCAATATTACATAAGCCTCTTGGGGAATTCCCAGAAAAGCACGAACTTCTTCTCGTGTTTTTTGTGGTTCTTCTCGCAAAATCGCCGCGTTTCCAATAACTGCTATTTTATCCGATTGTTTAATCCTATTACAATATGTCTCTTTTACAATTTCAGATACTGCGATTAATTTGGTATAATATTTTTCGTTTTCCCTTTCAATTTCAGCCACATGATCACAGTAATATACATACATGTTATGTACTACTTCAACAATGGGAATTCCTTCTTTATGCAAGAATTTAATATGTCTTTTGACGTAATGTGTATTGACCAAAGAAGGTGGATTTTTCCTGATGTAGGTTTTAAACGCATGTCCTTTTCCGTGAAATATTAGGACTTCGATTCCTACTTGTTTTAATCGTTCTGCCATTAAGCCGCCATCATCTAGACATAACACCTTAATCGGAATATTCTTTTTATAAAATTCTTGAGCTAATAAGCCAACTACTTGTTCCAATCCTCCGCGATCCAAAGAATTCACAACAATTGCAATGTATCCTTTTTTTAATGGCTCTATATCAATATCTTTTTCTAAAGAAGGTTCATGCACTTCTTTAGGTACATAATTTTCTTCATCTTTCAAAACAATAGCTTTCGAACATGATAATGCAGCCAATTGATTGCGCATGACCTGTATATCTTGACGTATCCTCATATCTTTACGAAAATCATCGACCGAACAATATGGGATTCTCCCCATTTTGGCAAGGACAACATTTAACATAAGCTGAATATTTTGTTTAATATTCTGTTTTTTTATAGCACGTTTTATTCCTTCATGATATTGATTTTTTTCAAACTCAATATCATTAATATTTTTTTCTAAACGTGCAAGACTTTCTTCTAGTTCTTCTATTTCTTTGTCCAGATTCAGCATAATTCACGCCTTATTTAATCCTATAATCTCATTTATCAGTGACCCAAATTTAGTATCTAAAAACCGAGCATATCGAATTTTTTTTCGTTTCTCTTTTTCATAATGTGCTTCGACTTTCTTCTGGAACTCATAATACATATTTTGACATACAGTTTTATCAGTATATGCTTCAATATACTTGTCAGCATATTGATTTAATAATTCCATTTCTTTATATGGTCTCTCTGTTTCCTTCTCTTGAGATTTTTCTTTCACCCTATCAACGGCTCCTATAATGCAGTCTTTCGTTATCTTCTCAAATTCATTACAAAACAAATCTGGAAATTTACCTTTTAGCCACAATGTAATTGCACTACCATATTCACTTCCATACGTTAATACAACATCTACTCGTCTGGATTTTATATAATAGCTTATAAATTCCGGATAAGCATCTATATCTAAAAATGTACATAATTCAAAAACATCATCTGTTATAGCACTAAACTCTTGAATTGAATCAAAAGCACTTATTTCAGTCGTCATAATTCCAATATGTACATTTTCTATATTCAGATTATCCAATAATTTTATATATTCTTTTTGCAAAGAGGGAAGCAATAACAAAATTTCATATGATTTTTTTTCTTTAAGACAATCCCATTTCGAACATGTAATTTTCCTGTTTTTTTCCATTTTAAACGTTCTGGGATATTCAGTTGCATCTATAGAAGTTGAAATTTTTTTTGCAACCTCATGAATTCGTTCATAGGCTCTCTTTTTTGTTTTTTTAGAATCATTCGTCTCATGCAACGCCCCATTTGAACTGATTCGATACCAAGCTAATACGCTACCAATATGTATTGGATAATCACCTCGCGCCAAAAATCGTAACCACAAATTCCAATCTTCATGTGAGTATCTTTGGGCATCATCATAGCCACCAACTTCCAGAAAGGCTTTTTTACGTATTGTTCCTATATTTATTAAAAAATTTTTTCTTTTCAATTTTCTTGAATCAAATGGTACTTTCCATACATATTGCAGTTCTCCAAATCCTACACTGTCTGTATATGCCCACGAAGCTGTTGGATTAAAATACAAAGCAAAAAAAGTTTCCTCCAGATATACAGCCTCTATTAAGTCATCTGCATCTAATGGGACAATTATGTCAGTATTTGATTTCGACACAGCATAATTTCTAGCTCCTGCTGGTCCTCGATTTTCTATATGATATAATTTTATTCTGCTGTCTGTCACTGCTAATTTTTCCAATATAGCAAGATCCGCTTCATTCGTACTTCCATCGTCTACAATAATCCACTCGAACCATTCAAAAGTTTGATTCATTACACAGTTAAACGTTTGCTCAAAATATTTTCCCGCATTATAAAAGGGAGTTATAATGCTTACAAAATGCGGAATTGAAGAACTCTTATAACACTTTCTTCTTAATCCTGGTTGTTTCTCATACTCGAATTCAACATTCATAGCATACTCCCTTTTCCATTATTTTTCTAATATGTAATTACTCATATGAAATTATATCCACCTTGCCCATATCCCATTTATGATCAACATGAATAATTCCAGTCTCCTTCAAATCATAATCCGAATGTATTAAAAAACTTTTTGCCAATTTTATTTCATCCAGAACATCATTTTGCTTGTTATACAAGCCTACATTAACATAATATTTACCGCTAAGCAAATTTAATTTATCAAAAGTAACAGAAAATTCGTTATTTCCTCTAAGCCTTAATAAATCGCCTCGTTCTGCAACAAGATTAGTCCCATAATAAACCTGTCCTTCTCTATTACATATGCTGACAGAGAAATTAGCATTGCAATCTACCAATTTTGATTTAACGGTTATTTTTAAATGAATATTGCTTTCAGAATTATATACAACAGTTTCTTCCCCTACATCATTTGTCAGAACAATATCATCAAAGAAAACATCCTCGCCACCTTTTCTTTTCGCATGTTTACTACAGAATGCAGGTAACTCCATCTCTTCAGTTTTTTCTTTTTTTACTTTTCTTTCCTCAGCTTCGTCTTTCTCGATACGCCCCAATCTTTCTGCTTCCATATATTGATAATAATGAGCATCAACAGTTTTGGTTTTTCCTTCTTCCTTAATTACCCCATCACAAATCCAGATACATCTATCACAAATTTGTTCTATCTGCCCCATAGAATGCGAAACAATAACAATTGTTGCACCGTTTTCCTTAATTTCTTTCAATCTCTCAAAACACTTTTTCTGAAAGCTGACATCTCCTACGCCTAAAATTTCATCAATAAGCAGTACTTCTGCCTGAACATTAATCGCAACAGAAAAAGCCAAACGCATATACATACCTGAAGAATATGTTCTAACAGGATTATCGATAAAACTCTCTAACTCTGAAAAGGCGATTATATCGTCTAATTTCTCATCTATTTCCTTTTTCGTCAGACCAAATATTGATGCATTCAAGTAAATATTTTCACGACCACTCATATCAGGATGAAAACCTGCACCTAATTCAATAAGACTCGAAACCTTTCCTTTTACTTCTATGTTTCCAGAGTCGGGATATATAATTTTGGTTAAGAGTTTTAGCATTGTACTTTTTCCACAACCATTCTTGCCTATAAGCGCAATTGCTTCTCCTCTTTTCACATTAAAACTAATTCCTTTTAAAACTTCTCTTTTTTCCTCTCTACCGCGTCCAGGCATAGAAAGTATATCTTTCAGCGTTTTGTTTCTGTCATAGTATATCTTAAAACTTTTTTTAACGTTTTCAACTTTAACGACGATATCATTATTCATATTTACAATTCCTCAACAAATCGTTTCTGAATCTTGTCAAACACTAAATAGCCAATTATTAACACAACCACTCCCAAAAACGTTGCATGTAATAAATTTCCCATTTCAGGAATTTGTTTATAATATAAAATCTGCTGATAAGCAACAATCACTGGTGTCATTGGATTTATATTAAAAATCGCTACAAATTTATCTGGCACAATATTCATTTCGAAAAATACTGGTGTCAAATAAATCCACGCCATCATTAAAATCCCCATAATATACTCCAAATCTCTAAAATACACCGTTAATGCTGATGTAAGCATACAAAGTCCCAATGAAAGAATGTATTCAATAAGCATGACTACCGGTAAATAAGCTAATGCCAAAGCATTTACACCATGTCCTGAAAATACCAAAACCACAAAAACAACTATGAATGTTAATAACATATTTATAAAAGAACTAGTTACAAAAGAAACCGGTAATACTAACCTTGGAAAATAGATCTTTTTTATCAAATTTTCTTGATTAACAATGCACGAAGCACCACTAGTTCCACATGCGCTAAAAAAATTCCATGGAAACAGTCCAGCTATAAGGAATATATAAAAATCTTTTATATCCGATCTTAATATTGTTGAAAAAATAAAGTTATAAATAACAAGCTGAAAAAGCGGGATTAAAAAAGTCCATAAGAATCCAAGTGCTGATGCCTTGTACTTTCCTCTTAAATCGCGTTTTATTAAACTCGAAATCATTTCGCGATAATTATAAAGTTCTTTTACTGTTCTAATCATTTTTCCTCCACTCAAGTATGTGTCTAACTATTCTTTGACTTGCATTTCCATCCCCATATGGATTTATAGCTTTTGACATTTTTTTGTATTCTTGTGAATCTTCTAATAACTTCTTCACTTCATTTACAATATTATTCTCATTTGTCCCAACCACCTTTACAGTCCCCGCCTTAACCGCTTCTGGTCTTTCTGTCTCATTTCGTAACACCAATACAGGAATTCCAAAATGCGGTGCCTCTTCCTGAAGCCCTCCAGAATCGGTTAATACCAGATAACTCCTACTTAGCAAATTATGCATATCCTCCACGTCAATAGGTTCTAACAAATAGACATTTGTAATCCCCCCCAAATATTCATTTACAATATTTCGCACCATTGGGTTCGGATGAACTGGATATACAAAATTTAAGTTAGGATAAGCATAAGATATTTCTTTTATTGCTAAACAGATATTCTTCAATCCATATTCAACGTTTTCTCTCCTATGAGCCGTTATCAATACAACTTTTTTTTCATCTGCAAGTATATCATTAAGTTTACTATTCTTAAATATATAATTTTTTTTCACCGTAGTCGAAAAAGCGTCAATTACAGTATTACCCGTAATGTAAATATCTTTCTTTATACCCTCTTTAATCAAATTTTCGCAATTATTTCTTGTTGGAGCAAAATGAAGTTCAGCAATTTTACTAGTTAACGTACGATTCATTTCTTCGGGAAATGGAGAATATTTATCATAAGTTCTTAAACCAGCCTCTACGTGACCAATTGGAATTTTCTGATAAAAAGCAGCTAACGCAGCTACGAATGAAGTCGTAGTATCCCCATGCACTAAAACCAGATCCGGCTTTTCATTTATATATACTGATTCGATCTTTTGCAAAATACAACTAGTAATCATGGTTAATGATTGCCTTGGTTGCATAATATCTAAATTATAATTTACATTGGTCTTAAATATATCAATTACCTGATTTAACATTTCCCGGTGCTGTCCTGTCAAGCAAACTACACTTTGTATACTTGTATTTTTTTCCATTTCCTTGATCAATGGGCACATTTTTATAGCTTCTGGCCGTGTGCCAATAACACTTAAAACTTTAAGCATCTACCTTTGCTCCTATTAATTAAAACTTCTTTAAAAGCTTTACTATTTTTCGTGGAATTGCAGTAATTACCCAGCCAATTTTCCATGAAATAGAATTTTTTAGTTCCTCTATGCTTTGATAATATTTTTCATTTTGACGCACTAGAAAAGAATTACAAGTGTTCAATTCATCTTTCTTTTCCTGCAGCTCTGCAATTTTTTGATTCAATATATTATGTCGAATTTTCAAATCTGCATTACTATTTTCTAACAGGAAGATTTGATTATTCAATTCGTCATTTTGTAATATTTTTTCTTTAACCTGTGTTTTTAGATTTGAATTTGTTATCTGCAAACGAGCATTTTTATCTAGCAGTTCTTGATTTTCAGCTTGAATTTTTTGTTGAGCAGATATTAATCTGCTATTATCATTTTTAAAATTATAATACTGCTCTTCCAGCCAATTCTTTCCCTTCTGGAGTTCTTCTAAATTGTTATGCCTTTCATTCCACTGTATTATTGCCGAATGCATCAAACGTGTTATTTGTTCATCCTTCCAGAGTGCTCTTTTTTCCCATTCACTATCATATTTTTCATATCGTTCTTTCAATTTTTCCCGATGTAAAGAACTGTTTTTTATAAACAGCTCCACCTCTTGAAATATTCTATCCCGATATGTGTGATATTTTTTTAAATTTTGTGGTGGATTTTCCAAATCAAATTGAACATTACCATTGATAAATTTCTCAACAGATCCATGCAATACCAGGTCTTCCAAACCATCAAATCTTCCCTGCTCAGCAATATCATCATCCAATAATAACAATACCGGTGTTTCCAATCCTAAGCAGGGTAAAGCACAATGTAGTCTAGAAGTTATTACTGCCTGTGCATTTTGATAAATTTCCAGATATTTTTCAACATTTATGAAACGTTCCTGCCAAGTATTCTCCTGTAATACTACCTTTTCCCCTTCATGGTATACTTTATGAATCTTAATTCCAGGATATCTATTCTTTATATACGTTTCCACACTATCAGGCACATCAACCAAACATATATATTTATCATTATTTCTAGGATACTTTGCTGTAAGCGTTAATGTAACACAACCACTAAGCCATGTCTTTATTCCGGCTTTTTCTAAAAACTGTTGCGTTTCCTTATCTCTGCAGCCTACCGGTTCATGTTTTCTTAAATCTTCGCTACCAAGCCCTTGCAAAAATAAATCATTAACCCCTAGAGCATCATTTTCCCAAAAGTGCATAGACAAATATAATGGATTTATGCACGGAGAGATTGGCCACCCTAATTTGTTATACATCATCCAACCGTTAACAATAACATTAACAGCCTCCTGTTCATTGGAACGAAAAACATCAAGATGCTCTCTTTCAATATAATAATCTACTTGGGGTAATAATTGAGCCGCTGCATAACTTTGTATATCATCACCAATATTTTTAGTTTTTTTGTATACAATGACACCATATTTCATTCAAAGATGCCTCCATCATTTATGCCTTTTTTCGTGTAATAAAACTCACAATGTTATGAATTATTTTTTCCAATGTCTTTCCAACTACAGGCAATCCAATTATTTTCTTGTATATTTTTATTAAGCTTCCATCTGGCTTACTATATGCTTCATCTAACTTACTCTGCAACCATGTACGCGTATTCCAAATTTCTTCACACTCTTCTTCTTTTCTTTTGTATTCACAGTACATAGTATAGTAATCTGCCGGAAAATTAGGAGTTTGCTGTAAAGCATAAGAAATACTATGTCTTTTTTCTCTGGCAGCAGTATCGGTACATAAACTTCTTAATTCACAATCAAAATGCTCTACCATTTTTTCAAGCGAGAATCCCGCTTCTATTTTTCTCCTGCAATTCTCTGACATTTTAGTTGCAAGATCAGGTCTAGTCAATATTTTAGTTATATTAACTACATATTCCATAACTTCAGCTTCTGGAAATTCTCTTTTATTCAAATCCATTTCTTCGCTTTGCTGCAATGGAATCAATGCACCAACATCATTTCCAATTAAATCTCCCTGTCCTCCAACATCACTTGAAACCACTGGTACCCCCATAGAGCATGATTCATATGCGGTTAATGCTAGACCTTCTTTCAGTGAACAAATTAAGGTTACCTTGCTATCACGATAGCAGGCTCTCATATCATTACTCCGACCAATACAATAAATGTTTCTTGTTAAACTTTTTCTATGTATTGTCTCTTTTAGTTCGTCAAGTTGAGGACCATCTCCAACAACCACAAACGCTACATCAGGGACGTTTTTTATTACTCCTTCAGCAATATCTAATAACATAAACGGACGTTTTTGTTCATGAATTCTACATGGAAATAATACAATGGGTCTTTGTTTATCCAAATTCAGTTTTTCATGTAAATATCCTGCATTTTCTTTGTTTCTATCGTAGTAATTGTGGTCAACTCCGATATACATACATTCAACACGTTCAGGATCACAATCAAATATATCTGTCATTACCTTGCGTGTAGCACTATTACATACAAAAGTTTTTTCTGATATACCATTTTGTGCACTTGAAGCTCTCGCATGTCCTCCTGCTTTCCAATACCATTCCTCCATGTGAATATAATCGATAATTACAAGTTCTGGAAAATGCATTCTGAGCCACGGAAGCATATAGTATCCATCATATGAGTTTGTCACAACCATTACATCAATTTGCCTGCTCTGAATAAAATATGCCACAAACTCTATATATCTCGATGGATCCATAAAATCAGCCATACAGAATATTTCATCCGTATATTCTTCAAATTTCTGTTTCCAATCATTATCATTTATCAAGGTTGTTAAAACATAATTCTCATACCCTTTTTTATTCAACCCTGCAATCGCATCTAAATTGAATTTATCTGCGCCTCCCATTACCATCCATGGAATCAGCCACATAACTCTTTTTCCAATTTTGGTCGGATTACTTTTCCTTTCCCATTCTGTGTATTTAGGCTTATAAAATGAATATGCCGTTTTTCTTCTTGGATATTCAATCGACTGTACAGTAGTGTCGACATTTGCTGCAGCTTCTTTTATAATATTTTCACTAAATTTATTTCTTTCTTCATCATTGTTTAAAGTTGTCAGCATACCAGTATCATGTCTTCGATACCAAAATAGTTCTCCGCTCACATGTACTGGTTTTTTATGTTGCTCAAGCATTTCCAGCCAAAAGCGCCAGTCTTCATTATAGCGCCACTTTTCAATTTTATAGCCACCAATATCATCGAAATCTTTTTTTCGAATCATAGCAGTTGCAACGAGCATATTCTCCTTTTTCATTCGTTCAGCATTGAATGGATACTTCCATACATACTCTTGGGTACCAAATCCATAGCTATCTGTATATGCCCATGCTGCATCTGGATTTTCCTGCAATGCCCAATACAAATATTCTAAATAAGGAGGTGCAATAAGATCATCTGCATCTAAGGGAACAACCAAATCTGTTTTTGCATTATTAACTCCTGTATTTCTCGCACATGATTGTCCACCATTTTCTTGATTAATCACACGGATTCGAGTGTCTTCTTTAGCAAATTTTTCTAAAATTTTAACATCTTCTTCATTTGTACTTCCATCATTTACAATTATCCACTCAAACCATGGAAATGTTTGATTCATCACTGAATTGAATGTTTCTTCAAAATATTTCCCTGCATTATAATATGGTGTAATTATTGAAACTAACGCTGTACTAACTTCCGGTGCATAAAATCTTTTACGTATTTTTCCTGGTGTCTTAGAATAATCAAAATTTTCAACCATTAATTTTTCTCCCAATACTTTACATTATTTCTTTTATTATTTCCCATCTCTTTTCCCACGAATTATCATCTAAAAATTCTTTTTGTGAAATAGAATCATATTTACAATTCACTTCATCTTCGTATAACTTTATTATAATATTTTCATATTCCTCTGCATTCTTGTAAAAAAATACAAACGGAGCGAATCTCAGAACTTCATCATACGCTACTGTAATTACATTTTTCCCCATACTTATATATTCATATAATTTTACCGGATCCACATCCCTTATAATGTCATTCACCTTAAAGGGCATTATAAGCGCATCCATATCTTTCACATTTTCCCACAGTTTGCTGTGTTCCACCACCCCTTGCATTTTTATACGCGGATGTTGCGGCACTTCGACATTCGACACCGGTCCCCATAAATAGTACTCCAAATCAGGATATAAATCCAGACTTTTCAATAATAATGGAAAATCGAACCATTCAGCAATCGTGCCAAAATAACCAATTTTGTATGCTTCCTTATTCTTGTGTCTGACAGGCTCTGGTGGATAAATGTGCTCTGATACAAAGCCATTTCTTAATAATACACTTTTCCCTTCGCCACCTAGTTTCTGTACTTTTTGTAACAGACCGGAACTGCTTGCAAATACTATATCTGCTCTGTTTACCAATTGCTGCTCTGTTTTTTTTATTACTTGACATATATTTTCATCGCTGCACAAAGCCTCATGGTTATCCATACAGTCATAAACTATTTTACCCTTATAATTTCCTGGCAAATACCGATATAGTAGCGGATGACTAATCCATACTATATCATATTGCTCTACATTCTTCATTACTTTCTGAAATAAGATTTTTTGAATAAAATGAGCAATTATATTCTTATCACGATATGGAATTGCTGAAATTGGAATACTTTTTTCTAATTCATCATTATTTTTGCGCAGGGATTGCTTTACAACGACTTCTTTATAATATGCTACCGTTACATCATAATCCCTATCCAACATTTCTGCAATGATCTGAGGACGTTGTTTTATCCAATACCAGTCAATTCCCATCAGATACAAAATTTTCTTCATTAATAGCACCTATATTGCAATTTTAATATAGTTTCATACAATAAATAGCGAGGTAATTTTAACACATATACCTATAAAAGACAAGATTTTTGCCGCTCTCCCAACATCTCCAAATACACCTCGCACGCCCCGGCTGTCTTTTCCATCATAAACCGAATCCGCTTCTTTTCTGTCCCATAGCTTTTCTTGGTTGCTGCGCCGCTTTCATGTTTCACTGACATGGAAGGATCATACACAATATTATATCCTTTTTGTTGACAACGCAGCGTCAGTATATATTCTTCGTAGAAAAACTGGGTTTCTGGCTCAAAGGCTTTTTCTTCTTTTTCGACGAATAGCGGAGTAAAGATAAGGCATGCGCCAAAGGGAACAATGTCTTTCTGGGATTGACTATAGTTTGCCAGTTGTTTTTCCTGATTTACCAATTTGTTTTTCTCTGCTTTTTGCAGCATATGGTAAACGACAGGATACATAATGGGGTAAAAGCGTAACGCCAGGCGGTTCATTTTTATGGTATACTCTGCTTCTTCTTTCGTTCGGAGTCTGGTATCCATTGGGTTCTGATGTTCACCGGTGCTCTGCCTGATCACGTCGGGTCCCAGGATATAGCATTGATTATTTTGATAGCTCTGCTCCAATCTGCTGATAAAATCTTTTTGAGTAAATTCAATATCATTATTCAAAACGACAATATAACTTTTCCCGAAATGTTCTCTGGCATACTGATATCCTTGATTATTTGCATAAGAAAAGCCGCCATTTTCTTTAATTTGTAAAACCTTGATTCTGGAATTCTCCTGATATTTTTGGAGCAGTTCCTGCCTATCCTTTTCTTTTTTCTGAATATCGTTATCCACAACCACAATTCTAATTCGTTCCTGCTGTTCCATTGCCAATATGGACTGGACACAGGTGTCTGTTACTGAATAATCTTTATAATGCAGTATCACGAAGCTTACGTATTCCATTTGTATTCCTCTTAATATTTCTACTGAAATTTTATTTCAACGCTTAATATGAAGTATCGGAAATAACACGCCACACAATCTTTTTTATTATTTTTTTTTACTGATCAGCCGCCCAAAGAATCTAAGAAGTTTTGTTTTTAATAGAAACTGCAATACTTTTACTGCTGCTTTCTGCGTAAATGGAATGTCTACCTTTGCATTCAGCTTTGCTTTGCTGTTCTTCCAATAAGTTGGAAAATATGTATTTACCGTACAGCTAATATAATCGCACAATTCCCTGATTTTCTCCCATCTTGCTCCTGGGGCGAGTTGAAAAAGACATGTTGCAAAAATTCTCAGAACAAACAACTCATAGAATTCCGGACTGTTCTGAATTCCAATTTTATTTACTCTGGTTAAAGTATTTTCCAGGCCTTTATACGGAAGAGAGTATTTTTCCAAACCTTTGAAATTGTGAATCGCTGACGATGCGTGCTGCACATAATAATACCCGCATTCCGGCAGGGTAGCGATTCGTGGACATACAGCAGAAAAAAGCAGGGATACCGGCATATCCTCCCCCCGCTCACCGCTTTGAAATTTCACGTCATACTTTTCCCACAGTTCCCGTTTGTATAAATGGGAACATACTGCTGAAATTCGGAATGTCCACTCCTCATTTTCCAAACGTTTATACACACCCGGAATAATCTTATTCAGCTCTTTTCCACCTTCGTCCACATAAGTCAGGCCACATATTACCATATCAAGAGTTTCTTTTTCCGCAAGACTGTACATTTTTTCAATATAGTCTTCCTGCAGGTAATCGTCTCCATCCACAAATGTAAGGTATTTTCCGGTTGCTTTCTCTACACCCAGGTTTCTGGCTGCTGCCACGCCTTTATTTTCCTGTTCTAACAGAATAATCCGGCTGTCTTTCTGCGCCAATTTACGCAGAATTTTCCCACTTTCATCTATACTCCCATCATTGATTATAATGATTTCCAGTTCGGGTAAAGTCTGCGCCATAACCGAGCAGATACATTTTTCTACATATTTTTCACTATTATATACTGGAATAATGACAGATACTTCCGGCATGATTTTCTCCTTAATTCTCTTCACACCTCATTAGATTCTTCACTCTTCTGGTAAACCCTCTCAATCATTTTCGCAATCCACCCCGGCCAGAATTTCCGGAACATATATAAGTCTTCCGCTCTTCTTCCGTTTTCCTCAATCAGTTCCGAGGTTGTGGATTCCTGATGGATCCGGTGCTCCATTCCTGCCTTTGCAGTGTATGCAAACTCGCCTTTTCGCCTGGAAAGTACCTCCCAAGCCTGCCAATCAATGTTGCTTTTCATGTTGTTTTTAAAGGAAAAACCGGGCAGATTGTCTTTGACAAGGGTTACAGCAGGACAGCAGATTGCGGAGCCTATGGACAGGATTCGTCTTCGGATGAAGCGGCTTTTCCAGAATATCGGAAGCTTCAACGGGCTCAACAACAGGCGTTTTACCTTAAGCAGGCGATTGTCTGTTACTGTCTTGCCGTTTCTAAGTTCGTTATAGTCTGTAAATAAAATAAGAGGATGACGGCACTTTTTTGCTGCTGCCAGAATATCCTCTGTGTAATTCTCGTAATAACGGTCGTCCTGATGTGCAAGGGTTACCAGAGGTGTATTGGCGCAGTTATATGCGAAATTCCAGTCTCCTGCCAGACCTTTTTCAAGGTAATTAACAAAAATGGGAATATCGTACTTCTCGCCCATCTCCAGGATCTGGCTGTTCGGGGTGGATGTGGCAATCAGAATTTTGCTTTCTGTTTTCTGATTTAAAAGAGACTGTATACATTCTTCCAAATAAGGGCTCTCGCCATAAGCACAAATTGCAAATGTGTGAACCATATTCATAGCCTACCGTCCTTCCCCCATACCGATTTCCGACTGAATTTCCTGCTTTTCCAATTCTTCCTGCTCTAACATGTTTTCTTTTTCGTCTATTTTCTCGATCTTTTTATTTTCCGCCTTGGAGCGAAGGGCAACCTCCGCAGATAATACGCCGATTTTGTCCTCTAGCTGGGAGACAACGATGGACAGGGTAAATATTTTCTCTACCAGCAGGAAAATGATCACCAGAAACACCAGATTACTTGGTGACATAATTCCGAATATACGACACAATTCATAGGAAATTTCCGGAAAGATTGCCAGCAAAAGTAAAATGGCCGCAAAAAAAATCCAGAAAATAGCGTCCTCCATTTTGACTTTATTTTTTCGGATTTTTCGAAGAATCCATCCAACAGTCAGAACAGAGGCAATAATAAGTAAACCTTTCAGCGTGTCGCTCATTTTTTGTCTCCTTTCTCTCGTTTACGCACCCATTGAAAAATAAAAATAGAAAAGAACATTTTCATCATATACCAAATGGAATTTTTGAAATCCAGGTAGCTGGTTCCGGCAATTCGCTCGTGCATTTCTACCTGCACTTCTTCAATCTTTACCCCGCAATTCAAAAGGTATGCCAGGGTATCCGGTTCCGGACTGTAATTGATATCGTAGCCAAAGCGTTTGATCATGCGCTTATTAAAAAGGCGCATTCCGGAAGTTACATCTCCAATATATTTCCCGCCTGTGGTTATCATGATGGCGTAGGTAAGCAGCTGACTTCCAATCATTCTGGAATTAACAGGCTTCCGCTGGGTTTTAAATCTGGACCCGATCACAATGTCACAACCGGTCCGCTCCATCTCCGTAATCATATCCTCTATATACTTTGGATCATGCTGACCATCGCCGTCCAGCTGGAGAACGTAATCATATCCATAATAGTTCGCATAGCGCATACCGCTTTTGATCGCGCCGGAAAGCCCGGTGTTTACAGGAAGATCCATGAAATTATAACCGCGGCGGGCACATATCTTACGGGTATCATCGGTGGAGCCATCATTGATCACCACGTAATCATATTGAGGATAATTCCTTTCCAAATTATCTACTACCTTTTCTATGCATCCAGCTTCATTGTAAGCTGGTATAATGATCAGAATTTTTGATATTGTTTTTATTGAGGCCATGAATTCTCCGTTCTGTGTTTCTCCACAATCTCCACCAGTTCCCGCGCTCTCGCCTCAAAGGAATATTGCTCCTTAATCACCGGCCACTGCTCGTCGACTTTTGCTTTCACTTCTTCATAGTTGTTCTCAATTTTCTTCACGCACTGGTGGAATTCTTCTTTATTGCTATAGTACAGCACTGCTTCCGGAAAGATTTCCCTGAGCTCATCGCAGCAGTCAGATATTACCGGGAGACCGCAGGCCAGGGCATCGAAAATACGATTATTCACAAACTGATAATCCAGCATGTCTTTCCAGTGGTCGTTCAATGTGACGCGGGCACTTCGGTAAAGGACGGGAATCTGGCTGTTTTCGATGAAAACGTCCTGTACCATGGTCTTATCCGGGCCTAACATGGCTTTCCAGCCGGCACCCCAGATTTTCAGCGGAAGCTTATCCTGGGCTGCCCAGAGTACGCAGGGGCGGGCTACGCCACGGGAATTTCCGATGAATAAATAATCTTTTCCACGGCTGCATTCAGCTGCCTGATCCGGGTAAAAAAGCTCAGTGTCCGTACACTGAAGCAATGGATAAACAGGAACCGTAAGCTTCGCCTGAAGCTCCCTGGCATAATGGCGGGAACCTACGCATACAATATCATAGAGCTGGTATTCTTCTTGGGTAACCATCTCCGGGTGGCTGATATTCCACATAATATAGAGGCATTTGGTGTTCCGGCGATCCGGACGGTAAAATTCGCAGCCTCGAAGTACAAGAACCACATCTGCGTTTACTTCACAGTCCCAGTCTTCGTGCAGGTCAATTATAGTGTACATTCCCATTCGATCCAGGTAACGTTTCAAGGCAACGGCATACGCATAATCGCCCCAACGGATCTTTTTTTCCTCAGGAGCAGGACATTTGATCACCCAGATCTGGCGTTCTTTCGCTTCACGCAGCACCTGTGCAGCCCGTTTTCCCCAGTCGTCCCGGCGATGCAGTTCCTGTGACACATATTCCTTCAGCTCCAGCATGGACTGGCTGTTTTTCTGAAGCTCCAGGAGGATTTTTTCCTGGCGTCTATTCTCTTTTTCCAGTTCACGCAGCTTATTGTCCATATAGGTGCGGCTTACCGGAATAAAGCTTCGTAATTTCTGTTTCAGGGTATTCCAAAAGCTCATATAGAAACTCCTTGTATAATAAGTTGTCAATCGGTAAAAATCTGTTTTTGAGTCTTTGGCTTTTATTATAACGAAATATGACAGGAAACGCAACTCCCCACAGCAAATCACCAAACAGGACAGTAGCGCAGCGTTACTGCTCACTGGTAACGTTCCGCGAAGCGCGTTACTGTGAACGAAATGAACAGTAACAGCGCAGGCGCTCTGCAATTTTCGCCTGAAACAGTAACCCTTCACAATTTTTTCACGTTTTTTTCTACCTTTTATCACTAGGAAAGTAATTTCGAATTTGCTATAATAGTTTCACGACATCAGAGCATGTTTAAAAAAGGCTTTCTGCAAAATGTGCATCACAATTTGTGGGATATTTCATCCCCATCTTTATTCAACAAACGCATCAAACTTTTCTGACATTATAAATCTTAGGAGGATACCGAATTCATGCGAAGAAAAAAGAGCTTACTAATACCGGCTGTGCTGGCTTTTTCCCTTTGCACCGGTGCTGTTGTCCCAGTACTGGCGGAGGAGACCTCACAGACAGCTGATGCAGCAGATAATGAACAAGAGACACATACACAGAGTGCTACAGATACTTCTGATTCCCCTTATGAAAAAGGCACCATCACAGACACTGATTTTCAGAGTGAATGGCTGAATCTGAAATTCACACCACCGGAAACAGTAGTCATGAATACAGAGGAAGAGCTTCAGTCTGTTATGAAGCAGGGACAGACCACCCTGGAAGAATCTTCCGGCGTGGAGCTTGGAGATGACGCCCTGTCAGGAACCGTTTATGAAATGATGGCTTCTTCTATCTCTGGTTTTCCTAATGTTTCCTTAGTTGTTGAGGATGCTTCTCTGGAAAATATGACTGTCGACCAGTATTTTCTGACTGCACAGCAGATGTTGGATGCTACCGGGATGGGCTATACTTATTCAGACGTAACAGATATACAGATTGCCGGACAGGATTTCCGTGTTATGGAAACAAGTGTGGCAGTCAATGACTATGAAGTTCTTCAGAAATATTGTACCCGCAAACAGGGAGGAAAGTTTGTCTCCATTATTTTATCATACACCACAGATACCACCGCAGAAACAGATGAAATTCTGGCAGCTTTTACTCCATTAAATACAGATACGGAGGCTGCACCTGCAGAATAAACTATGGTCTATACTCCCTTAACCATAAAAGCCATAAAAATTGCATATAAAGCACATGAAGGTCAATATGACCAGAGTGGGGTTCCTTATATTCTTCACCCGGTTCATCTTGCAGAACAAATGACAGATGAAACTACCACCTGTATCGCCCTGCTTCATGACGTTCTGGAAGATACTGCCCTGACTCTTCCTGCTCTGGAAGCGGAATTTCCAAGAGAGATCACAGAGGCAGTCCAGCTGCTTACACACGATCCTTCCGATGATTATCTGGATTATGTACGCAGACTCTGCGAAAATCCGCTGGCTCGTAAGGTAAAGATTGCGGATCTCGCCCATAATTCAGATGAAACGCGGCTTTCTTCCGTCACGCCGGATCCAATGCAGCTAAAGCACTGGCGGACGAAGTATGCAGCTGCAAAGGAGATCATACGGGAATACGAAAATATCCCATAAAGTACAACTCCAGACTATGTAAAAAGGTACTCTGTTATATTAATATCAATTATGTTGATACCAATATAACAGAGTACCTTTTTTATATTTTGCAAAAGCAACTGTTAAATTTTTATTATTTCACCCGCAAAATCGACCTCACCAGTTCCAGATGCGGTCTGTCTGCATCCTTCTGGAACACGGCAACATGGTTCAGGTCTGCGCCTCCATCTGTATATGCCGGAAAAAGAAAGCCGCACTCCGGCTCACCTGGCTCGTATTCATCTGCAAGAGGACAAATTACACAGATCAGATATTCAAAAACAGCTTCTGATTCCCCCAGCCGCTCCTTATCTGCTGCCTTTGCCGGAATATCATATCTGTCGTGGAAAATATAAACTGCATAAGGTCTCCTGCTTTTATAATTCTCCATTACAAGATCATAGAAGCTGTCCATAAGAGCATCGTTTTTCAGCCCACATTCCCGGATTGCCATCAAAAGCTGCCACACGGTTCCTGGCCTTCTGTCTGCATCTGCAAATTCATAACGTTTCAGATTTACATTTGTTGCTGCAAAGGGAACTACCTTGGCAAGCTCAATGTTTTTCTTCTTTTCTGCGGCGGACAGCTTTAAAAAATTCACGTTAAAGCTGCCGTCAAAGTCCCCGTCCTTATCCACATAACATCCCGCAATCCTTGTAAAAGAACTCCGGGCAACATTCATCCTCCTGGTCAGCGCCAGCATATCTTCACGGTCGATTTTGTTGGTCATGGTTTTCTCCTGTGTATGCGCAAAATGTTTTTTCTATTTTACCATTCCTATGCGCTATACACAACAAAAAGTAAAAATATCTCCATTTAAAGTGCTTTTCTAGTTACTGTTCACTGGTAGCATTCCGCGAGGTGTTTTTTGTGAACAAAGTTCACAGAAAACCCGAGAGTTGCGGCGCGAAATCATGCAAAGCATGATTTCTGTGCATCGCGAAGCGTGTTACTGTGAACGGAGTGAACAGTAACACGCTTTTCTAATCCGCTCCAACGCCTCCGTCAGCGTTGCTCTTGGACACGCCACATTAATCCTCTGGAATCCTTCGCCTGCTTTTCCGAAAATCTTTCCACTGTCAAGCCAAAGTCTGGCCTTGTTAAGGATCAAATCCTCCAGTTCCTCAACAGTCAGGCCTGTCTCACGGAAGTCTAGCCACACCATATACGTGCCTTCCAGATCTGTCATCTTTACCCCAGGCAGATATTTTTCCACATACTCTTTTGTGTAGTTGATGTTCGCCTCCACATAAGCATGCATCGCCTGGTACCACTCTTCTCCCTTGGAATAAGCGGCCTCTGTTGCCACCAGTCCCAGAACCCCAAGCTGGCTGATTCCTGCCGCATCCAGCTGCTTCCGGAATCTTCGGCGAAGCTCCGGATTGGGAATAAAAATATTGGAAATCATCATACTTGCAAGATTGAAAGTTTTACTTGGGGAAGTGCAGGTAATGGAAATATCCTGAAACTCCTTTTTCAGGCCGGCAAACACCTGATGCTTTCCCTTAAAAACAAAATCCTGATGGATTTCATCACTGACAACGGTCACACCATTCTTTACGCAGATATCTCCTATTTTTTCCAATTCTTCTGCGCTCCACACTCTTCCCACCGGATTGTGCGGATTGCACAGGAAAAACAGTTTTACATTTTCCTCCACGATTTTCTTCTCAAAATCCTGAAAATCGATGTGATAACGGTTGTCTTCTCCCTGATAAAGATTGCTGCTCACTACTTTTCTGCCATTGTCCTGAATAACCTCTGAAAAAGGATAATAAACGGGAAGTTGGATCAGCACACTGTCTCCCGGCTGCGTATATGCTTTTACCGCCATCGCCAGGGCAAAAACAACTCCTGGTGTTTTGATCAGCCAATCCTCCTGGATCTCCCAGTTGTGGTGGAGCTTCATCCAGTTTGCAATGATTTCAAAATAAGGGGTCTGCACCTCACTGTATCCGAAAATCCCCTCTTTTGCACGCGCCACCAGCGCATCTTCAATATAAGAAGAGGTCTCAAAGTCCATGTCTGCAACCCAGAGAGGCAGCACATCTGCCGGTTTTCCCCTTTTTACTGCAAAATCATATTTCAGACATCTGGTATTTTTTCTGTTAATCACTTTATCAAAATCAAGATTTCTTTCCGCCATATAATTCTTCCTCTGTTTCTGCAAATACTTTTTCAAATTCATCAAGAAGATCCTGGGCATCCTCGATTCCAACAGAGAGGCGAAGGGTTGCCTCTGTAATTCCGTTGCGTTCCCGTATCTCCTTCGGCACATCCGCATGCGTCTGGGTAGTTGGATATGTGATCAACGTCTCCACACCGCCAAGACTTTCTGCAAACTTGATCATCCGCACTTTTTCCAGAACAGAAAGGGCAAACTCCTTGCTTTCCAGCTGGAAGGTAAGCATGGAGCCAAATCCTCTGGCCTGCTTTTTCATGATCTCATATCCCGGGTGTTCTGGTAAGCCCGGATAGATTACTCTGGTCACTGCGCTCTTTGTTTTCAGCCATTCTGCAATTTTGAAAGCATTTTTCTGTGCCTGCTCCATGCGAATTCCAAGAGTTTTGATACCGCGAAGAATCAGCCAGCTGTCAAAAGGAGCCAGGCCGGAGCCTGTGGTTTTAATAAGAAAACGAAGCTTTTCGCTGATATCCTCTCTGTTGGTTACCAGAAATCCTGCCAAGGTATCATTATGTCCGCCCAGGAATTTGGTTCCGCTGTGCACTACAATGTCCGCTCCCAGTTCCAGTGGATTCTGGAAATATGGAGATAAAAATGTATTGTCTACTATGAGAAGGAGATTATGTCTTTTTGCAATTTCTGCAAGTGCCGCAATATCAGTGACATTCATCATGGGGTTGGTTGGAGTTTCAATATAAATTGCTTTTGTGTTTTCATTTACATAACTTTCCACATTTTCTTTCCAACAGTCGATTCTGGAAAAATGGATCCCGTTTTTCGAAGAAACATTGTCAAAAAGCCGGATGCTTCCGCCGTACAGGTCTGCATCTATGATCAGATGGTCTCCTGGTTTAAACAGCTCCATTACCAGAGTGATTGCTGCCATTCCAGTGGAAAAAGCCAGTGCATCGATTCCGTTTTCCAAGGCTGCTACAATTTTTTCCAGATGCTCTCTGGTCGGGTTCTGCAGTCTGCTGTAGTCAAAGCCTGTGCTCTGGCCTACTGCCGGATGCTCATATGTTGCTGTCTGATAAATCGGAAAACTGATAGAGCCATAATTGTTACAACAGCCTTCCTCTTCTTCCAAATGTAAACATTTTGTATTGATTCCTCTTGCCATGATTTTCCTCCAGATTCGTATGATCGCGTTCAGAGAAATGTTTTCTCTCTTTTTTGTCTGAAGATATCATAGCAAGATAAGAGGATTTTGTATAATTCATTTTACCTTGAGTTCGTTATAGAATATTGCTATATCTGATTAGATACGTTAGATTTGGTGTATTGCCAATTTCAGCGCGTGTTTGAAAAAGGCTTTCTGCAAGATGTGCGTCATAATTTGCGGGAATACTTTTTCAAACACAGTCTAAAACACCCTCTGCACCAGCAGCATATACAAAATCGTTCCACCGCCAATACTAAGCAGTGTATTCTTTTTCCACTTATGCAAAAATACGATAAACAAAATCGCAATGGCTTCTGGCAGCCCATAAGGTCCGCTTCCGTTCCTTCATAGTTACACTCTTCGCGATGCACAGAAATCATGTTTCCCATGTTTTCGCACCGTACTTCTTGGGTTTTCTGTAAACGAAGTTCACAAAATATCTCTTGGGATGATATCTGCTGAATAGGAGCAGGCATTAATTACCGGCCAGTTCCCTGATAGCATCTGTCAAGGTCGTGTACTGCTCTTTCACCTGCGCGTAAAGCTCATCACTTCCTGCGGTTTCTCTTCCTCTTAATACCTCCGTAAGCTCTGCACTGACCTTATACAATTCTGTAAATCCAAGATTCAGGCACACGCCCTTCAGGGTATGGGCTGCACGGAATGCTTTCTCTCCATCCTGTGCGGCAAGACCATCTGTCAGCTCCTGAAAACTCGGATCATTAAGAAATTTCACCGCAAATCTTTTCACAAGCGCTTCGCTTCCCAGTCTTTTCAGAACTCCATCGTAATCTGAGCCAACTTTCTCATAACATTCTTTTATTGTCATTCCAGCCTCCTTAATTTTCATTCCGGTTCCCTATGTAACTGCTTTCTGCACTTTATTATATTAAATTGAAAGAAATTTGTCCACAGGTTTCTAGAGCGTGTTTGAAAAAGGCTCTGACATTACGCATCAGACCTGGAATAAGCATTCTTCATCTGATTACTCAGCTCATAAAGCACTTTATTCAGTGTGTCAGAAGCCTCTTTTTTCACCATATCCGCAATTTCCTGGTTGGCCTGATGGCGAAGGGACATTCGCTTCGCTGCGTCAGACTCTTTTTCCAGAAGAGCGTCATATTTGCCAATCAGCTGGTGGCCTTTTGACATTACACGCTCCTGATAACGTTCAATATGGAAAATGGAGCTCTTATAAGAAGCATCTGCCATGGCACCGATCATGCGGCTTACCCAGTAGAAACTGTCAGTGGTTACTTCTCTGGTGGTGCTGGAAAAATAGTCCGGAGTGGTATCAATTGTGGCATAAAACGGCACCAGTACATTAAATGCATTAGATGCAAACGCAACCCATTCCAGGATATTGCAGTCCTTTTCCATGCCTGGTCTCATCTGGATCAGAGACAGGAAATCTGTACGGTTCACACCGATAGAACGGAATGCTCCACGCTGTTCTTTTTCTCCATAGGAAGCGTATGGATCATAAGAGGTTCCCTGATAATGAGAGGACAATACATATTTCACGTCCTCTACAGTAATCTTTTTCTCCGGAATCATGCACCATGGCAGATCATCAGAATATGGAGTAAATTCTGCATTTACGCCATCCCAGATTTTTGTCTTCGGATTCAGGGTTCTCAGCATATACCATGCACGAGGAGTATTATAAACATGGTCGGAATCGTCATGGCTTCCGAACGCATCTCTTGGATTCAATGCACCATCCATGGAAAGATCCAGATGATTTTTGCTGATAAATTCTTTCAGGTCAGCGGAACACATGTATTCCAGATCCGCATATTCCTCACATGTGCACTGATATTTTTCCTGATCCTTCAATGCTTTTTCCAAATCAAATTCATCAATTCCAAGCTGATTTGGCATTACCACATACGCCTCATCCGGAACCTTTCTTGCCATCCAGTGATGGCCGCCGATGGTTTCCAGCCACCAGATTTCATTCTGATCCTGGAAAGCAATTCCGTTCATCTCATAGGTTCCGTATTTCTCCAGGATACTTCCGAGACGGATTACCCCTTCGCGGGCGCTGTGAATGTATGGAAGAACAATGGATACAATATCTTCCTCTCCGATTCCACCGGCTGCTTCCTCTTTACCGTCCTGGGCAGGCTGATAGGTTACCAGAGGATCCGCACCAAGTACCCGGGGATTGGAGGTAATCGTTTCTGTAGCAGTCATTCCCACATTTGCCTCATTTACACCGCTTGCTGCCCAGATTCCTTCACCGTCTACTGCATTTGGCACAGATGTATAGCCCATTGGATCATCTGGAAGATCAATTTCCACATGAGAAATCACAGATTTATATTTCCGCGGCTGTTCCTCCGGATGAACCACCACAAATTTTTTGGGCATATAATGGCCGGAACCGGAATCGTCATTTCTTGCGATCATAGTAGAGCCATCATAAGACGCCTTTTTTCCAACTAAAATTGTAGTACAACCCATTTAAATTTCCTCCTGAAAATATTTCGTAATCTACTATGCTCTATGTTAGCACAATCGGGCATTTTATGGAATACAGGATTCCGGAAATCAATTATTTAACGGTTGTATTGTCTGCCATTAAGCTTTATACTTATCTCATTCCCGTAGCAAAATGATACGCGAAAGAATCCTGCCCATCAGGGCTTTTCTATTACTTAAAGGAGTATTCCTTATGCAGACATCTAAAGATTATTTGCATGTTTTTCTTGATATGGGCGACGCACTGTTAAACAGCGGCGCAGAAATTTTCCGGGTGGAGGATACCCTGAACCGGATGGGGTATGCCTGTGGTGCTACCCATATGAATGTTTTCGTCATCACGTCCAGCATTGTTATTACTATGGAATTTCCCGGAGATGGCGCACGGACGCAAACACGGCGCATTCATGAATGTGGGGGGAATGATTTCACCAAGCTGGAGCAGCTCAATGACCTGAGCCGCCGCTTCTGCAGTCATCCGGTTTCTGCTGCGGAGCTGCGAAATGAATTTGAGAAGATCAATGCAAACAGACCTAAGCCTCTTTGGAAACTGCTTGGAAGCGTTCTTGCAGCCAGCAGTTTTGCCCTTTTCTACGGCGGCACTATTCCGGATGCCATTACTGCCGGCGTCGCTGCAATCCTGATATGGAGCCTACAAAAATATCTAAGACCAGTATGTATGAACGAGGTTACTTTCCAGTTTGCAGCATCTTTTCTCACTGGCTGCGCCATTTGCGGATTTACTTTGCTCTGTCCTTTCCTTCACATGGACAAGATCATGATTGGTGATATTATGCTTCTGATCCCAGGACTTATGTCAACTAATGCAATCCGCGATGTACTCATTGGTGATACCCTTTCGGGTATTATCAGACTGATCGCCGCGTTACTTCTTGCAGCAGCACTGGCACTTGGTTTTATGGGCGCAATTATTCTTTTTGGGAGGTTTGGACTTTGATCACAATGACGGTTATACAGCTGATTACCGGAGCTATCGGATCTGTGGCTTTTGGTCTTCTTTTTCACATGAAAACTAAATATCTGCCGTTGGCTACTGCCGGTGGTTTTCTTAGCTGGCTGGTCTTTCTCTTTGGGAAGAATCTGTGGGGAAGTGTTTTTCTTCCGGCACTGCTGGCTGGTTTTATTGCAGATGTGTATGCGGAAATCCTGGCAAGAATCTGCAAGGGAACTTCCACTTCTTTTTTCGTTACTTCCGTGATTCCGTTAATTCCCGGAAGTACCCTTTATTACTGCATGAGCAGTATTGTGGAGGGAAATCCCATGCAGGCACTTAACTATGGGAGGGACACCTTTCTCTTCGCATTTGGAATCGCCGCGGGAATGAGTATTGCGTGGGCGATCTGTTATTTTCTGAGAAGTGTTAAAGCACGATAGTTTCTTATTCACAGTTTCCGGATTTCCACCTTGCGATTCCGCCAGCCTTTTTTCCAAACCATGAGAAAAACCTGAAAATCCAGGCTGTCCCTGGCTGTTGTAAAGGGCTCTTCTCTTAATACCTCCGCATGGATTCCGTCCCGGGTCAGTTTTTCCTGCAGTTTTCCCGCTTTTGACAGCAGACTTTTTAACTGCTGATCAGCCTCATTTCCAAAATTCCGGTCAGGATAAGCTGCCGCTGCGCTTTTTATTTTTCCGGTAAGAAGCTCAATCACTGCACTATGCTTATTCTTGTGTAATGCCCTGGCAAAAATCCTGGCGATAAATGGAACTGGAAATTTCTTATAAACATGCAACAACCGAAGCAGAGAAAAATCCCGGGCTTCTTCTGCTAGCTCTTCCATTACCTGAAATGCTGCTGCAGACGGCTTCCAGGGGTCTTCCTTTGGCACAATATACTGTTTCGGCACTGCCGGATAACAGCAATAATTCAACGGTGGAAAGTCCGCCAGCTGCACAAGTGCCCTTTCTTCTTCTGTACAAAACTCTTCTCCCAGATATTCCAGCTTATCTCTTGCAATGGCGATCCGATATTCCAACTGACGCAGATATTCATACCCAGGTACCCAGAAATGACCGATTTCCCCATAGTTATAAAGATAAACCTCCAGATCCAGCATTCTGAAAAACAGGGTGACTACGTTCTCCCCCTGCCATACTACCAGTATATATTCATCCCCTTCCTGACTTAAGGATGATTTCAGAGGACCTTCATAATTCTCCAGATAAGAGCCTGTAAGTCTGGCGTCCCGGAAAATGAGAAAGCTTTCTACGGCATCATTCATCAAATAAACAAGGCGGATATCGCCTGGATTTTTCTCTTTTCCCACTCTGGCAAGGCTGTCTTTTT
The DNA here is from genome assembly GCF_020554845.1 of Blautia faecis. GTDB lineage: Bacteria > Bacillota > Clostridia > Lachnospirales > Lachnospiraceae > Blautia_A > Blautia_A faecis. The sequence continues at coordinate 23,246 of NZ_JAJCIA010000007.1, read as the reverse complement.
CGCCCTGTTTCCCCTCATTATTTTCATATGTCTCATAACATTCCCATTCAGCCTGTGCTCCGTTTTCTTTCGGAAACAGCAATTCAAATTGCTCCTGTTCCAAAAGCTCCTCCAGCATTTCAAATGTATCCTGCATCTTGTGATTACCTCAAACTGTTCGATTCCTGTTTCCAATTTCACTTTTTATTATATGGGTATCTGACAGAAATGTCAAAATAACGACAACAGATATATAGCTATAAAATAAATAGCATACAATTTACAGCTTACATTTTTCATATATTTTCTATATACTTTATATTATGGATAAAGAAGCTGTCGTTCCATAATATAAGAACCCGCAGGCAATCAGGAAGCGGTGAAACCGTTCCATAGATTGCCAGAGCATGTTTGAAGAAACTGTTTGAAAAGGGTTTTCTGCAAGATGTGCGTCAGAATTTGCAGGAGATTTTGTTCAAATTGGAAAGCAGCTTAAATGCGTGTAAAATCACAGGTAAGCCAGTTCGGCACCTGTTAAAAAGATTGGAGAACGAATATGAATCAGATTGATTACGAAAACTTAGGATCCCGAATGAAAGAACTGCGAATCAAAATGAAGCTTACCCAGGCAGAAGTTGCCAAAGCTCTGAATGTAACTCCTGGCTACATCAGCAACGTGGAGAATAACCGTACTGCAATGTCCCTGCGTATCCTTATTTATTATGCAAGGTTGCTGAACATCTCCCTGGATTCCCTGATTGGCAGAATTGATTCTGAATACCGTGAAACTGCCCTGGACCGCGAGCTTTCCGAGCAGGTACATAAAATGAGTATTCCAGAGAAACAAAAGCTTCTGAAAACCATGAAGGTATGGATGGAAGAAGATTGATTCTGAACGTAAAGGGGCTGTCTATTTCCTGACAGCCCCTTTTGTAACTTTATGGTGTTTATAGTATTATATCAGATTTTATTCCCCCCCATTTCTGTGATAGTATCACATACTTTTCTTTTTTGCCTTGCGGACCAGTTTTCGGATCAGGACTACAATAAGAATAATAATTACAAGGAAGAGCAGGCAGATCAGCACGATCATTACTGAGAATCTATTGGGATTTTTCACCAGATCAATAATATTTGTGCTGTCATCTACAACCTTACGGTTATGAGTGACTGCATAATATTCCGGTACATTAGCAATTCCATCCCCGTCTGTATCTTCAAAAGACTGCATGTATCTTGCAATAGCATCCCACGCTTTCAATTCCCTGCCATCTTCCATGATTGCCTGATCTTCCAGATTTTCAATTGGATTTCCGTTCTTATCCTTTGGTTCAAGAGACAACAGACTATAGGACATTTTCATTACAGAGCCAAGCATTTGTCCTGTATACAAGTCAGTCACAACATGGTACAGTTTATCATCCTGAATTTCAATTCTTTCTCCATCTTCTCTGGTCAGATAACAGTCCGTCACCTTATTCAGAATCATTCGATGAGGATTATATGTAAAATTCAGTCCGCTGCAATACAATCTTGCAGTTGTCATAAAATCCGAAACAGAAGCGTCTACTTCTGCTGCCAGCTTCAATTCTTTTCCTGTCAGATATGCATTGATAAGAGGATATCCTGCCACACCGTCTTTTCCAATTCCCAGAGAAAAAGAATTGTAAACATCCTCTACTGTAATATTGCCTTTTGTATATGTGTCACGGACCGTTCCGCTTGGCACAACCGCTACATCTACCGGATTCCCATCGTAATACTCTGAATTTTCCACAGCATATACATACGCATCAGACATAATATCGCCAAGATTCAGTTCTTCATGCTTTGTTCCCATCTCTTCCAGACTGTTAAATTCAATATCGTTCTGAGCCAGAACTTCATCCCTGGTGTACCCAAAATCTGCAAGATAATTGGTGTCTACTGTATCCATTAATTCATCAATCCGTTTCTGTGTTTCCTGATCCGGCTTGATCTCATCAGACACAGGAATCAGCTCATAGGAAGTCATTTCCCAACGCCCGTCCTCCTTCTGTGTCATTGAAAGTGATCCAAGGTTTCTCCCATACTCACCGCAGGATACAATATATGTATTCCCATGCTTAATGGCTTCATTCAGCTCTGTATGGGAATGTCCACTGATGATCAGATCCAGATCCGGCACCTTTTTTGCAAGGATTTCATCCTCTGACTTATCCTCGTCCTCCCAGGTTCCGCCGTGAGACACACATGCGATCATATCCACATTCTCATTTTTCTTAATCTCAGCTACCGTCTGCTTTACCGCCTCTACCGGATCTTTAAACAGCAATTCACATGTAGGCGCACATTCCAGGGCATCTTTTCCAAATACACCAACCACAGCAATTCTCGTATCACCCTTTTGCACCACAACATAATCTTTCACGCCGTACGCTTCAAACGCTTCTTTGATCTGCTTCTGCCCATCATTTAAACCATCTTTTTCCATAGCGTCCCAATCCACGTTGCACACTGCGATCTCCGGCACTGTCTCACCGGAATTTATGGCTGCCTTCAGCATATTTGCCAGTCCCTTTGACCGGTAGTCGTATTCGTGATTTCCAAAAGTAGTCACATCATACCCCAGATATCCCAGCATTCGAAGCTCCGCTGCCTCCGTATCATATACGGTCTGGATCAGTGTACCCATGGAAAAATCTCCGCCATCCAATACCAGGGTATCTGGATTGTCTTTCTTCTTTTCATCCATCAGGGTTTTTATTTTCGCAAAACCGCCAACTTCTTTTTGCTGTCCATCTACAATTGTTGAAAAGCTGTCCAAATGGGAATGAGTATCATGGGTAAACAAAACGTCTACCTTTTTCGTCCCAGCTGCTGTCACAGGAATATCCAGTACAAGCAGAAGCAGTGTTGCAATTGTTAATACAATTGACAAAATTCGTTTCCGTGTCTTCATAACTTCTCCTTTTCATTCAAAAGATCTTCATCTGATTTCTATAGCATATCTTCTGCCAGCATCTCCTGATATCCGGCTGTCCTGTATTTTCCGATCAGCGCTGCCACCGGCTTTAACCTTTCATCCGTTATTCGTTCCAGTATTTTCAGCCGCTTAGGTGATATGACCTCTTTGGACCTGCATCTTTCGTAATCCGCGGCTTCCATATGCCAGTAATAAAATTCGCCCTTATAATACTGTGACAGTTTCTGTGCGATCAACACACCTTCCGGATCCAGATCTCCTGCATAATAAATCCGTGTTTCGGATTTTGCAAGTAAATCCAATGCCATCAAACCTGCCAGTCTTGGCTGACCGTTCATGCACATATATGCTTTTTCCTTATGATCTGTTTCTTCATTTCCACAAAGCATGGCAAAAACCGAAGGATTTTCCACAATATATATTTCATTTTGGGGACAATAGAGTGCATCCCATTCTGTAAGCACTGCAAGAGGAACCTGTACAATATGCTGTTCTTTCGCAAAACCTGCCATACCTTTATGATAAGTTCCATCTTTTTTCACAGCCTGCACCTGATACAGCATGGTATAATTGGAAACATCATCCAGCATGATTCCTGCCAGCAGATAACTTTTCTGACGCTTATACGCAGGAAATATTGCAGATGTCTCTACTGTAATTCTTCGTATTTCCAAATCCATCTGTATGATCTGATATAAAAAATTCCCATCCGCTGTTCCAATATCAAACGCATGTGGATTGCCTGTCCGCATAGCTGCAAATACGGCAAGGTACATCTTTGTGCTGCGATATGGCAGATTGTTATAGATTTCTGCTCCAAGCCGCAGCATCTTGTCCCATTTGGCCAGTTCCTGATTCCCGTTGTCTTTCACAATGCTTCGCAACGATTCTAAGGCTGTCTCTACAGGAGTTCCTTCATAGTCTCTCTGAAAAATCTCCCATATACGCTCTTTTTCCTGTTCCCGTAAGGATTTTTGCTCCTGTCTTCCAAGCAGTGGCTCTTCAAAAAAATTCTCCAACAGGCATTCCGGCGTTATCTCTTTATATCTGCTTGTTTCCAGCGCCTGTCTGAATTTTTCTGAGGACACCGTTACACTTTTCTGACTGTGAAAAGATTTTCCAAAAAATCCTTCCAGTTCTTCAATATCTGTTGGTTTCAGATTCTTCAGAATTACTTTCCCACCAAACCTTCCGTAAGAAATATATTTCTCCCGGAAGCCTTTCAGAACCTTCTCCCAGACCGGGCTCAGGTGAAAATAAGCCAGACAGTCTTTCATTTTATTTTCAGATTTATACTCCTTCTGCCTGTCCAAGCTCTATTCCTCTCTGTTCTACTTCTTCCTCGTGTTCTAACAATTCTTTCCTGTGACCATTCCATAAATAAGGCATAACGGTTACAAATTTCGCATTTCCCGGACGGATTAACTGATAGATTGCCAATGCGTCCAACGTATCACAATCTCCCCACAGAACCTGTGAGTTAATAATAAAATCAAACCGGAATTCTGTCATCAGACGGAACATATCGCGAATATTTTTATTATCTACTCCGGCAAATGCCTCGTCCAGAGATATCAATCTCGGTGCATCTTCTCTTCCTCCCTGATACTTGGCCACAACTGCTGAAAACAGCGGTACATACATGGACATTGCCTTTTCTCCGCCACTGAAGGTTCCGAATACACTATTTGTCAGCTCCTTCTGACGTTCCCCGTTTTTCTGGGAAAACAGCTGGAATTCAAACCATTTACGGTAATCCAGCGTATCCTTCATGATCTGATAGAAGGATATCATTCCCGCACTGTCTTTCGCATTTCTTCGTGCCTCTGCCACTTTGGAACGGAAATGGGCAGACAATCTGGCTGCCTCATCTTCACTCATCAGCCGATAATCTTTCTTCAGTAATTCTACCAGTTCTTTCGTATCCAGCTGGTCTTCCTGTTCTGCAGTCTTACTTCGCCATCTAAGGCTAAGCTTTAATCCGCTGGAGGTATTCATACCGTTCATCAGGGAATTCATTTTCTGTACCCATGTATTGGAACCGTTAATCTTTCCACGGATTTTTCTGCTTACCGTATTGGCAAGAATGTCTTCAAACAACTCCCGGTCTCCATCTTTGATCAGATTCTCCAGCTCTGTAATGTCTTCTTCAAGATGCAAAAGAAGACTGGCAAATGATATCTTTACGCCTTGATATCTGGCCGAAATGTCCAGTCGTTTTGCAGGAAATTCCGTTTGTTCTTCTTCCGTAAACAACTCATTCTGCATTAAATGATAGTCTGTAAGAAAACCTCTGTTTTCAAAATATACCTTATTCAGATCGCGGATCACACTGTCTTTATCCAGCGCTTTTACATCTGATTCCAGATAACTTCTGATATGTGCGGCATCTTCCGGTATCTCTTTTGGTATTTCCACATAATGCAAAGCCTTTTCCATATCATAGCATTCTGAAAAATATTTCGTTTTCTTTTCATATTCTTCAATTTTCTTCTTGTTTTCGTCTAAACGCAGTGTCAGTTGTCCCACTTCGTCTTCTTCATGTGTCTGTCTGCTTACGCATACACGTAATTGCTCCGGATACTCCTGCAGCCAGTTAATACATGCATCAAGCCGTTCTTTAATTTCTTCGTAATCAGTCAGACGCAATTGTTCCTGAATGGAAGTCTGTTCTTCTGTCTTTCTCCTGATTTCTTTTTGAATTTCCTGCAGATCATACCGTATCTGTTCCATATCTGCATCCAGATCTTCCAGATGTTCTTTTCGCTCTCTCAGATACATCAGACTTCTAAGATACATTTCATGTGCAGCAATCAGGCTGATCAAATGCTTTCCATATTCTTCTGCTGCTTTTTTTGCTTCTTTAAATATATCATAAGAACAGGTCAGATATAGTGCTTCTGCAATTTCCAGTGCTTTCTTTTTCTTTTCTTTCAGTATCTCGGCCAGTTCACGGATCTGATATTCCAGTTTATCACTCTCTCGCTTCAGCTGTTCGCACTCTCGTTCCTCGGCCTGCAGCATCCGAAGTGCTTCTCTCATATCTGTGTCTTTCGGAAGATTCTCGTATTCTTTTCTGAGAATAACTTTTCTGTCAGACAGCTTTCTATGCAGTTCCTCCAGCTGCTGTAATGCGGTTTCCAACTCTGTGATTCTCTGTCTGCACTCTTCTATCTTTGCCTGTCTGTGTTTTTCACGGGCCTTTGTTCCAAGGAATCCTGCCTCATATTCTCCTGTTACAGTTCCGGCAAGCACTCCCATTCCGTAAGTTCCATCTTCTGCAACCGTAAACAAGCTCTCACTATCATATGCAATGCTTCCGAGAATTCCGGTCAGACGCTGATTGGAAAATATGTCATTCACTTCTTCATTCAGTTCCAATACATCTAACAGACTTCTATCTGGCTGCAAATTTTTCTGACTGTTCTTGCAGATAAACAGATAATGATCTTCACATCCTTTTTCTGTTTTCAGAACCTGCTCTTTGTATTGCTCATCTATTACCAGTGCATCCAGAATTCCCATCTTTAATAAAGCTTCTTCCAGACGGTTACAGGCTTCTTCTTCCAGATTATCTCCAAATTCTATGACCTTGTAAAATTCCTGATATGGAATTCCAAGAGCATCCAGTCTCTTACGGTTACGTATAACTGCCTCTGAGCGCTCCGGCTGTGGTTCTTTCTGGTTCTCCCATTCAGCCAGATCTGCCCTTACTTCTTCCAGCTCTTTTTTCGTATTTTGGCTCTCTGTATCATTTACGGAAAGTTCAGATTCGATTTCTCCATTTTTCTTGATCCATACATCTGCAATCCTCTGACGAACCTCGGCAAAATCCGAGGATTCCTTATACGCTTCTGCAAATATACTTAATTCTCTTAACAATTCTTTTTCTAATATCAACTCCTGGTTTGCACCATTCCACTGATACAATGCTTCTTTCCATTCATTCTGCGTCTGCACAAATACAGATTCCAGTTCTGACACTTTTCTCTGAAGCGTATTCAGTTCACGAATCCGTCTTTCTCTTTCTTTTATCAGATCATCCTTCTGTCTTTCCAGGCGATCTGTCTCTGCCAGTATCTCTGTTCCCTCATTAATTTTTTCTTTTGTGTTATCAAATTGCTGCTGGTGTAAATTGAATTTGTATGGTTCTTCCGGATGTTTTTCCAGCTCTTCTCTCATAAAAGCATGCTCCTCAAAGGCCATGACATCAGCCTCATCCTGCATCTCTTCTATAAGCTCTTCCAGTTCTTTTTCTTTCTCATATTTCCTGTCTTCTTCTGTTTTAATCTGATTCTGTGCATCCTGATATTGCGTCTGCTTCTGCTCCAGAAATCTCTGCTTTTCTCCCAGGTTTTTCTGTTGTCCGTTTAATTCCGTAATCAGCTCCGCTTCTCTTCGCTTCAATGCTACCGCGTCGCTTTTGTTCAGAGATTCTTTCTCTTTCTCCATGGACTCACGTTTCACATCCAGCTGCTGATGTTCTATTTTCAGAGCTTCAATTTTCTTTCTGCATTCACACAGCTTTTTCTCCTGTTCTTTTTGTTGTGTCCTTGCATTTTCCAATTTTAGCCCAGCCTGTTCACAGCGTTCTGCTTTTTCATATAATAATTTCTGATTATATTTTGAAAATACTGCCTGGATTTTTTCTGCTGCCTGTCTGGCTTCTTTTCTGTTTTTCAGATTCATGGTCATGGTATCCATATTTTCAATGGCTTCTGACATAGGACGCAGGTCATCATCAGACAGGGGCTGAAGGGAATCACTTAAAATATCATTGATTACAGATGGCTTAAAATCCTTGGAAAGCTTCGGTGTACGCAGTTGAATCAGAAGATCTATCATTTCCTTATATTCTTCTGTTGTCTCAAATCCAAAAATCTGGCGGTTCACATACTCCATATAGTCAACCTGCCTGTCGATAACGCGGCCGCCATCCCCAATTCTGTTTTCCAGTTCTTTTTTGGAAAGTGTAACCTTTTCGCCTGAATCCTTATACAAAAAGAAATCCTTACCGATACGTCTTCCATCGGTCAGGCTAAAATACCATTTATCCAGATTCTTTCCTCTTCTTGCGCGGATACCCATTCCAATCGTTAAATATGTGTCACTGTTTTGTCTTTTAAGCTCCAGATACAGATAGCCAGTACGTTCTTCACGTCCGTCATCTTCTTCCAGAAGATAACTGCTCATCTTACGATCCCTGGAACCGAAGGGATCCAGTCGTTCCGGACTCATATTTCCATCCAGAAGAAGGGGCACCACACTCTGCATGGTTACTGATTTTCCCGATCCGTTTGAACCTCGAAGGAGCATTCTTCCCTTCACAAATGAGAATTCCTGTTCGTCATAATACCAGAAATTAATCAGCCCGATCTTATTTGCCTGCCATCTGCTATTCATCATTTCTTCCTCCCATATAATCCTCCGGATAACTTCCCTGTATTTTTCCGGCAAGCGGACATATTTTTATCTGATGAGCGGTCTCTTCTTTTCTTATAAACATCCACAATTCCATCTCATCCAACACACTTTTTACAAATTCCCCTTCCGGCATCTCGCGATAATTTTTCGAAAATCCACTTCCATATTCCTGTTTCATTTCTTTTATCATATTTTCAAATTCAATCTGATCCACAAGGCAGATTTCATCCAATCCGGTCTTCCATTGGCCACTCTCAATCTTCTTGCGTATTTCACGAAAACACAAAAGCAAAATATCGGATATGGAATTATTGCCGGGAAATACCGTTCCCATCCTGCAGTCGTCTCCGGATAGCAGATATGCACTTCCCTTATGAATGTGCACATGACAGTCAAATATCTGCTCCAGTTCTTCGCTTAATCTGCGTCCGTAATATTTCAGATATTCAAAATCCTCCGATGAGCCATCCGCTTTGTACATACCAGGTGCAAAAATCAGTCTTTTATAAACCCTGTGCCTTCTTGCAAAGCCTCGGTCTTCATCCACTTCAAACCAGTCACTTTCCTGAAAATCTTCCGGTTTCGTATATTCCATAATGTCTTTTGAAAAGCTCTTCATAAAATACCTGGATGCACCTGTATTTTCATAAAGCACTTCTCCTCCTTCATCGTCCATAAATGCCTCGTCTTTTCCATCAGTAACTCCAATAAGCCCCTGATCTGCTGCAAATCTCATTACACGGATCAGCTTCCTTCTGTTCGTATACAATGTCCAGTCGGAGATTTCCCCAGGCAGATTTGCTGTGATATATTCTGTCAGCTGTGATATGATAAACTGCTCCTGTGCATCTCTGTCTTCCAGAAACATCAGCAGAATACAGAGATAGGCATATTCTTCTTTTGAGGAAAATTTCTGAATACCCATAAAGCTTTCCGGTATCACCGGAATCTTCTCCATCTTTATCAGAAGTGAATTATCAATGATCTGGCAGCCCATTTTCTCTGTAGTAAATTTACGCAGTTCTCCAAGGGCATCTCTTAATTTATAATAGGTTTCCTTATCTCTGGATTTTAATATCCATCTTTTATTTAACAGGATCTCCAGTTCCTTCATCACGGTTCCTCCTGAAATACAATTGACAGATCAGGCATAGTAAAATTACCATCCAGACAATGCACAACACAGGTCTCATCTGCCCGGCTTCTGTCTAATATATATCTTCTTCCATCATCCGTTCTTGCAGAAAAATCCGCAGATTCCATGGCATCCGACAGCCATTTCAAAAGGATCTCTCTGATTCTTGGTTCCAGTACCGGTAATTCTCCAAAATGAATCCTTCCATTCACTTCCAACGCCTGCAGTTTTTCCATTTCTTCTCTCTGTTTTTCCAGCATTTTACGTCTTGTTTCCTGCTTTTGCTCTGCTGATTCGCGGATCGCACTTCTTCTGGATTTCTCCCTGTATGTACGTATCCTTGGCTTTAAACTGATTTCCATGGGTTGTTCTTCGTATACTCCGATATTCATGCTATCCGTTTCACGTACCAGATCTCCGGCAATATGCTGCGGGCACTCCATGCCAAATACCATTGCAGACATTTTGTGGGCTTCTTCCATATTCTGGCATTGCAAAAATAATTCTGCCACTTTGCGGTATTCTTCTTTTCGGTTAGCCCCCAATGCATTCTTTTCACTTAACTGCGCTGCATATCTTGTGATCCTGCGAATAATGTCATTTGTCGCATCAAAAAGCTTTCCCGCTTCATTCTCCTGGCCTTCATTTCCTACGAACCAGTCATAGATACTTTGATAACGGCCCTTTACTTTCTGCCAGATCATTTCCTTCGATACTTCCACATCCATTCGCGGTATCGACAATTCATAATCAACTACTTTTTCAAATACCTGATTTTTCATCTCTTCCTTCTGCATGCATAAGCTTTCTTCTATCACACCTACATTTCTCTGTAATCCCTTAATAAAGCTGCGCAGATATTCGATCAACCGGTCTTTAAACACCAGAAACTGTTTCGTATGCATCATTTCTTCTGCCCGCACACTGTTCAGATCTCTGATATAGTCCTGATAATTCTGATTCAGACGTACAAAATCATTATTCAGATCTGTCCACCAGGTATATACTTCATTTTTATCTCTTTCCACCATCTCCGGAAACCGTTCTATACCTCTTCGTATCCGCTCCAATAATGTGGGCTCTAAGGATGCACCTTCAATGAACAGGTTCTCAAGTCTAAGCACCAGACGTTCTATCTCTACACTATATTCTGTCATCTGATAGCGGTACTTTTTGTTCTTAAATTCTTCAATGGATGCCACCTTTTTCGTATCCTGGATCGTATTCAGATTCTTCCATTCTGTCAACATTGTGAGATCCTGCTGACACTGCTCTGGTCTGTAATCTGCAAAAAAAGGATCCTTTATCATTTCTTCGTAAACCTCTTCCTGGTACAGCCAGTATTTCAGTTTCTCGTAATGTTCAAAAAAAATACGCATAATACAGCGATATCTGCTTACATTATCTGCATTTAAATATTTCGCTTCTGTCAGTGGTTTGATTAATTTATCTGATACCTGCATGAGGCCTCTCCTTCTTTTCATACATGGGGTTACTTATATATAATGTCGGGGGCAAAAGTCCCCGACTACCATACCTGCGGATTGTTTCACTGATTACATTGTACCAAGACGTTGTCCAGTCGACCAGTCCTAATCTGTAAAAGCTACTATTTTTTGCACGAAAAGAGGCTGCAGGAATTCTATCCTACAGCCAATTTCGCTTTTTTGTTTATTTCACTTTTTTATTCGAACTCAATATCAGCAACTATATATTGTGTCTAATCACATTATATATTGCTATATTTTGTATTATTATTCTTAATATTCTATGCTCTCTTTATCTTTTTGACACTTTTTGCAAGCATTTTGCAATCACGTTCAATATATAAGAACTATTCCCATAAATCTAATTCCTCTTCCGTATAATTTTCTTCTCCATTTTGTATGCCACTTTTTGCCTTATCATAATCACCTTGATTAGTCGGAAATTGTGATCCTATTTCATTCGCTTGGCTCATTTCGCTCTGAATTTCCTCTGCCCTTTTCATAACATCCTGTTCTGACAACAATTTATCCTTAATAAAATTTAATGTAAGACTAATCTTTTTACTAATTCTTAGATACATATCTGCAGCTTTTGCATTTCCCTGAGCTTGTTTTTCATAATCGCATATTTTTTGTATACTCGCCAATATAGTTGCTATTATAGTCAATATTAGGGCAATTATTTCAGCCATTTTACTTCCTTTACCAAACACTACTGTAAGCAAAGTAGTCCCCGTAATTGCATTTAAAAATATTTGTATAAAAGATAATATTCTATAATATCTACGTTTTCTTTCAGCAGCATTGTAATGCTTTTTCTTTTCGTAAATTGCGTCTGCTTTAAACTGCTTTAACTGTTTAACTATACTATCCATCAGTTCCCCTTTCTATCATATATTCTTTTTAATTCTATCAAAATTTCTTTACACTCAGTCTTAAGACCTGCATTCATTACCTTCATTAATATATCCCCATGACAATTTCTTAACCTTTTTCCACTTCCACAAGGGCATAACAAGTGACCTCTATATGAAAAATTCGCTATAAAATGCATAATATCAAAGACTTGTCCCCATTCTTTAACATTAAATAATTCCTTTATATATTCCAAATCGCCCATAATACCATGCGATCTCTCTCCAAACGGATATATACCATATTCTTCATAATAGCGATATGTATATAAGTAAGGTACTATATACATATCAACAAAGCTACTTATATCTGTATTTTGTGAAAAATACATCTTTAGCTCAAAATCAGAAGCCAAACACAACTGCCCATCATCGTACCGATGAGGATAATTTTTATCAATCCTATTTGATACCTCTTTTACTACTGGTATTTGCAAAGAACTATCACCTAAAACTGTAATTTCCAAATTAAATTTTCCAGTCAGCCGAACATCATTATAAATATGATCCAGGTCAAATTCTCCTGTAAAAATATATTCTTTTTCATGTTCAATAATTTTAAGCGTAGGATACTTTTCTCTCATGGTTACAATATCACGATTATCAATTTTCATAGGCTACTTTCCCCATGGTTTAGGTGTATTAATAATGACATTTGGCACCACACTATCATAGTCTTCCAATTTTACATTCTTCTTCACATAGTCTCTTCCAAAATTATTTTCTAACAATGCTACAAAATCATTGTCTTCAAGATTCATTGAATCTAGACAATCTTTTTTCATTGCTTTTACCCATTTAAAGAATATTTGTGCCTTTTCCGGGTTATCATTCCATGAATCAGCCAAATTATCCTTTGGATTGACAGGATTTATAATATACCATATACCTTTACGTTTACGAATAATATTTTTATCTATATATTGCCTAGAGAACTCTTCTTCTTGCAATGTTTGATTATAAGAATAAATCTCAAAATCATTGGCAATTGCTTGCAGTAATTCAAACACATTCATTGATGGATTCATACCATATGCAATTTCTGCACAAATTGTAGTAATTATAGCAGAAGTTGGTTTTAAATTTTCTTTTTTAATTCTACAATAATATACATCTCTATGATGCTTCAAAATCTGTATAACGCGTTGCAATGATGAACGTTCTAAACCTTCTGGTATTTCTTCAATACTATTATAAATTGTTCTATTCTTTTCCAAAAGAATCTTTTTCCTATTTTCCCGATTAAAATCCAAAAAAGGCTTATTTATTGTTTCAAACCAATTTTTATATGCTCTCGGATTACTTGTGAACCAATAATAGTTCTCTCCTCTTTTATCTGTAATCGCAACCGCAAGTTCAGCGTTTTCTCGAGATACCCCAAGATTTATCATTGATTGAACAACATCATTTGATTCAGAAACACCCGGTACAATGTCAATATTAAATCCTATACCATTAACTTCAGCATATTCCAAAGTCCAACATTTATCCCACTCTCTATTCTGTAATTTTTCTTTATATACTTCCGATTTACAAATAGTTTCTTTTATGATATTTTTCACATATTTAGCAGTTGTTTTTTCCTTTAACTTTCCAAGACAACAAATAAAATCCAAATCATAATCCGCTTCTTTAGATTCCCTATATGGACGAACTACTGTACCTAAGCTAAAAGAACCTTGTGGGAAAATATCACATTCTACCCCTTGCTCCTGTAAATATGTACCAACAGCCTTGTATTTATCCGTTGCATTTTTATACATAGTCGGTGATATATCCAACCCTTCAATCAATTTTAATATATCCTGTTGTCTTAATTCCGTCTTTCTCATATAAATCCTACTCCTCTATTTGCATATTAATCTTCTCAATCCACCTACTGTCATCACTCTCAAACAGCTTTATAAACTTTCCAAAATTACTGCTACCAGTAACAGAATCATCCGAATCCAAATCTTTCACTCGTCGACTCATATCTTTATAATTCTCCACAGTAACGTATTCCATAACCTCTTCAATCTGGTCTGCTCTTCCTTTGTAATTTTCAACTCCGGTATATTTTTTAATCAAAGGAGCATTTACCGGTTTAGCCGGAGATTTCAAATTTTCATCTGTCCAATGCTTAGATATAATCTGCATTGTGCAAGGATTACCAAATATAATCACTGCATCTGCAGCAGTATTCACGCCATGAAATACATTAATCTTACGCTTAATGTCCTCATATTGCTCGTGAGGTTTCTTTTCTGTATCACAGAACACAAGCACAAGTTCATCTGCTCCATTTTGATATCAGTCCTGATACCTCGCTGGGATATTTCCATTTCCACCAGCATTTACCAATGAAATATCATATTGCTCATTCCATACTTTTAAAATTTTTAATCGTTTTAGATACTCATATTCCTCATTGCCTTCACAGATAATACAGATTTTGTGATTATCCAAAAACTTAGGGAGTTTATTTGGCATCGGCATCATCCCCCTTTACATTACCTTTAATACTAAGCAAAGAGTTAATCAATTCAGGATCAGGTAAAGCACCAAGTGCACCTTTTCTATATTTTTCCATAACATCCGTCGTATCCCTCACTCCCTGCTGCGCAGTAAAATCAGCAAGTGAATATACAAATACACCTTCCTCATCTTTATGCACAAACCAAATCTGCTCCTTCCGGAACATTCTCTTGCAGTCCATGAGATTTATATCATGAACTGTAAATATCATCTGTGCACTTGTATTTAATTCATTATTAAACATCGCAACAATCGCCCTTGTAAGCTTAAAATGAATACTGCTATCCAACTCATCCACCACTAATATTCTGCCCTGTTCAAGTGCTTCAATTACATAACTTGCAATAGCTGCAATCTTCTTTGTTCCTGTGGAATCAAACATCATACTTGGTACATGAACACCTTTATATGTGGAAACTAACCTAATCTGATCCATAATATTCTCCGGAATATCAAGCACTTTCTCATCTGGCTTTTCATCCCCTTCACCAGTTTTCAGTTGTATCTTATCCATATCCACATATTCAAAGTTATCCATATACAGGTCTGCATTTTTTATAAACTCAACAACCTTTTGCTGTAACTGATTCTTATTTTTCATGAGTTCAATTGTGTGTTGCATAGGTATGTTATTCGTATTGATGACATCAATTTTTTCTGCAAATCCGACAAGAATCTGCTTCATCTCGTTGACATGTTCAAATTTACTTGTATCTACTACATAGCATAGCAAATTATTTTTAGATACTACCGACATCATAGCCTGCACAGTTTCATCAATACATTCATATATTTCGCTAATGGTATCCTTTTTCAACCAGCAAACTTCTTTTTCATTGTTATATTGATCTTTGAATATCTCAGAAAATGATTCATATATATATTCTTCTTTTTCTGCATCATATTTAAAATCATAAGAAAACTTTCTTCCAGATGCCATAAATGTAACACCTAACTCGCATACATCACTATCAGTAAATATATTTGTTATCAGTCCATTCTTCTTATTTAAAAGTACATTTCTTATTGCCCTAATGCACTTGATTAGACATGTTTTTCCTGCATTGTTTGGTCCATATATTCCTACAGTTTTAAGCACATTAAAATTATTCTCCTGATGAACGTTTGCTCCAAATTTTTTATTTCGCATATCTGCTTTCATCGAAAATGTAATGTCATCCTCAAATGCATAACAGTTTTTTGCTCTTATCTCTATAATCATAGCTCATTCCTCCAAGTCACTTTTCTTCTTTACTTATCATTATTATATCATTAATTATTTTTTATGCAACTTTTTTTCACAAAAAATATAATTTAGAGATTAATTAAACTTAACATAGCAAAAAGGACAGCCTCCCAGCCGCCCTCTACATCACACATACACCACCTTCCTCACCACAATCTCCTCCGCACAAGCAATAATGTTATTCATCTTCCCCACCCACATCATCTGATTCTCTGCTTTCAATTTCTCTGTCACGCCTTGCTTTTCCTCCATCTGTTCCACAAGTCTGTCCCGCATCTCATAACATTCCTCGTCAATCTCATGCAGATATTCATTTAGTCTTCCATGTGTTATTGACCTTTCTCTTGCCGGAGAAAGGTCTTTTTAATGCTTGTTTTACCATGCCATAACAGTTTTCCTCGTAAAACTTTCGGTTTGCCTTGCCAGACAAAACGATAAGATTCGGATTGATAGCAAGCATGCGATCATTGAGCTGCTTAATAATCTTATAGCCTTGTGCTCGGCTGACGCCCCAATCATCACAGACTTCTGTAACGTCTACATACATATTTTTATTCATAGGCTGATTCCCCCTTTCTTCACTTCAATGTCTTATGAAAACATTTTCGATTATTTAACGCGTACATTTTTGTACTTGTGTAATTATGGTATAATATCTATTTTGTTTTGTCAAGTACTTTTTTGTACTTTTATTTTATTTGATATTAACTTTTCTGTTCACTTTTTTGTTTGTTCGTGGTACAATAATGCTATTAAACAAGAAAACACTTATCGTAAAGGAGATTTTTATATGACTCTTGGAGATAAAATTAGAAAATATCGGACACTAAAAGGTCTGACACAGGCACAGCTTGGCTCAATGGTCAAACTGACCGGAGACCGCATACGCCAGTATGAAAATGATGTAAGAAAGCCAAAGGATGGAAAGCTGTTTGAGATTGCAGACGCTCTTGATGTTAATCCTTCTACACTCGCTGAACCGGATTTTGATGATCCCATCAGTGTAATGCATGTACTTTTTGAATTGGAGGATATCTATGGATTACACTTTGAAAAAGTCGGTGATAATTATCAATTAGCCTTTTCAAAGGGAGAATATTCGAGTGCTAACTGGATTATTGAGGGACTTGCGGCATGGGTAAAAAAAAGAGACGAATTACAACCGGATATCAATGACTCAAATAGTACCATTGCAGATAAGAAAAACGATTATATCCGTTGGAAGGCAAGATATCCATATAATTTTGCCG
This sequence comes from Blautia faecis, assembly GCF_020554845.1. Taxonomy (GTDB): domain Bacteria; phylum Bacillota; class Clostridia; order Lachnospirales; family Lachnospiraceae; genus Blautia_A; species Blautia_A faecis. Next base: position 6,329 of record NZ_JAJCIA010000007.1, on the reverse strand, counting down.
AAGAGATTACCAGCAATTTTGCATTGGTTCAGAAATTTAATGAAGATGCCTCTTCTCTGCTACCTTCTGGCAGGCAACCGATTACTCGCTTCTCAGAGTTCTATCGCAGCTTGCTTGCGTTGGAAGATGCAGGAGTCAAATTCACTATATCCGTGGATGAAATTATTGGCAAACGAAGCGCCGCTTTTTATATTGAATTAGATTACATTATGAACAGTTCAGATGAAATCAAGAAACTATATACGGGATTTAGACAATGCTGGTATGATATGAAAGAGATTGGAATTGAAATACATGAATCGCCAGTTCCTGTAAATGGCAATATGAATATACTACTATATTCCGATAACATTCAGCTTATAGCACTGTTCCATGCACATATACGTCACTTAGAAGAAAAGAAATCACCTATGTATGAGGCTGAAATTGAGGATACATTGCAGATATTCAATGTACCAATAAAAGAATATGCATAAATAACTATACTAAATAAAAAGGAGTAACACCAATGGCAAAAAAAGAAGCTAACTTTGATTTATATATACACGATTTACTTGTCGAAGCTGGCATACAAGCAGATACACAAGGTAGCAACATCATTGAAATTAATAATGCTCTAAAATCAGCTTCAAAACATAAAACAGGCAATGTCGGATTTCCTGAATATTGCGCAGTTGTCAATGATTTTGTTCTTGTCATGGAGGATAAAGCTGACAGATCAAACTTGTGTGCCTTTGAGGATGATGGCACTACTATTTCCTTGACAGTACAGGCCACAAAACATTATGCCGTAAATGGCGCCTTACATTATGCCAAACATATTTTACAAAACACTACATATGATAAAATATTTGCGTTTGGTAATGCTGGAGACCGCAAACATCATATCATTCAACCATTATTTGTTGACACTAACGGCTATACATGGCTACCAGAAGTAGAAACTTTTGAAAATTTTTCTGCAAACCATATTTTAGAATATTACAAAAGAATTGTATTAAAAGAAACTCCACCAGAGGATATAGAACTTGCCGATATTCTTAAGAAAGCAAAGGAACTCCATGAATATCTACGTAATTATGGAGGTTTGGGCGAAGACGAAAAACCGCTTGTTGTATCCGCAATTCTTCTTGCATTGCGTGAACAGAAATATAGTTTTCGCCTTGATATGTTAAAAGGTGACTTCTTAGAAAGTAACACTGATGGAGCAATTCTATATCAATATTTAGAAACGAACCTACAACGTGCAAAGGTTGCTCCTGAAGTAAAAAAAGCTCGGGTACTTAACCAATTTACTTTGATAAAGGACAGACCTCAATTAAATACTAAACGAGAAGACTTAGGCAATAAGACACCCTTAAAATTTTTTGCAGAATACATTAATGAAAACATATTCAAAGCTCTGATATCAAACTCAAATGAAGATTATTTAGGCCGATTTTATGGGGAATTTGTTTCATACTCTGGTGGGGATGGCCAATCTCTAGGAGTAGTTCTTACCCCTAGCCATATTACCGACCTATTTTGTGAATTAGTAGATTTAAAACCTACCGATGTTATTTTAGATCCATGTTGTGGCACGGGTGGTTTTTTAATTTCTGGAATGCATAAAATGTTAAAAGAAACAAAAAATCCTTCGAAACGATTACACATAAAGCAACATCAAATACATGGTATTGAAATTCGTGATGATATGTTTTCCATTGCCACTACAAACATGATCCTACGTGGTGATGGTCAAAGTAATTTAATCTGTGAAGATTTCCTTGCTCAAGACCCAGGAGAACTCCAGTTAAGAGGAGGCGGTATAACTGTTGGTTTTATGAACCCTCCTTATTCACAAGCCAAAAACAAAGACACTGCAAATTTATCAGAATTATGCTTTATTCGTCATCTATTAAATTCTATAACAGAAGGCGGTCGTGCTGCAGTCATTGTTCCTGTATCTGCAATGATTGGAAAAACCAAAGATGACAAAGCAATCAAAAAAGAAATATTAAAGAACCATACTTTAGAAGGTGTTATTAGTCTGAACAAAGATACATTTTATCGAGTAGGAACAGTACCATGTATTGCAGTATTTACTACAGGAATACCACATCCAACTGAAAAAAAAGCAAAATTTATTAATTTTGAAGATGATGGATATGAAGTAAAGAAACATTTAGGTCTTGTGGAAACTGAGCGTGCGAAAGACAAACGACAATATTTGCTTGATTGCTGGCATGGAAAAATAACAGATTTTCCATCAAGTTTTATGGTTGAAACAACTGTTGAAAATACAGATGAGTGGATACACTCATTTTATTACTATAATGATGAAATACCAACAGAAGAAGACTTTATGAACAGTATTGGAGATTATTTAACTTTTGAATTCAACATGATTACTCATGGTAAAGGCTATCTATTTGAACAAAGAGGTGATGCTGAAAATGCTTAATTTACACGACAGAGACTGGAAAGAATTTTATATTAAAGATATTTTTTTCATCAATCCAGGTAAACGCTTAACTAAAACTAATATGATTGATGGAAATAAACCTTTTATTGGCGCAACAGATTCGAATAACGGAGTAACTGCCTTTGTATCAAATTCTAATATATCTGAGGATAGAAATGTTTTAGGTGTAAACTATAATGGCAGCGTAGTCGAGAGCTTTTATCATCCGTATTCGTGCTTATTTTCAGATGATGTTAAACGTTTTAAACTAAAAGCTATATCAGGAACAAAATATCACTATTTGTTTTTCAAAACTGTAATTTTACAACAAAAATGCAAATATGCTTATGGCTATAAATTTAACGAACAAAGAATGCAAAAACAAATGATATTGCTGCCCGTTACCAATAGTGGCACTCCTGATTATGATTTTATGGAACAGTACATCAAAGAACGAGAACAAAAGATCACGCAAAACTACATATCTTTTATTGACAATGATTTACAAGAAGAAAAAACACCTCTTTCTCTAGAACAAAAGAAATGGAACACATTTTTTGTTGGTGATTTATTTACCGTAAGAAGACCACAAGCTCGTTCTGAAAAACAATACCAGTTTGGTTCAATTCCATTTATTGCATCCGGTAATACAAACAATGGTCTTACTAAGTGCTGTATGCCAAAAAAGGAAGAGATTCTGGATGAAGGGAACTGTATTACAATTAGCCCTGTTGATGGCAGTACTTTTTATCAAGAAACTGCTTTTCTTGGCAGAGGTGGTGCTGGCTCTTCTATTCTGATATTATACAATTCTAATATGAACAGATTTTCAGGTCTATTTATAGCAAGAATGTTAAGGCAAACTTGTTCAAAATATTCTTATGGAAAAATGGGAAATAAAGAAAGTATAAAACGTGAGAAGGTAATGCTTCCAATCAACGATAATGGTAAACCCGATTATCTCTTTATGGAACAGTATATAAAATATATAATATTAAAATTAAAAACAAAATACCTTAAAGAAAAATAAATATATAACACTTAATTTCTAAAATTATATTAAAATGCATAAATACTAGGAGGTCCGACATGATAAATAATTTTATATATGATGATGTTTCTAATGCGATATTAAATGCGAATACTGCTCTTAACGAGATTACCAAATCTATCACTAGCGCTACAGCAAAACCATATTTTATTTATGCTTATTCTTTATTTGAAAGTACCATTACAGAAATTACTAGATATTATATAAAAGCTTTTCCTCATAAGATTGACAAGAATATCTCTGTCAATAAGGATTTATTTCTTACATCATCAAGATCAAGCGATATAATAGATACCATAATAGATCAAAACATACGAAAATACTCATGCAAGTCACTTTATGAATATATACATTTTTTTATCTCCATACAGGATTTAGATTTATCTCTGAATGAATATAAAATTAGAGAAATATCTGATTTACGTAATTCTATTGTTCATGATGACATCAAAAACTCATTAATGTACAAACACACAAACAACACTAAAAGCTATAATAAAAATCCACCTACCTCATTATACAAAGACCACATTTGCTATTTTATTGAAATTCTTGATTTGTACAACACATGCATTGAAAAAAAATACCATGAATATACTCTTGATAAGTTAGCACGTTCAATTTGGAAAAATACTTTTTCAACACCATTACTTTCTTTCGATGCAGTTTGGGAATATCATTCTGAAGGTTATTTAACAATTAGGGATATAAATGACTTAAAGTCAAGAGCAGCTTCTCTATCAAAAAGCGAGCATTTATTCCTTGCAATTTTTCTTCAGCAATATAATAACGATTTAAATAGTTATATTAACAACTTCAATCAAATACCATCGCTTGTAAGTATAGATACGCATAATAAAGCAAAGCTTGTAGAACTTATTGATTTCTTTGATTCATTTCCATTACTTTTTAATGGTGAAAGAATCAGATAAACAGACTCAAAATAAACTGCAAGCATTTTGCAAGCACATAAAACGAGAAGCCTTAATTTATAAGGCTTCCCGCAATTTTCACACTATTCAAACTCAATCGTTCCCGGTGGCTTACTGGTCAGATCGTAGAATACGCGGTTAACTCCCTTAACTTCATTAATAACACGATTCATAACCCTGTTCAGTACTTCATACGGAATCTCTGCGGACTCTGCTGTCATAAAGTCAATCGTCTTCACTGCTCGCAGTGCCACTGCATAATCGTATGTTCTGAAATCGCCCATAACGCCTACGCTTCGCATATTGGTAAGAGCTGCAAAGTACTGGTTCGGCATCCAGGATGGTTCTTTGCCATTCTCAACTTTATAAGCTTCTGCTGCCTTATCAATTTCTTCACGGTAAATGAAATCAGCATCCTGCACAATGCGAACTTTCTCTTCAGTAACTTCGCCGATAATACGGATTCCAAGTCCCGGTCCCGGAAATGGCTGACGGAATACCAGCTTCTCTGGAATTCCAAGCTCCAGTCCTGCTTTGCGGACTTCATCTTTGAAGAGGTCACGAAGCGGCTCAATAATCTCCTTGAAGTCTACGAAATCAGGAAGTCCGCCTACATTGTGATGAGACTTGATCACTGCAGACTCTCCGCCAAGACCACTCTCTACCACATCTGGATAGATGGTTCCCTGTGCAAGAAAATCAACAGCACCGATCTTCTTAGCCTCTTCTTCAAAGATACGGATAAATTCCTCACCAATGATCTTACGCTTCGCTTCCGGCTCAGTAACTCCCGCAAGTTTATCATAATATCTCTGCTGTGCATTCACACGGATAAAATTCAGGTCAAACTGTCCATTAGGACCAAATACACCCTCAACCTCATCGCCCTCGTCTTTACGAAGAAGGCCATGATCTACAAACACACATGTCAGCTGCTTGCCAATAGCTCTGGAAAGAAGTCCTGCTGCTACAGAAGAATCAACACCGCCAGACAGTGCCAGAAGGACTTTGCCGTCGCCCACTTTCTCACGGATTTCTTTAATTGTATGCTCAACAAATGCATCCATCTTCCAGTCTCCGGCACATTCGCATACACCAAGTACGAAATTGGATAACATCTTCTTTCCTTCTACTGTATGGAGAACTTCCGGATGAAACTGGATCGCATACAGTTTCTTCTCCGCATTCTCGGCTGTAGCCACTGGACAGTCTGCTGTATGTGCAGAAATCTCAAATCCTGGTGCTGCTTGGGAGATATAGTCTGTATGGCTCATCCAGACAATTGTTTTCTCTGATACTCCTTCAAAAATTCTAGAATCTTTTTTGTCAACCAGCAACTCTGTTTTGCCGTATTCACTTACATCTGCTTTCTCAACTTTACCGCCGAGAACATGCATCATAAGCTGTGCACCGTAGCAAAGCCCAAGCACCGGAATACCAAGTTCGAATAATTCTTTCTGGTAAGTCGGTGAATCAGCTTCGTAACAACTGTTCGGTCCACCGGTAAGAATGATTCCCTTTGGATTCATGGCTTTGATCTTCTCAAGATCGGTCTTGTAAGAATAGATTTCACAATATACATTACATTCTCTGACACGTCTTGCAACCAGCTGATTGTACTGACCACCAAAATCAATTACAATAACTAATTCTTTCTTCAAGGTTTTCCTCCTGTTTTTCCCTATAAATTCTCATTGGAATCGTTACTGTTCACACTGGAAAATCTCCGGTAAACAATAACCTTGAATCTTCTTTCCATTATAAATGAGTATTACAACTTTTACAACGACTAATTTTCTTAGCTGAATAAAATTATGAACCATTTATGATAATGTCCTAATATACCACAAAGGAAAATGTCCCAATGTAGTATAATGCTTCCATCAACAGATGGAGGTAACGA
>NZ_JAJCIA010000069.1 GCF_020554845.1 Blautia faecis | reverse complement strand
CATGATTTCTGTGCATCGCGAAGCGCGTTACTGTGAACGGAGTGAACAGTAACAAATAAATTACTGTTCACTCCCTTCCTTTTCCCCTTGAAATCCCCCTGTCGAACTGGTACTATTATAGGTAAAAGATTGACGAAATAACTGCAATTTTGACTTGAAATATCGGAATTAGGAATGGGGTAGAGAGTTTTTGATGAAGTCTTTTAAAGTCAGCATCATTTTACCGGTGTATAACGTGGAAAAATACCTGAGCGCGTGCCTGGACAGCTTATTGGCACAGACACTTGAGGAAATAGAGATCGTAGCTGTCAATGATGGCAGTACAGATGGAAGCCTGCAGATTCTGCAGGCTTATCAGTCGTTAAATCCGGAGAAGCTTTTTATATTTTCCACAGAGAACCACGGCGTCAGCAGGGCACGAAATTACGGTTTTGCCCATTCCCATGGAGAATATGTCTGGTTTGTAGACAGCGATGACTTCGTAGAGCCTGACGCCTGCAGACTTCTTTATGAAAAAGCTACCGCTGACGGAAACGACCTGGTTCTTTTCCGTTACTATAATGTAGACTCTGAGACCGGAGTCCGTAAGGAATACATTGCATCCTGCCATAATCAGAACTTCCGCGTTGCAGACAAGCCTTATGAATTACCTGCGATTTCTCCATACCCATGGATCAAGTTCATTCACAGAGATCTGTTTAACGGACTTTGTTTCCCGGAAGGAATCCGGTTTGAAGATCTTCCGGTGGCCTATCTTCTGGCTGTGAAAGCCCGTTCCATCGGATACGTGGATCAGTGCTTCTATAATTACAGAAAAAATGTAGGATTCCTCAGCCGTCTCACGCCTTCCACCCTTCACATCCGGAATGCCATTATTTTTATGAAGGAAGAAATGGAGAAGCTGGGGCTGTTTGAGCAATATCAGACAGAGCTGGATTTCATTGCTGTGCGCCATTTTTTCTACCGTTTCTGGAAGCTTCTCACCAACTATGAGACTGACCAGAAAGAACTGAAGCTGCAATTGATCAATGAGCTTTTCGATTATATGGAATCCAATATTCCAGACTGGGAGAACAATCATTATGTCCGATATTCACTTCCGCCACATATTGGGCGACTGCTCTGTCTTTATGGTTCCAGACAGGAAATGATCTCTTTCGTAGAAGCCTGCAACGGAATGACCGTACAGCAGCAGAAAGCCTGGATAAAGGATTACAAGCTTTCTCACAAAACATCTCCCAGCTATCAGCCTGCTGAGATGATCCACCGGGAAAAAACTTCCTCTCAGTTTTATGGCTTTGCCTATACCGGAAGCCTTGCTCCTGATCCGGAGCAGATTCTTCTGGAAGCCAGCCGTGGAAAAGAAATTCCTACCTGGATATTGAAATTGCTTGTGCATCTTCTGAGGAATTTTGGAGAACACCAGATCATTGTCTCCCTGACTCAGGAGAAGCATGCCTTGTTCCAGGCTCTTCTGAACCGCTATCTTTCCGACAGCACAGCTCTGTCTGAGAATATTACTCTGGTGTGCCCGGACAGCGAAGAATACGGCAAGGCACTTGCACTCTCCGGCTACGTGATCACAGACGGACCTTTGCCCTACTATTTCCGGAAGGAAGAGGGGCAGTTTGTGTTGCTTTACTGCGGACACAATCTGTATCCGGAAACCGTTCTGAACACACCGGATTCCACCGCTGATACAGGGCTTTGGCAGCATACTATGTTTATGGCAGACTGCCTGTATTTTAACAATGTACAGAACCGGGATATTTACCTGCAGGAATGTATGACAGCTAATATCTGCAAAACGCCTTACATTATCGGTTCTTCCACCCACATTCCGGTGATTCCCAATGAATCACACAGGGAAAAGCTCCGCCGCAGCTTGCAGATGGATTCCATGCAGACTATTTTGTATGCACCGCTGCTTCCAGGGTCCTATATTGCAGACACTGAGCAGGCATTCCGGAATTTCATGGCAGCCCTCTACATATTTGACTGTGAACTTTCCGATCATCAGGTTTTGTATCTGCATCTGGACCATGAAAGGGAAATTGATTTTTCTGAATTTAGACATATAAAAGAAATGCCAAAAGATTTCGATGTACCGGATTTCGCTGCGGCGTGTGATATTTTTATATCGGATTATCACAATGCACTTTCTGCCAGATTCACCACAGGCACACAGATTCTACGATTTCTGTGCGGTACATTTCTTCGACACGAAAATGCAACCAGTGACCATCAGACTGTACCAGCTGCTCCTGTCCTGCAGGAAACCACTTCCTGTCTGCCCGAGAGCTCTGGAGCCTGTTTAAAAAATCATTCCTGCAATCTGCACTCCACACTTTGCGATGTATTTCACCCGGAATATCCTGCATTTGATAATGTGCCGGAGTTAGTACGATATATCAGGCAGTTAGAACTGATTTCTGAGAAGATGCCCGCAAATGAAGCTTTGCATTTTGAACCTGTCGACCAGTTTACTTCCAATACAGGTCATGGGTTCGATTCCCAGGAATACGATTGGAATTCTTCGAAAAAAAGCTCTCTGCAAATGGAAAACAATCATGATTTACAGACCACAAAGAATTCCTCCGGAGAAGCCACTACTTTCGAGGAATCCCCACAATATCTTCTCACAGATATTGCAGATTCTCTCTTAAACGGACGACCGCTGCCCTATTATGCTCCAGCTTCTTCCGATGATGTACCGGCACCGCGCACACGCGTCCTGTTCTTTACAGGGCGGAAGCTTTCCCAGAATCTGGTTCGGGATTTTAATGCCCTGGCAGCACAGGCACCGGAAAAAGAATTCTGGCTTGCATACAATGATTTCCGCAATACAGACTCTGCCAAATATCTGGCACAGTTATCACCTGACTGTTCCAGCCTGCCATTGAAGCCGGATCCCGAGAAAGGTAACCGCTGGAAGCTGGCAAGTGTGCTCACCAGCCGGATGGGACTTTTCTCATTTTATCCCTTATCCCATATTTTGGACTTGGGGAAGGAAGAATATAAGAAGTGCATGGGAGAGACAAGATTCGATGAAGTCGTAATCACTTCCACAGATAGTATAAAAACGGTTGCTACGCTTCTGGCTGCTGCGCCAAAAGCGTCCTATACTTTTGACACCTTTAACCCAGAGCGCTACAGTACCTCAAGACCTTACAGGCACCAGATTGCATTTCTTTGCAGAATGTTAAAGGATACAGGAAGTCTGGAATTGCCTGCCGAGCTTACCGGATTGAAGCTGACGCAAAGCTCTGGCAAAAATAAAGATAAGGGAATGCTCTAGAGCGTGTTTGAAAAAGGCTTTCTGCAAGATGTACGTCACAATTTGTGGGAATGCTTTTTTATAACCCATTCCTTACGAAAGGATTTACCTATGAAATTAACCACTATCATCCCGGTTCACAATGCTGAGAAATACATCACAGCCACTTTGGACAGTGTATTGCAGCAGGATCTGGGAAATCCAGAGGAGCTGGAGGTGATCTGTGTGGATGACGCATCCACCGACGCTTCTGTTGCCCTCATAAAAGATTACCAGCAAAAAGACTCCCGCATCCGCCTTTTCCTCAACGAAAAGACCCGGTTTGCAGGAGCCTGTCGAAATAAGGGAATCGAAGAAGCCCATGGTGATTACCTTCACTTTCTTGATGCAGATGACCTTGTAGAAAAAGGTGCCTACCAGAAATACCTGTCCATTGCTGAACAGGCGGGTGCCGACATGGTAAAGGGCTGCGCCGTCTGCTTTGACAATGAGACCGGCGAGCTTTCCGATACCCCGCTTTTTGCACTGTCTGATGTGCCCGCTGAGTGCTTCGATAAGGTTCTGAATTTCCACCAGGCTCCCGAAATTTTCAGCCACATCAGTGTAGTTCCATGGAATGCCATTTACAAACGAAAATTCATTTTGGAAAAGGGGCTTCGCTTTAACAATCTGATCTGTGTCAACGACCGCTCCTTCTACAGCGAAGCCGTATTCACTGCCAACAGGATCTGGCTCACTCACGAGCAGATTGTCCGTTACCGTGTGAATAACAGCGCATCCCTTGTAGGAAACCGTGCCAGAAACTTCCATTGTGAATTTGATTCCTGGCAATTGATCATGAACCAATGTACCAAATACAATATTCAGGGCCGCGAGCTGGCCATCGTAATGGAGCGTGAGCTGATTGACATTTTTATCTGGTATCGCAAATACAAGAAAATTCCGGAAATTTCAGAAGAGATTACTGCGCAGACCCAGGCGTTTGCGCAGAAGCTTGATATTTCGCCTCTTGAAGCATTCCCGCCTTCTTTCAAGTGGTACTACGATTATCTCACTTTTCTTCCAGAATTTGAGAGCCTTACAAAAAATTATAACAATATTACCCAATTCAAAAAACAAGCCAGACTAATCATGCCCCAGTGCACCACCCCGGCTGACTTCCGCCACCGTATACAGGAAGCCCCCGCCACAGATAGTACCTCTAAACGGTCAGGTGTATTAAAAAAACTGCTCTCTCATTTTAAGCATTGACTCATCAGAAGCCACCAGTTCAGCTCAACATCATAAACTTAAGGAAAAAATGGAAAGGAATCTGTTCGCAGGTTCC
>NZ_JAJCIA010000068.1 GCF_020554845.1 Blautia faecis | reverse complement strand
CTCCCACAAATTGTGACGCACATCTTGCAGAAAGCCTTTTTCAGACACGCTCTAGAGAATTTCCATGGTCCAGGAAATCTGGCACTCCCTGCCAGCTTCCAGTGAAATAAGATTCTTCTGTTCCTCCAGATTTTCTGTAATTCCCTGTCTGGATGGAAGGGAACACCACGGCTCAATGCAAACATAAGGAGCATCCATGCAGGGCATATGCCAGAAACCGACATAAGGCATATCCACATAAGATACCTTCACTGCCTTTTTGCCCTTCGTACTGTGAAGCAGAACCTCTCCAGAGGTTTTCTCCAGCACAATAGCATCTTCATCAAAAAGATTATGACGAAGAGGAATCCGTCTGCCCTCCAAAAGTTCATAGGACTCCTTCCCCTCCACAAAACACTCCTGTGAAAAAAGAATGCGCTGCGGCTCACATGCCCTGGAAAATTCCAATTCATAATCCTCAAAGGAAAGTCCCTCTTCCATCGGAATATTAAATCCCGGGTGACCGCCGATTCCAAAATACATCGTTTTCTCATCCTTATTTTTTACCGAATAGAAAACTTTTAAAGTATTTTTCTCAAGCAGATATCGGATCTCAAAACGAAAATGAAATGGATACTGTTCCAAAGTTTCCCTGGTATCTTCCATTGCAAACACCAGTTCATTCTCCCCTGCTTTCTCACAGGAGAAAACAGAATCCTTGGCAAAACCGTGAATATCCATATGATACGTCTTCCCCTGAAATATGTAGGATTTCTCCCATAATCTGGCAATATAGGGAAAAAGATTGGCACCATGCTCGTTCCAGTATCTGTCATCTCCCTGCCAGATATACTCAAATCCGTCCTTATCTGTCACGGACCACAAAATAGCACCTTCTGTGTCGGCCTTCACTTTAAGATATTCATTGCTGATCTCGTATTTCATCCCATTCCTCAACTTCCTGGCATCATATCGGGCCATGATAAAATCTCTCTGGCAATGACCTCTTCATAGTTGCCCTCAATATCCTGACTGCGTCCTGCTTCATAAATATTTGTCTCTGCCCCCCAGACACGGTCCTCATACTCCCACACATGGAATTTCAATCCTCGAAACAGAAAATCAAGACTTCCGCAGCCATCAATCTCTGTATATTCGTATTTGATATTCTTCTTTTTTAATGCATCCTGTACAATCTGTAACCGCATTTTTGTCACCTTCCTTTAGTCTCAAAGCGATACCTTTTTATGGTCATTCTTTTTTCTGCTGACCATTATCTACATAAATTCTGTTCTTACCGGATTTCTTTGAAGCATACATTGCGTTATCCGCCGCCAGATACAGGCTTTCATAGTCGTTTCCAGCTGCAGGATAAGCCGCCGCTCCTATACTCACGGTAAAATGTGGTGTAGTCTCTGACTTTGCCAGAATATCAAGAATTTCCGCACCTTTTGCTTCAACAGCCGAAGCAAGCTCTGTATTTGTCATAAACACAATAAATTCATCACCGCCAAGACGACCGACAATATCCTCCCTACGGAAATGTTCCTTCAAAAGTTTTACCAAAGTAATCAATGCAAGGTCACCTATTGCATGCCCCATTGTATCATTTACCGTCTTAAAATCATCAATATCGAGCATAAGCAGGTAACCTTTACACTCTTTATCCTGCATAAGCGTATTGATTTTCTGCTCTGCAGCCTTGCGGTTCAGAGCACCTGTAAGACCATCAACAGAGGCTTTTTCACGAAGATCCTGTTCTCTGGTCATCTCATCCTGAACGTCAGAAATCTTGCCCAGAAATGCCTGTGGTGTACCAAGACGGCCTCGTATCAGACGGCCCATCCATCGCACCCAACGATAATTATCGTTCTTATCCTTAAAACGGATTACAAAATCATCAATCTCATCAGAATTATCACCAATTGAGGAAAGAAGTGCCTTTACCTTCGCCACATCATCTGGATGAACCATTGTGAAATCTGTGTCACTGTCAAAAGGCCTGATCGGACCGATTTCCTTCAGTCCAAATAAAGTCGTTATATTTGGCGTAAATACCAATGTTTTTTCCAGGCAGTCATATTCAAAAAGAACCGTGTCCGAAAACTCCGACAAAATGTCGTACCTTGCCTGACCTTTCATCACTTTCTTCTGCTGTTTCATATAGAATCGTACTGTAAAAAGCAGCATAATCAACGCGCATCCAAGAAGCGTAAAAATAATCATGCGGTTTCCATTGATGAGCACTGCTTTATAATTCTTCATTTTGGCGGAACGATATTCTGAAAACAGAATACAGTCTCTGCCTTCCAACTTGGATGCCACCAGATAGATATCCGTTTTCTCAAGCTCCGTGAAAATATGGGGTGCTCCATAGGTCAGCTTTTTAAGGGACTTTTCCACCTGGGAAATACTGTTATCTTTCACATGCTGCGAATGAAGCACTGTCGCCACCGTATATTCAATGTCAAAAATCCGCATATCTCCTGCCAGGATTTTCCCATCTGAATTGCACGCATAGTGAAGCACATTCCCCTCGTCCTCGTTCAGAGCCTCCCAGGCTTCCTCCACCTTATCTGCTCCAGCTGAACCAGCCAGGAAATTCTCCATTTCTGTCAGTGCTTCCGAATGGGTGGATAAAAGTGATTCCTCCATAAGCTCTGTAAAAATCTTCTCTGTTCTTTGACGATATCTGCTCATAAGAAAAATCGTCAGAAACACCATCACAGCAAGACAGACCAGTCCGATGATCATTCCCTGCCGTTTCATTTTGTATTCAGGATTGTCTTTCACGCTTTTTTCCATATTAACGTCATCCATTCCAAGCCGTGACGGCTTTTATTCGTTATTTTTCAGTATAAAGCCTATATATTCTGCTGTCAAGCTTGTGATTTTTGGTCACTTTTTACAAGTCTTGTATTGGAAGGATACTTTTGTTTTATTCATAGGGTTCCATCTGCCGCTGAAATAATGTAAAGTGAATAAAACAAAAAGAAGCATATTGTGACCTATCATGCATCCCCAGGCAGACACAAGTCCCAGTCCAAGAAGATGGATGCAGATAAAAGTCCCCAGAATTCTTACACCCCACATTCCCGCTACATTGAAAATAAAGGGAGTTACTGTTTTCCCCACACCTTGCATCATGCCCTCGATCACAATAGGTACACCATAAAACGGTTCGGAAACAGCAACCATACGAAGTACCGTACTTCCCAGACGGATAACCTGCGCATCTGATGAAAACAGCCTAATCAATATCGGCGCAAAAATAAACAGCAGACTTCCGGAAATAACCATCAGTCCCACTTCCAACGGCACAATTGCCTTGGCAAGGCTGTTGAGTTTTTTATTGTCATTGGCCCCAAGAGCATTTCCTGCAAGAGTAGCCGCTGCTGTCTGCATTCCATATCCTGGAATATAAAAAGCAGATTCTACTGTATTGGCAATAGTATGGGCTGCCGTTGCAGTCTCGCCCAAAGAATTGATCATGGATGCAAATGCCACATATCCAAGGGACGTGGCAAATCGCTGAAACATATTTGGAACAGCCACCTTCAGACAAGGGCGCAGAACTGCAGAATCCGGCAGGAAGCTCTGACCCTTTGGAGATATATCAGTATGCTTCCATAATTTAACCGTAATTGCAATACCTCCAATGGTATAAGCTATAGCACTCGCAGCTGCTGCACCTTGAACGCCCCATCCCGCGCCTGGGATCACCAGTTCTTTTCCACCAATCAGCACAGTTCTGGTGGAATATATAAGAAAAAAGTTCAGTACAATGTTAATAACATTAAAGGCAACTCCTACCTGCATAGGGGTTTTGGTATCGCCCACTGCTCTCAGGACAGTTCCAAAAATAATGTTCGCAGTTCGAAAAAGCATCGGTGCATAGAGGATCAGGAAATAGCTGGATGCCAGTTTCTGAATAGAAGGATCTACCTGCATCCAAACAGGGACTTTACGGCTCAGTCCCATTGTCAGAATTGTAAAAAATATTCCTACGATCACAACTGTCAGCACAGCCTGTCCTGAAGCTTTTTTTGCCTGTTCTTTTTTTCCTGCTCCGATTGACTGGGATATGTATGCCAAAAATCCTATGCTGATCGCAGAAATCGTACTTCCAATCAGCCAGTTTACTGTACTGGTAGCTCCAACAGCGGCCGTTGCACTTGTTCCCAGGACGCCTACCATACCAGTGTCCATATATTGTACTGCAGTCTGCATCAGTTGTTCCAGCATAGTTGGCCACGCAAGAGAAAAAATAACTGGCAGCATTTCTTTTGTTCCCTGATCTGCCAGTCTGGATCTGTTTCTAGTTGATTTCATCTTATTTCTTCCTATTCTGTTACCTGTTATTTTATGATACCAGTGTCAAAAGGTCAAAAAGCCGTTCGTGCTTGCACGATAAGGTGTTTGAACTTGGGACATGCCAAATATGAGAAAGTAGCGATTTACGCAGTAAATCAGCAGATTTCGAATATTTGGAGGATTGCGGGAGCAGCGTAGCTGGATCGCAATCCGAGGTATCAAATGAGTGGCAAAAGACCTTTTGACACTCATATCATTTTATGAATTGATTTAAAAAATATTTTAACAGAATATAAAGAAAAAAAATAGGGTAAAAGTAAAGAAAAGGCAACAAAAAAACGATAACCAACCGGCTACCGTTTTCGTTCTGTACCTTCAAAACTACATACATGTTACATCCTAATGGAATCATTTTTCAACCTTGCGATTGTTGGTCAAGCCCTCACCCTATTAGTAACAGTCAGCTCCATGT
>NZ_JAJCIA010000067.1 GCF_020554845.1 Blautia faecis | reverse complement strand
ACTGGCAAAGCTATATCCAACAACACTTTAAAAACTAGATGGATGCAGTACTAGAACCTTTTTCAAACAGGTGCTAAAGCATGTCTGAATAGTTAACAGTATTTATAACAAGAGGCTGCTGCCCGCAAAATGGGCGGCAGCCTCTTGCTGGTATAAAAAAGAGCGAGACAAGTAGTGTGACGCACATCTTGCAGAAAGCCTTTTTCAAACACGCTCTAGTAAAAATAACACTGGGGATGCAAAAAAAGCTGGGTGGAAGTCTGATTCTTGTTGAAAAAAGTAAAGATATGCACTAAGATAAACGTATAAATAAAATATCATTTTGGAGGGATAAGAATGAAGAAGAAAGCATTGAGCATTATTCTTTCTGTTGCTATGCTGACCACGCCATCGGCACTTGTAAATGTTTCGGCAGAAGAAATAGGATTTACAGATGGATTTGAAGCAGGGCAGACGGATTATTCGGATGAAGGAACTGATTCTCTGGGTGAGGAGAGAGCTTACCCGGATGAGGAAACTGCTGTTTCTGGAGAGGGCTTTGCTTCAGCGGGAGATGATGCGGATGAGGTGTCAGATTCCGGTGAAGAAATGTTGTCATTTGCTTCTGGAAATGAAGTGGACCAAAGTGAGGAAAATGAAGAAGATTTTAGTGACAGAACAGTAGAAATTGAATCCATGCCCAATACAACAGCATATGTATATGGAACCGTGAAATTCATCAATGACATTGACCTTACCGGCTTGAGCATAAAGGTAAAGACTGATAATTCGGAGGAGATTATTTCCTTTTCGAAAAATGGAGAGAAAAAACAGGATTCTGCAGGGAATGTTTATGAATGCAAAATAAGGAAAAGCGATAATCCGGAGGGGACTGGAGAGGAAATCGTTCCTGGGAGATACACAGTTAGTGTTGAATATGGCGATGACTCCGTAGGGGTTGGGTTACGCGTTCTTCCAGGCTCTGCTGCAATAGAAGCAGTCCGTCAGCCAAGCGGTGTTTATACAGCGAGAATAGAGAAGAAGGGTTTTGTAAAACTGGTTCCGGAAGAAAGCGGAAAGTATATAATTGTTGATAATGTGAAGCGCTACGATGAGGAAGAAGAAACTGACGAATATTTATCCGATGTATTTGACGATCAGCTCTTTAGCATACAGTCACAATCTGTTTTTGATCAGGAAACAGGAAAAACCTATTACAACTTGGAAAAAGGAAAAACCTATTATCTGTATCCGATGGATACAGGGGATGGAGTATATACTTTCTTTGTAAATCCAGTAAGCCAGGGGAACTCTGGCGTATGTGGAGCAAATGCTGTCTGGAAAATCGAGAATGGCGTAATGACCATAAGTGGTTCCGGAGCAACATATAAATACCGATATGATGACAAGCGGGAATGGAAGAATGTAGAATCGGTAGTTATTGAAGATGGCATTACGGTGATTGGAGATAATATGTTTTCTGGCTGCAGTAATCTGAAATCTGTACAGATTGCTGATTCCGTGGAAAAAATCGGGGATTGTGCATTTGCAATGTGTGGAAGTCTACAGAAGATCTTTATCCCCAAAAATGTTAAAAAAATCGGAGCGTCTGAATTTTGGAGGGACTACAGTCTGGAAAGCATTGTAGTAGATGAGGCGAATGCGTGCTACAGTGTGGCTGATGGAATTCTCTATAACAAAGACCAGACAGATTTGATTTTTGTTCCGGACAGTAAGACAGAATGCAATATTTCCGCAAAGGTTACCTCCTTTGAAGGAATAGACCTGAAGTCGTATCCATATAAATTCCAGTCCTGCCGCAGCATTCTTGGAAGTGAAAATTCTGCATTGCAGACTATTACGGTAGCGGCTGATAATCCGGTGCTTGCATCAGAAGATGGAGTTTTGTATACAAAAGATAAAAGTGTACTGCTTGCCTGCCCGCCGAAAAAGAAAAGCCTGATCGTCGCGGCTGAAACAAAGCAAATTGGATGGGGTGCTGCAAATGGCTGTAAGGAGCTTGTTTTATTGTCTTTGCCAGATGGTCTTGAAAGAATATACATGGATGGATTTTCCGGATGCACCAGCCTGAAGGAGGTTGTAATTCCTGAAAATGTTATCATGGATGGATACTGCTTCACAGAGAAGGATGTTACACTTCTGAAAGTTTATGCGAATTCAGAGGCAGAACGATATGCCCAAACAATGGGCTTTAAGTACGAAGTAATAGGCAGTCACACTCACAATTGGGAAGAGGCTTCTGTTGCCAATGAGGCGACTTGTAAAAATGAAGGACGTGCCATATACAGATGCACCATATGTGGAACTACAAAATTTGAAGTAATTTCTAAAAAAGCACACGAACCTGAGCGAAGAGGTGCACAAGAAGCTACCTGTACAAAAGCTGGATATACAGGTGACCTGATTTGCAAAAACTGCAATGAAATACTTGAGGCAGGAAAGAGCATTCCGGTAAAGAGCCACAGCTGGGACGCAGGCGTTGTCACAACACCTGCCACATGTACAGAGAATGGAATCAGAACCTATACCTGCGCAGCTGGTGGTGAGACGAAAACAGAGACAATTCCTGCAACAGGTCACAGGTATGGTGATTATAAAGTTACGAAAGAAGCAACGATTTTTAATACCGGAACAGAAAGCAGAGAGTGTCAGGTATGCCATAATCAGGAGTCCAGAGAGATTCCGAAGCTCACAGCAGAAGTGAAGCTGACAGCAAAAACATTGCCGGTACAGGTTAAGAAATCAGTCTCAGCTAAAAAACTTATTGCAAGCAAGGCTTTATCTGACAGTATTGCAGCTTTGACATCAAGTAATGCTAAGGTTGCAGCGGTGGATAATAAGAACCTTAAAATAACTGCAAAAAAAGCAGGTAAAGCAGTAATTACAGTTATAATGAAAAGTGGAGCTACTTCAGACATTACTGTAAATGTAAAAACCAAGAAAATTGCAACAACCAAGATTTCTGGTGTAAAAAAAGCGATTACTCTTAAAAAGGGAAAGAAATATACATTAAAACCAGTTTTGTCACCAATCACAAGTACTGGTAAAGTAACCTATTCCAGCGCAAATAAAAAAATAGCAACTGTTTCCTCAAAAGGTGTGATCAAAGCATTGAAAAAAGGAAAAGTAAAAATCACAGTGAAATCCGGAAAGAAAACTGTGACCTGTGTTGTAACGGTTAAATAAAAGATTTTTCGCAGCTGTTCAGTACCTTCACAGTTACGATTTTTCAATAAAAAAGGCTGTCTGTTTGGACAGCTTTTTTTATTGGATGCGAAAATACACAATCATTTCATACCTGAATTGCTACGTAGCTACGCAGCTCCCACAATCTTCCAAATATTTGTATTAAAATGAACGGCAAAGAAAAATAAAACTATACAGAATATACAATAAAAAATGTGTGATTTCAAATAAACAGAGATAAATTTACGAGAAAAATAGAATTTTATTGAAGATAGTGAATATATGTACTAAAATAGTAACGAATAGTTTATACGGAGGGAGAGAATGCTGTGAAGAGAAAAGCTATAAGTATAATTTTGGCGCTTGCGGTACTGGGAAATCAGGTGGGAATTACAACTGTTTCTGCTGAAGGATTTGTAAGTGGAGAGCCGTTTGCAGAGACAGATATGCAGGAATACCAGACAGATGATTTTGTGTCAGGAAACACCGATTCAAAAAACGATAATTCGGATAGCGGCAATTCGGACGACTCTAATTCAAACAGCTCTTTCGGAAATTTGAATTCTGAAGAAAGTACTATGGGTGAAAATGACTTAGAGGAAACGTATTTTGGAGGAAAAGATTCTGAAACAACTGACCAGACAACAGGTTCCGAGGAGAAAGAAAATATCGGGGAGGGTTCGGAAGAATCCGTTGATATTAGTGAAAAAGAAGTCCCGGAGGAAATTGTGAATGAGCAGATGGAGTCGAATGAGACAGAGGATATTCTGGAGACGGAAGCAAGCAGTGACTTGACGTATGGGGATTATAAATATAGCGTGTCAGGAAATGAGGTTACTATAACGGGGTATACAGGAAGTGATACATCGTTGGTGATTCCGGCGGAGATTGATGGAAAAGTTGTCAGGAGAATTGGATATGAAGCATTTAGAGCATGTGCAAATCTCAAAACAGTAGAATTAACAGGAAATGTGAACAGAATAGATGCTTATGCATTTGCAGGCTGCAAAAGCCTCGTTAGCATAGACATTCCACAGGGAGTAGAAGCGATAGGGGAATATGCATTTTCATCCTGTAAGAATCTAAAAATAATCAATTTGCCAGAAGGATTAAAAACGATAGGAAAGAGATTTCTGGCAGGTACAGCAGTGACAAGCCTTACAATACCAAGTACGGTAGCGTCGGGGGGAGAGGCTTATGGAGGTGTAACTGATCAGGCGGAGGCACTTGAAAGGATTGTATTTGCAGAAGGAATTACAAGAATTCCAGATTATTTTTGCAATAATTATTCAATGGAAACAGCGCTTGCAAGTGTAGAAATCCCAGAAAGCGTAACTGAAATTGGATCTGAAGCATTTGGAGCATGTACAAATCTTAAAACAGTAGAATTGACAGGAAATGTGAACAGAATAGATACTTATGCATTTGCAGGCTGCAAAAGCCTTGTTAGTATAGATATCCCCCAGGGAGTAGAAGCGATAGGGGAATATGCATTTTCATCCTGTAAGAATCTAAAAATAATCAATTTGCCAGAAGGATTAAAAACGATAGGAAAGAGATTTCTGGCAGGTACAGCAGTGACAAGCCTTACAATACCAAGTACGGTAGCGTCGGGGGGAGAGGCTTATGGAGGTGTAACTGATCAGGCGGAGGCACTTGAAAGGATTGTATTTGCAGAAGGGATTACAAGAATTCCAGATTATTTCTGC
>NZ_JAJCIA010000066.1 GCF_020554845.1 Blautia faecis | reverse complement strand
ACTAAGGATCTTGTAAGCATTGCGCTTGTGTGGGTTCAAGTCCCATCTTCCGCATTTTTTTATTTTATCAAGAAGTGTCAAAAGCCTGCAAAGCGCCTGTTTTGCGGGCTTTTTTGGACTCCGAATGTTCAGGAGGTATACAAAGGGTGTCTTTTCCTAAAATATTGGGTAATCAAACTTGTTGAGGGGCTCTCTTCGTGAGGGGCAAACTTCCGGTTTTTATAGCGAAACCCTCACAAAAGACCCTCAACAAGTTTGGCAAACCCTCAAGAACTTTGATTATCCAAAATATTCAAGTGGCTCAATCACTTCTTTTTAAAGTTTTATATGTTATTTTTGTTAATATTCGACAGAATTTGAAACATTTTATCTATTTTCTACCTGTTGCACGGATCGTATTGTCACACTATTTTCCACACTATAGCCATTAACAAAATATCATAATCATTCTATTTCTTTCTGCACTTATATGATGTATACGTTTTAAATAAATATAATTGGTTTGTCTCTTTCATCTTATCATAATACTTCTCTTTTACCTCTTTCATAAAATCATCAATTGCATCTTGATGGTTTTTCAAAAACCAGCTAATATGATTTTTTATATAATTTTCTCTGATTTCAGCATTATTCAAATCGTTTGGTACTCTTTTCATTCTCTCATCAATACTGTCAAATCCCAAAAATTTTTCTTCTAATCGTTCCTTTGACATCCGAATATATTCTGGATTTATATCAATACCAATACCATTTCTATTAGTGTTCTGGCACACACGTAACAATGTACCACTACCAAGAAAAGGATCTAACACCACATCGCCCTCATCAGATGACGCTAATATCATTCTTTCATATAATCCTTCCGGTTTCTGAGTCGGATGTTTCATTCTATTCTTATTGCAATAATGCATATGTGAAAATTCCCATACATTTCCAGGATTCGCTCCTCTCATATTATTAACAGATCTATAATACTTCTGAGGCACCCTAATCTCATCTAAATTAAATTTGAACCTTTTCTTATCTTTTGTAAACATAAGTATATCATCGTGTCTAGGA
Source organism: Blautia faecis (assembly GCF_020554845.1). Classification (GTDB taxonomy): domain Bacteria; phylum Bacillota; class Clostridia; order Lachnospirales; family Lachnospiraceae; genus Blautia_A; species Blautia_A faecis. The sequence goes on along the minus strand of NZ_JAJCIA010000066.1, from coordinate 5,547 downwards.
GAATAGCCTTTAGTTTTTCCTATTCCTTGAGTATAATACCAAGTAATCCAGGAATTAAAGTACATTTCCATTTCCTTTTCCAAAACATTATAAATATATGATATATATTTCATTCCCATAAACACATACATTGTACCATCGGGTTTTAATACTCTTACAGCCTCCTTTATCCATTCTCTAGAAAAATTTAAATACTCATCAAATTCAAATTTATCATAATTATTGCCATAGTGTTTATTCAAATTATAGGGTGGATCTGTTACAATCAAATCCACAGAATTAGACTCTATTTTTTTTAACTCTATGATAGCATCTCCACAAATTGCTTCCAAATTTATATCCATATAAATCATTCCTTTCTTCAACATATTATGATATAATACTTTGAAATAACCAAAAAGGAGGATACAAAATGAATCATCACTTCGAAACATCCCAACGATTACAAAAATTTCTCATTGATATTATAAAATCCGCATTATCTTCACCTATGACAAATTTAGTTAAAATTAACACAAATTTAGACTGTAATGTTCCCGAAAAAGATATCCATAAAATCGCAGGTCCTTTTATTGATGAGTGGACTTATGAAATATTCAATCGTGCTTCGAGTATATATACAAATATTAAATCTGTTGCAAGTAAAGAAAGTAGCAGTCTTGAAGACATTTACATATCACTTGAATTAGATGGAATAACATACGATATATTAATTGATGTTAAATCTGCTTCACTTGCAAAAGGAAATAATGCAGGAAAAGGATCTAACCTCACTTCATTCCGTAAAATACGTCCTTTTTACATAAATAATCCTGATGCATTCTTTTTTATTCTATCAATAGAACATCAAAGTATTATTAATAATAATAAATGCTACGGTTTTCACTTAGTAGATTGCAACATTTTTGATTTAAAATATGTTTCTAAAAATGAATTAAAATTCAATACTGCCATGGGGGACCAATTTCAAATCTCAAACAGTATGAAAGTCACTCAGACCGAACGTACTACAGATGAATTCATCGCATTAATCGATAACATGTTCCTCGATAAATATACTCAAGACAAACTTGATAAACTTATTGCCACCGAAGAAGCCAATCATTACACAGCACTTATTTCTGAGGACATAATTAACATCCTTTCCGAAAACGAACCTTTAGCAAAAACAAATATTCTATTCTACTTAGAAAAATTATATCCAAATATTTCTAGTACTCAGTTAAATAAATCAATAAAGCTGTTAAAAGATTCTAACCGTATCCAAACCATCAATCGCATAGACTACATAATTGTCAAATAAAAACTCCTGGGAGTCATATCTATGGCTCCCTCCTTACTTGCAAAATTCCATTTTATTCTTACCATTGATAAATATCTCCGTAACTTTTTCATACTGTTACAATCTAGTCTCACAGATATCTTCAAAAAGGCGATGTCCCAATACTATATCAACCACAAAAAAGGATTATGCAACGCACAACAAGTGTAACTCTGAAGTAGCCGAAAAATTCATCAGATGTTATCTTTGACAGACAGTCATTGCCACATTCAGAATTCGCAAGGATGATAAACAAGCAGACGCTGTCACTTTTCACTACAATCGTCATGAAAATGATAAATACATCCAGCAATCATTTAATCCGACATATCCCAGAAACCATTTTAGAACGATTAGGTATGAGATTAGTCATGCACGTCACCTCAAAATCATTAAAAATCTCTACCCAGCAATTTTAAGCATGAAACAACATGCTCTGCGTAACTTTAGCAAATGATACGTAGCTATAGCTATCCTTTCTTCGTTTGGATATAATCCATTCAAGCGTTCAAATCGCAAACAGGAACTGTATTTTCTGGAACTTTACTATAAACATTAGTGTATCTTCCTCGAATAAATGTATGAGAAAATAATGTCTAAAGCTCGTATATAATAGTCTTCTGCATAATCTTGAGGAGTTAAAAGGCATTTCTACGTTTTCATGCATAATAGCAGTATAAACATTTTACAGTGAAATAGCTATAATTTCTACATAGTTTTTAGGATACGTATAATTTTGGTAATCCGTTCCTAAAGTCTGTACAGAAATACAAATTTATCTTTAAATTTTATTCAGTTTATAGAGTACAATTTATCTCACAAAAGACCCTCAGCAAATTTCGTCCTCAACAATTATGATTATCTCTTTTTTATTGCTTCTTAGGTTTATTAGTCATTTCGGCAAATTGCATTAAATTTTGGAATAATTTTGGATTTTTAATCAACTCGGGTAACAACGTTTTCATCATAACAACATCCGTAGATTCTTCTTTTTGGGCATTATTTAAGCTTGTTTGCATTATTGCTTGTATCGTTTCTGTATCTTTTTTATTTATTTGCTCTTTTAATTCAGTAATAGAATCTTGAATTTGATACAGCATAGTAAGAATACTTTGAAAAAAAAGCTGCTTATTGTTTTCTTCATCTTGTCCCAATGCATTAGTTTTGTTCTCAAAAGAAAAGGTCCCTATTGTTTGTTCTAAACGTTTCTTAGTTTCTTCTACATTATCTAAATAGGTTAGATCATACTCGAATGTTCTTACTGTGTTTACATCAAATGGTATAGTTTCGCCTTTCTTTTTTAAGTGAATAATCGGCTTGTCTGTACATTTTCTATATCCCATTTCAAAAAAAACATTAGGATTATGCCCCGAAATGTCAGCTATGACAAGCTCCGATGATAAAAGCTTATCAATAATAGTTTGTGTAATTGAATCCGAATCATTAATTTGATCTACTCGTACAGGTTCAAAGCCACAACTTTCACAAACTGGACTAATAATATATTTGAATAATTTATCTGCATTACTCCTTATTTCACTATCTGTTTCTCCAATAGGAGATACTACAAAACAAGTTTTCATAAAATCTTTACCTCCCCAATTTTGTTTTATTTTATAAATCCCCCTATCCATTTTTTGAATGGATTGATTTCTAAGCAAAGTATTTAATGAGCCAGAGAACTGCCCCTCTGAATAATCAGAAATTCCTGCTTTCCGTAGAAAACTTTTAATTTCTTGAACAGTATGATAATTTCCATCAGCCAAAATTTCTATGATTTTTTCTTGTATTCTTGCACTTTTCGTCATATTTTCACACTCCTTTCTATTATAGGATACCATATTTCCTATAAACGTCAATGCTTTTTCACAAGAATATCTTGCGTTTTATTTTATTTCTTGTGCTTTTATTTTATTTTTGCATTTTATTCTTGTATTTTACATTTAAATTCGAATTAACCACTACAAAATAGTTTTATTTTTGAAGGTACAAGTATACGTTATAACCTAACAGATTTTCTCTTTTAAACGCCAAGTTATATTCAGTCATAAAAGAAACACCACCAACAGCTGATAAGAAAATCGTCGTCTTAATTTTCTCACCAACTGCCAGTGGTACTTCTATCATTCTATTTCGGCAATTCCGTCACTGTCTCCAGTTTAAATCCTTCCCACATATCTGCGGAAATATTCCACTCACGCAGATCTGTAACGATCTTATGGTAAAATGCCTGTCCGCCGCGGACAATATCGTAGGTGCGGGCGTCGCCTCTCGCTTCCAGGTGACGTCCAAAACTGCAGTTCGTCACATCCTCCGGACCGTAATCATCTACGTCTCCTCCTGGCCAGAAAATATAAAGTCTGGGAATATCATCAATCTGGCGCAGATCAATCCCTGCAAGCTTCAAGAATTTCTTTCCGGTAGACTCATGGGCAGTAAACACATGGGAATAACGCCATACCGTTCTTGTAAAATCAGATACGCGGAACTGGCCAAGCCAGTCTTCATCCATCATTCCATCTGAAGTCTCTCTGGAAACGATCACCACGACCGGGAATAAACGCTCGGAATCCTTCAGCGCTGTGATCAGATTTCCAAACATCTCCTCCCGCAGGATCCTTCTTCGGTTAGAGCACTCAATTCCATTAACAATTCCGATATTATCTACAATTGTCTTATAATAGCCCGGATAGCTGAAAAAGGTTACTCCCGGATCCTGGATAGTATGCTCTCTGGCCGGCTGTGCATATCCGTTGCAAACCTTCAGGATTACTTTCTCCTGACGGGATACCTCAAGCCCTGCCTCGGAATACCAGATCCGGCCGCCCACTTCCATATCCATATGTCTTACATGCATATTCAGGTGGCGGTTGCCCGGATCATAATTCACAGCCACATGATAAGCCAGAATATCCGCATGATAGGTGCTGGTCTTCTGTGGCATCTGTTTAAACAATCCGCCGTATTTTCCCACGATCCAGCCATATATACAGTCTGCTGCCTGCTGGAAAATCTCCGTAGCAGAAGCCAGCTGTTCCTCTCTCATCCTGCTCCCGTCCACCTCTGTACACATCTGGAATACATTGTGACGGATCAAAGGCTTCATCTCATAATGCCAGGACTCTCCCAGGCTCTCTTCACGCCCATCGTTATAAACATCACGCTCCTTAAAAATAGCTGTCAGACGACTGTCGTGGAACTGACTGTCGTTTAACAGGGCAATGATCGTATTTACATTGATCGGTACCTTGCGGCTGCGGTGAAGCAGCTGATCTACCAGTGTCTGCTTGCTGGTCTTATAAATACGCTTGGCCAGGTTCTCCACCTGCTGGTCACAATCCTCATCCAGAAGCTTCGCCACCTCAGGATAAAGCTGTCCCTCTCCCAGTTTCAGGCGGAAATGGCTCTTGATCATATCACTCCATCTGCCTGATTTATAAAGGGAATGTCCCAGATCCTCAAACAGGGTAACCATGGATTTATCACAAAGCTCCAAAGTTGCCAGAATACTGTTAAAGTATCTGGAAAAGCCCTTGTAATTCTTCCACAGTTCCTCTCCTTTATAGCGCATATCGTGCTCGATCTCATGCCAGCCCTCGAAAAACATGGTCTTAATCTGAATCTCGAAGGTATCATCAATATACATATCCCAGGTCTCTGTTGAAATCTCTGATCTCAAATATTCCGGAAGGCGGCACACGCCGTTTAATTTCGTAGGTTTGAACTCCTCCTCGCTTCTTTCCGAAGTGGACCAGCCAATCACGTCAAAGGTATTTTCCACAATATTCTGGCAGATTTCTACATCATCATCAAAATACAGGTTAATACGGACACCTACCAGGTCCTGTAGTTTCTTATTCTCCGCGCCATAATCTTTCAGAGCAAATTTATGAGCCATGGAGGAAGCTGTCTTGATTCTGGAAAAGCATCTATAATACAGACCGCATTGTTCCAGGCGATCACTGATAATGCGCTTCAGATCCTGCTCCACAACAGCTGGAACCTTTACCTTCGCAGCCAGTTCCTCCTTTGTATAAATTACTCTTCTCTGTTCACTCACTAATTTTACACCACCAATTTATTTATAACTGCCGGAGCCCTCACGGATTACGGTCCGAAAACTACACAGTTATTATATTTTATATTCCGTACGTTCTACTAAGCATACACTTTAGAGCCTGTTTGAAAAATCATTCCCGCAATCTGCACGCCCCACTTTGCGGTAT
>NZ_JAJCIA010000065.1 GCF_020554845.1 Blautia faecis | reverse complement strand
GAGGTAAAATGATTCCATTAGGATGTAACATGTATGTAGTTTTGAAGGTACAGAACGGAAACGGTAGCCGGTTGGTTATCGTTTTTTTTGTGTGTATGTTTCTATTGCAAAATTTTCTCATTTGTTTACATTTACCTATTGCATTATTTGAAAATATGTAGTAACTTAGTATCTACCACGCTGTAATCACAGAACAAATATTCTGTTTTACAGTTTGGAAATGAAGGGGGAAATCGATAAATGGAAAACACAGTAACTAAGCCTGGATTCCGGAAGAAATTTCTGGGAGATAAGGCCTTTTACAAAATGGTACTTGCAATTGCAATACCCATTATGATACAGAATGGTATCACTAATTTTGTCAGTCTTCTGGACAATATTATGATCGGAAGGATTGGCACAGAGCAGATGTCAGGGGCAGCCATTGTAAATCAGCTCCTTTTTGTATACAATCTTTGTCTGTTTGGAGGCGTGTCCGGTGCTGGAATTTTTACAGCTCAGTATGCGGGTCAGAAGGATCATGAAGGGGTACGCCAGACATTTCGCTACAAATTATGGCTGGTAATTGCGCTCACAATTATAACAATATTGATTTTAATGTGCTCAGGAGAAAACCTGATCGGCATGTATCTGAAAGGCGAAGGAAGTGCAGCAGCACTGGAGGCTACGAGCAGATATGGAATGCAGTATCTGTGGATCATGTTTATTGGATTGCCGCCATTTATGATCAGTCAGGCATACTCCAGTACCCTTCGCGAATGCGGAGAGACTGTTCAGCCTATGAAGGCGGGAGTTACTGCAGTACTTGTGAATCTTGTATTCAACTATCTTCTTATTTATGGTAAATTTGGCTTTCCAGAGCTGGGAGTACAAGGAGCCGCTATTGCGACTGTTCTTTCCCGCTATGTGGAGGCTGCAATTATAATTATCTGGTCACACACTCACACAGAAAAAATGCCTTTTGCCAAAGGTCTTTACAGTACTCTGAAGGTACCAGCTAATTTAACAAAGAAGATTTTGATCAAAGGAACTCCGCTGCTGCTTAATGAGACTCTCTGGGCAGCCGGAATGGCAATTCTTACCCAGTGCTATTCTATTCGGGGATTAAACGTAGTAGCTGCACAGAATATTGCAAATACCATTAATAATGTTTTTAATGTTGTATTCATCGCTTTGGGAGACTCTGTTGCCATTGTAGTGGGACAGCTGTTAGGCGCGGGAAATATGAAGAAGGCCAGAGATACAGATAATAAGATGATTGCATTTTCTGTTATGTGCTGCACTGGAGTGGCATTAGTCATGCTGATTGTCGCACCATTTTTCCCAAAGCTGTATAACACCAATCTGGATGCGCAGGAACTGGCGAAATACTTTATTATGATCATGGCAATTTTTATGCCGCAGAACGCATTCCTGCATGCTTCATATTTTACCTTGCGTTCCGGTGGAAAAACGATCATTACATTTTTATTTGACAGTGTATTTGTGTGGTGTGTTAGTGTACCAATTGCGTATTGCCTCAGTCGCTTCACAGGTTTACACGTGTTGGCTGTTTTTGCCATGGTACAGGTGGGAGATATTTTGAAGTGTATTGTGGGGTTTGTGCTGGTTAAGAAAGGTGTATGGATGCAGAATATTGTTTCCGGAAAATAGGCGTGGAATGCCTGATAATTATTTTTCAAATAGAGTTTTTTGTTAACCGAATGACTTATCAGGAGCGTGTTTGAAAAAGGCTTTTTCAAATGCGTTCTAAGAAAAAATGCTTTTAATTTATTCAAACAGCAGTTCAGAAGCTGCGTAAATAAATTAAAAGCATTTTTATTATCCATGGGTATTTTAAAGAGAAAGCAGTTCCCCTGTCCGTGTCACATTATATCCGGTCTGTCCCTGAAGAATCGTTCGGAAATCTTCAGACCGTACAATTTCAAGAAGAGCAGAGAATCCAGGCTGGGAAAGGGCTTCCGTTTCCATGACCAGATACATAGGAAGTGTCTGAAGCGGAATAAAATCCAGAAGTCCGGACTGGTGTGCTGCGTATTCTTCTCCAAGAGCTGAATCTGCCTTGTGCGTAGCAATAGCTGCGGCAGTGGAAATATCAGATACCAGTTCAGTATGGTAACCAGATATGCTGGCTGGCGAAATTTTTTCTGAGAAAAGAAACTGGTCCAGGTAAATCCGTGGTGTACTTCCTTTTTCCCGATTGGCAATCTTTATGTCTTTACGGGCGAAATCCATCAGACCTGAAAGCTTCAAAGGGTTTCCAGAAGGAACATAAAGCCCTATGGAATACTCATAAAGGCATAAAAGAGAAAGCTGTACACCTGGGACAAGGCTGCGGATATGTTCCAGATCCAGACTTGCACATGCTATGTGAGCCTTTTTGAAATAAAGAGAATACAGGCTGTTGTAGCTGTTCATAAAGGATTGAAGGACTGGGATCCCCTGAGGGTGAATGGACATCTGGCTGATCAGAAGTTCGAGAGCCGGGGAAAACTGTCCGCAAAGGATCAGTCCGCTGGAGTGGAGAAGATAATCCCTCTTCAAAAGGGAACTTTCTGGAGGAAGTTCCGGAATCTGCAGATTTCCGTTAGGGGTACTGGAAGAAACGGCTTTCTGATCTGGCATGTTATTGCCGGAACCGGAACGCTCCAGGTATTGTTTCAGCTGCTGCTCGCTGATGCGAAGCTGTTTTCCTACTTTAGAAGAATATAATTCTCCACGTTTGATCAATTCATAAACCGTGGTCTTCTTAATTTGGAGCTTGTCTGCAATTTCCTGAGCAGTATAAAGTTTATTCATCAATTCCCACCATAACGTTGGTTGCCTTAATGACTGCGTAAGCGTCAGAGCCAACTTCAAGTCCAAGTTCTTCTACAGCTGCACAGGAAATAGTAGCTGTGATAATGTTGCCGCCTCCGATATCAATTGTGACGATGGAGTTAACGGCTCCCTTATTGATATTGATAACTTTTCCCTTTAACTGGTTGCGTGCACTTAATTTCATAGTTAAATCCTCTTTTCATTATTTACTACAAAACTCCTGAAAGACAGCTGTGTATTCATTATGTCTATATGCTGAATGGATGGATATCAGACAGATCGGAACATATGAGCAAGTAGGAGATTAGACAGGAGTATGAACGTGTTCCATAGCTGAGAAGCAGCTGCCTTTTGTATTTATTATTGGTAGTATTTAAATATCATAGCATGTTGGAAAGAAAATAACAAGGAGTGTTTCGTTGGAGAAAAAATGAAAAGTAAAAAAAATTTGTGTGAACTAATAAAAATTGTACAAACAATGCAGGTTCAAATTGACATAGCAAATGAAATTAAGTATAATGAATGAAACTGAATAAAACATAACAAAACACAACAAAATACAACAAGAATGGAAGGCGTGAAATGAAAAAAAGAGTTTTTGCAGCACTTATGGCTGGTGTTATGGGAACTATGATGTTTGGAACTACTTTCGTATCTGCTGAAGCAGAGACACCGGAACTGAAAGGTGAGGTTTACGCATTTATTGCAGCCAGCCTGAATAACGCCATGGAAGAGATTCAGAAGAATTTTAATGAAACTTATCAGGATGTTGAGATTCTTTACAATGCAGACAGTTCAGGAACTTTGCAGACTCAGATTGAGGAAGGCGCCCGCTGCGACATTTTCTTCTCAGCAGCTAGGAAGCAGATGGATGCACTGGTTGACGAGGGGATTGCTGACAAGGATTCTGTAGTGAATCTTCTTGAGAATAAAGTTGTTCTCATTAAACCAAAGGGGGGAGAGACCAAGGTAACCGGATTTGAGAACATTCCAGATGCTGCAAACCTTGCCCTTGCCGGAGAGGATGTTCCGGTTGGACAGTATTCACGCGAGATTTTTGATAATCTTGGAATTACAGATGAAGTAAACAAGATGGAGATCAACGAGGGTAAGAATGTTACAGATGTACTTGCATCTGTAAGTGAGGGCAGTAATGAGGTTGGTATCGTATATGCTACGGATGCGGCTTCTGTGGCAGATTCTGTTGAGGTTATTGCAGAGGCACCGGAGGGAAGCCTTAAAACACCTGTACTTTACCCTGCCGGAATGGTAGAAGATAAAGAAGCAAGTGATGATGATAAAGCAGCAGCAGAAGCATTTCTTGAGTACCTTCAGTCTGATGAAGCTCTTGAAGTATTTGAGAAATATGGATTTGCAGCTTATGTAAATGGCGAGAAAACGGATGACATGGCAGCCGCTGAAGAGACCGCAGAGCCGACAGAGGAAGCATCTGAAGACACTGCAGAATAAAGGATAATAATATGGTAGAATTTCTCAGTGAAATAAACTGGAGTCCTTTGTGGATTTCTTTGAAAACCGGTGTGGCAGCAACTATATTTGCTTTTTTTCTGGGTGTATTCTGTGCAAGGAAGATCATGAAACTGAAACCGGGAGCAAGGGCAGTGCTGGATGGGATTCTGACAATGCCTCTTGTTCTGCCTCCTACAGTAGCTGGATTCTGCCTGCTTTTGCTTTTTAGCCTGAAAAGGCCTTTTGGAAGTTTTCTGCTGGACAATTTTGATATTAAAGTAGTTCAGACATGGACCGGATGTGTGATCGCAGCTTCTGTGATCGCGTTTCCACTGATGTATCGAAATGCCAGGGCGGCCTTTGAGCAGGTGGATGTGAATCTGATCTATGCAGGAAGAACTCTGGGAATGAGTGAAAGCCGGATATTCTGGAAGGTAATTATACCTGCAGCAGGACCTGGAATTGCTTCCGGTACTGTACTGGCTTTTGCCCGTGCCATTGGAGAATATGGAGCAACCTCCATGCTTGCCGGCAATATCCTTGGAAAGACAAGGACGGTTTCTGTTGCAATTGCATCGGAGACTGCAGCTGGAAATTATGATATGGCAGGTTTCTGGGTCGTAGTGATCATATTGATCTCATTTCTGGTGGTTGCAGCAATTAATATTGCTTCCGGCAGAGGAATGCAGACCAGAAGGTGGATATAATGGCGATTGAACTTGATATTCAGAAAAATTTTAAAGGCTTTTCCCTGGATGTAAGACTGAAGGGGCAGGATGGACCTATAGGGATCCTGGGCGCTTCCGGAAGCGGAAAGAGTATGACTCTTCGCAGTATTGCCGGAATTGAAACTCCGGATTCCGGAAGAATCATTATTAACGGGAAGACTGTTTTTGATTCTGAGGCAAAAATTAATTTAAAGCCTCAGGAGAGAAGAGTTGGATACCTGTTTCAGAATTATGCCCTTTTCCCAACTATGACTGTGGAAAAGAATATTGCCTGCGGGTATCGAGGGGAAAAAAGCGAGCTTTCACAGAAGGTTGCAGATTACATAAAAAGATATCATTTGGAGGGACTGGAAAAGCATTTGCCGTCGCAGCTTTCTGGCGGTCAGCAGCAGCGGGTGGCTCTCGCGCGTATGATGATCGGAGAGCCGGAGGTGATTCTTCTGGATGAACCTTTTTCTGCGCTGGATGGGTATCTGAAGGATATTTTGCAGCGTGATATGCAGAATTTTTTGAAAGATTACAAAGGCGATATGATCATGGTAACTCACAGTAGGGATGAGGCATATAAATTCTGCAGTCAGCTGACCCTGTTGAATAATGGAAAAGATATTCTTACTGGTGAGACCAGGGATATTTTCGAAAATCCTCAGTATCTGGAGGCTGCAAGGCTGACTGGATGTAAGAATTTTTCTGCAGTGCAGAAGATGGGCAGCCATGAGGTTTATGCATTGGATTGGGAGCTTATGCTTCGTTCAGAACAGGAAGTGACAGAGGATATTACCCATGTTGGAATCCGGGGACATTGGATGAGACCGGCAACTAAGGCTGGTGAGAATACCATGGAAGTGCAGGTTGAGGAGTATATTGAAAATACTTTTGAGCATCAGTATCTGTTTCGTAATAAAGGGGCTGCAGAAAGCGGCACTTTGTGGTGGATGTGCCAGAAAAAGAATTTCCAGGAAACTGCAAAGGACAATATCCCAAAGTATCTGTATTTTCCACCAGAGCATGTGATGTTGTTGAAGAAATAAAACAAGGTGGTTCTGAATGAATAATAAAGGAATATGAGACAGCATGGAATGGTTTGCTGTTTCATATTCCTTATTTTGTATTGCGAAGTCTGCAGAAGACGGATAGTAGAAGAATGTCTTTATTTCAGATATGTTTTAGAACTTTTTTTAAACAAGCTCTGATGCTGCGATAAAAAAACGCCGGAAACCTTGAATTACAAGATTTCTGACGCTTAAGAGCAGGGGATGAGAGAATCGAACTCCCACCAAAGGTTTTGGAGACCCCTATCATACCATTTGACCAATCCCCTATGTTTTGTTTCTGTTGCAATTATACATACAAAAGGAACAGTTGTCAAGGCAAAATTAATAAAATTTGCACGAAAACAATTATGAAACGGAGATGGAGGGATTTGAACCCTCGCACCGGTTACCCGGCCTACCGCATTTCGAGTGCGGACCCTTCAGCCACTTGGGTACATCTCCATGACATTCTCCATTATATCGGGGGATTGGATAAAGGTCAATCTTTTTTTTATTGACGTAAAAAGAATAGTGTAATAATATGAAAGGAAAGCAAAATACGAGGAGACCAGTTATGAGTGACAAAAAGACATCCATAGAGAATGCAGTAGAGCGTCTGACTGCCAATTACCGTAAGGAAGAGCTGTTTCTGACAAAGAGCGGAAGACATCTTCCAGTCCGTGCAGCGATTATTAATATTGTGAAAGAAATGAGATCAGTTATTTTTCCGGGATATTTCGATATTGATTCGGGAGCAGCTGTTTTTCCGGAACATTATACCGGATATCTGCTCAATGACCTGTTTGACCGTATGCAGGCACAGATCGAGACGGCTTTTCTGTATATTGGCGAGGATATGCCCAGTGCATGTGGCAAGGCAGCACAGGTAACCTCCAGATTTTTTGAGCAGCTTCCGGAAGTGCAGGAGATGTTGTTGAAAGATGTGCAGGCTGGCTTTGATGGTGACCCGGCTGCGAAGAGTAAAGAGGAGATTATTTTCTCCTATCCGGGATTTCTGGCAATTTATGTGTATCGTCTGGCACACATCCTGTATCTGGAGGAGGTTCCGTTTATCCCAAGGATTATGACAGAGTATGCTCATGACCACACAGGAATAGATATTAACCCAGGTGCTACGATTGGGGAATATTTCTTTATTGACCATGGAACTGGCGTAGTAATCGGTGAAACGACTACTATTGGGAATAATGTGAAGCTGTATCAGGGAGTTACCCTTGGCGCGCTTTCTACAAGAAAAGGACAGCAGCTTTCTGGTGTGAAGCGTCATCCTACTATTGAAGATAATGTAACCATTTATTCCAATTCTTCTGTACTTGGTGGAGAAACTGTGATTGGGGAGAATACGATCATCGGCGGAAACACATTTATCACAGAATCGATTCCTGCAAACTCCAAGGTAAGTGCGAAGAGTCCGGAGCTGGTGATCAAGAAGCCGCGTACACATGTGGAAGCCTCCAATGTATGGGACTGGGAAAATTAACGGAATAAAAAGAAAATGGCAGTCAACAGAACAGGCACGGTGGTATTTTAGAAAATATCATTTCTGGAAAAACAGAAAGTCGTAGTGTGAATCTGGTAACATGCATCGCTTTGAATATGGTGAACCGTGTAACTGTTGACTGCTCCAGAGCATGTTTGAAAAATCATTCCCCAATCTGCACGCCCCACTTTGCGGTATATTTCGCCCGAATTCAGTTGTCGTAGCCCGCTACGGCGCTTTCATCCGGGCAAAATCTCCCACAAATTGTGACGTACATCTTGCAGAAAGCTTTTTTGAAGCACGCTCTGGAAAACTCTCATGAAAAATATTTCTATCATAATTTTTTTAGTGTGAATGCGTTAACAGACAAGAAATATTGCTTGAATCTTAGGAACAAAAGAAAAAATTAAAAAATTTCAAAAAAGTTGTTGACAAATATTCCAACATCAGATATACTAATCTTCGTTGTGACGGACAAGCACAAATGTGCGGGTGTAGTTCAATGGTAGAACACCAGCCTTCCAAGCTGGATACGTGGG
>NZ_JAJCIA010000064.1 GCF_020554845.1 Blautia faecis | reverse complement strand
GCGGCGCGAAATCATGCGAATGCATGATTTCTGTGCATCGCGAAGCGTGTTACTGATCACGGAGTGAACAGTAACGATTGTTATTGCATAGGGCAATGGCAACTTTATCACACTACGGAGGTTTTTATCATGTCAAATTTTTCAGATATGGACAATGTTTTTATTATGGATCACCCGCTGATCCAGCATAAGATTTCCATTCTTCGTAATAAGGAGACCGGAACAAACGAATTCCGCAAACTTATTGAGGAGATTGCAGTTCTTATGGGTTTTGAAGCTCTTCGCGATCTTCCTCTTGAGGATGTTGAAGTTGAGACTCCTATTGAGACTTGCAGAACTCCTATGATTTCTGGTAAGAAGCTTGCTGTTGTTCCTGTACTTCGTGCAGGTCTGGGTATGGTAAATGGTATCACCACTCTGGTTCCGTCTGCCAAGATCGGTCATATTGGTCTTTACCGTGACCCGGTTACTCATGAGCCTCATGAGTACTATTGTAAGCTTCCGGATCCTATCGACCAGCGTCTCATCGTTATGGTTGACCCCATGCTTGCAACTGGCGGCTCTGCTATCTCCGCTGTTAACTTCATCAAACAACATGGTGGAAAGAGCATTAAATGTATGTTTGTTATCGCTGCTCCGGAAGGTCTGAAACGACTTCATGAGGTGCACCCGGATGTGCAGATCTATGTAGGACATCTGGACAGAGAACTGAACGACCGCGCTTATATCTGCCCGGGACTTGGCGATGCAGGCGACAGAATTTTTGGTACTAAATAGATTTTTGACCAGAGCATATTTGAAAAAGGCTGAATTCCGGAAATTATCTCATTTCCAGAATTCAGCCTTTTTTTGCCCGATCATGCTTTTTCCATCTTCGCCTTATACTCTACGCAAAGCATGGTAATATCATCAAACTGCGGTGCCTCTCCCACAAAAGCATCAATATCTTTTTTCACTTCAGGCAGAATTTCTGATGGTGTTCTGTCTTTTACACGATTCAGAACCTGCTCCAGACGCTCCATTCCATAAAGCTGATTTTCTACATTTGTAGCCTCAGTCACACCGTCTGTATACTGGAAGATCAAATCTCCCACATCCAGCGTCATACTGCCGGCTTTATAGTTCATATCTTCAAATCCAGCAAGGACAAAGCCTGGACGGATCTTATATGCCTCAAAACTGCCGCCTGCTTTACAGATAAATGGCATTTCATGTCCAGCATTTACGAAACAGAACTCTCCTGTCACCAGATCCAACACACCTTCAAAAGCAGTGATAAACAAGCCTTCACTGTTTGCCTCACAAAGAAGATTATTTACAGTAGAGAAAACCTCCCCCAAATCTCTTCCTGGTGTAGTGTGATCCTTGATAAGCGTTTTTCCAATGACCATAAAGAGCGCAGCCGGAACACCTTTTCCGGATACATCGGCCATAACAATTGCCAGATGTGTCTCATCTACCATGAAGAAATCGTAAAAATCACCGCCAACTTCTTTTGCAGGTGTCATAGTTGCATAAATATCAAATTCCTTACGATCCGGAAAGGCCGGGAAAATACATGGCAGCATGGATGCCTGAATATTCCTGGCAATATCCAGCTCAGTGCCGATTCGCTCCTTCTCGGCAGTCACTTTGGACAGATTGGCAATGTAATTTTCAAGCTCTTCCATCATAAAGTTAAAAGAGTCACTTAGTGCCTCGATCTCATCACCAGTTTTCATGGTAATTCTCTGATTCTCAAACTTTCCGCTCTCTGTAATCTCCTGGGTAAAATCAGCCAGCCTGCTGATCGGTCTGGTGATTGTCTTTCGCACAAAGACAATATACGCAGCCATCGTCACTGCGATAATGCAAAAAGAAATCAGCAGCATATTGATAAGAAAGGAATTCAGATAATTCCTGACCTCTTTCATATCCAGAATATACTGAATTTCTGCCAGAGCCTTTCCATTCTCGTCCAGAATCACCGAAATGCCCGTGTAATTATAGCCATAGCTGTTGTCCGTCACAAGCGGATGATCCACACCTTTATTCTGCTGATACTGGTTCCATATGGTAATATATTTCTCCATGTCAGCAGGATCATCAGGATTTGCAGCATCAGTGTACAAAATGTCACTTCCATAGGCAATCTGATTCGCAGGATCATCTCCCAATTCCTCAACCAGGGCATCTATGTAGAAATGAACACTGTCTTCATCCGGAACAACCAGAGACAGATATGTAACATCGCCATCCTTTTTCAGCTTGTTAAACAACGTAACCATTTCCGAATATTCTTCTGTCTTGTCCCCGCCTTCTGCCAGGATTTTCTTCACATCCGAAACCGACATCATATCTGCAATACTATTGCTGTTCGTCATTACCCTCTGTGCATATAGATTTTCCAGATAGGATCTGGAGCTTCTATAGCTGAAAAGAGAAATGGCAATGGTAAGGATTACACCGATCACGCCAAGTGAAAGTATAAATTTAGGAAGAAGTTTTATTTTCATTTGCAATTCCTTTCCTTAACTTTCTTAAAATAGACCTCTGCATCACACTTGCAGCGTCCTTTGCAATATGGACAATAAAGTTCTTTTTTATTATACCAGATCATCTTTGCAGAAAAAAGATGAACAAACTTACATTCCTGAAGTGCCCTTTCCAGAGGAACTTTACCGCCTGCATTCCAGCAGATGATAAACACTTCCCCTATGCCCTTCTCCGCAAACTGATTCAATGCATAGTTCATAAGCCCAACTGCCAGACCCTGTCTGCGAAATGCTTCTTTTATTCCTACTGACTGAATCTTGCCAACAGGTGCCAAAGTATCCTGCTGGCATACCCGTTGGATTTTCTGTTCCGTAAGCCTGGTATCCTCTGCAATCTGCTTCTCATTGGTAAGATAGTAATAAATATATCCTGCAAGCTCTCCTTCTGCAGTTCTCAGCAGAAGGAATGCCCGTTCACTGCTTCCAATGGCCTGCTCAAGCTCTTCTTTCTGATACAGATTTTCGCCTACGCACCTGTCCATAAGCTGCAGTGTTTCCTCAATATCCTCTTTTTCCAATGAATACAGACAAAATTCTCTGCCAGAAGCCCCAAACCTCCCTGTCTTTTGTGTCATAAGCTTCCCTTCTCACAGGACAAAATCTGCATGCCCATTGTAATCTCCGATTCCTCACTCAGAATCAGCTGCTGAAGTTCTTCATAATTCTTCTTCAGCCAGTTCTGCCAGTCCTGATATTTTCTGTTATCCGGTTCTTCCGCCAGCAAGATTTCCACATCCTCGGGCAAATAGGAAAAAAAGGTCTGGAAAATATCTTCTTTTTGCTGCTGTTCGCCTTTGGCAGCGGAAATCTCCTTGCACCAGACATGGATATAATCGTATCCGCAGTTGGTCAGCCAGCCGGGAACGGCCTGACCGGTTTCTCTTTTTCCTGCGTATTTGTCCTCTTTTAAGATATCCAGAAACTGTCCAAGAAGATTCTTTTCATCTGGAGCCAAAGTGGATATGCGGTCATTGCTTTCTGTGATAAAAATCACTCCGCCTTTTTTCAAAAAATTCTTCAATGTGCGAAGCAGCTTTTCCCCATCATATAAATGCATTAATACAAAAGAAAGACAGATCAGGTCAAATTCTCTGTCTTCCGGTTCTGCGCAGAGCTTCTGAAGGTCCGCTGAAAACGAATCCCGATCCACATCCATCTGATAAAAAGAAAATTTAGTATTTCCGAATTGACTGTTGGCTCTTTCCACAAGCTGCTGATTATACTCCAGGCCAATCACCCTGGAAATCCTGTCATCTGAAAAGCGGTGAAAGGTTCGGGCTCCATCATTGCAGCCAATATCCAGAACAGAAAGTTCTGACTTTCCCTTAAAAAAATGCTCTAACGCAGGTTTCTCTGCCTGTGACAACAGCAAATTCTGTCTTCTCAGTCGTTCCCTCTCTTTTTTTTCCTGAAATACTAACTGACTTTGCACTACTTGTCTCCTTGTCCGTCAAAATTTATGCTCTGAATAATAACCGCTTCGCATTCTCTTCCGTCACTGCAATTACTTCTTCTGCAGTAATTCCCTTGATCTGCGCCAGGGCTTCTGCAACATAGGGCAGATTCAAGGAGGAATTTCTCCTGCCTCGATTGGGCTCCGGTGCCATGTAAGGGCAGTCCGTTTCCAGAACGATCTGGGACAGCGGCGCTATGGCAGCTACTTCTTTCAGCTTCTTTGCATTTTTGAAAGTAAGCACGCCGCCAATGCCAAGATAAAGTCCCATTTTCAAATATTCCGCCGCAATCTCCTTACTGTAGGAAAAGCAGTGAATGATTCCTCCGAACATATCTTTTTTCATATATTCCTTTACAATCTCCAGAGTGTCCTCGGCTGCATCCCGGCTGTGGATCATAAATGGCAGCTTCTCCTCCCTAGCAATGTCCATCTGCGCCCGGAACATCTCCTGCTGCTGTTTATGCTCTGCCTCTTCCTTATGCCAGTAGTAATCCAGACCGATTTCTCCGATGGCGACCATTTTCTCCATATGGGAAAGACGCCGGATCTCATCCAGAGTATCCTGTGTCATAATTCCTGCATCGTCGGGATGAACCCCCACTGCGCCATACACAAAAGGATACGCTTTCATCAATTCCAAGGTCCCGCCAAATCCCCCGACGGACGCGCACACATTTACAATACAGCCCACTCCCCCGTCTTTCATGGAAGAAAGGATCTGATCTCTGTCTTCGTTAAATGCCTCATCATCATAATGTGCATGTGTATCAAATATCATTTTTCTGCCTCATTTTTCTTTGCGATACAACAATTATAGCATACTAAAATCATACCAGTAAAGTGTTATAAACCTCTTTTTGGAAGTTCTATTTTAGTTGTTACTGTGAATAGAACGAACATCGAACTATTTTAAACACAATTTCAAAAAAGCAAAAAATACTTGATAATTCAGAAGATTCGACAGATAATGTGGAGCTTGAAAAAATTGATATTCCTTATGTCCAGGTACCAGGCGGTGGCATTTTTGCATATATAAACGGAGACAGTACCGGAAAAACAGTTCTTCTCAGATCCGACATCGATGCACTTCCCATACTGGAATCCGAGACCAATCTTAAGAATAAAAAAATATGTATTTCAAAAAATCCTGGTGTTATGCATGGCTGCGGCCATGACGGCCACATTGCCATGCTTCTTACCGCCGCAAAAATACTGAAGAATATGGAAGCTTCCCTAAATGGACGCGTTGTCCTTATATTTGAGGAAGGAGAAGAAGGACATCGGAATATAGAAAAGCTTCTGGCTTATATGGCAGAAAAGGACATGAAGTTTGACACCTGCTACGCCTCTCATGTGCGTTAGGACATTCCCACAGGAAAACTTTCCTGCTGCCAGGGTTCTGCCATGTCAGGCCTTTACCACTTCGTACTTGAAATAAACGGAAAAGGCGGACACGGTTCCAGACCGGATCTTGCTCACAGTGTAATTGACTGTTTCCATGACATATATTCCAACCTTGATACACTCCGGTTAAAATACATAAAACCCAACACCGTTCTGACCTGGTCTCTGGGCTCTGTCAATGCAGGAGCAACCTTTAACCTGATCCCCGACAAGCTTACCTGCGAGGGAAGCATCCGAATGATGGATCGAAGCAGCGGAGAAGAATTTATCAAAGAATTTGAACGAATTGTTGCTGCAATTTGTCCTCTTAATTACTGTACCTACCAGTTTAAATTGCTGGAACAGCTTTTACCTACAGAGAACTATCCTGCATGCAGAAAAACCTATATTGATTCTATCAAGAAACAGATCGGCGAAGATGTCATATATGATTGTGAGCCATGGATGGCATCTGAAACCTTCAGTTATATGTGCAGCCTGTTTCCAGGTGTAGAAACCTTCGTGGGAATAAAAAATGACGAATTAGGTTCCGGCGCTAATCACCATACCCCGGAATTTGATCTGGACGAGGACGGACTTACCTATGGTACTGCCGCTGCCGTCAGCTACGTTTTGGAATACTTTGAAAACACGCCTGATACTTCTGCTTTTGAACCTGCATACAACAGCATCAGCGAACTGATCGCCACATTTGGTCAACAGCCAGGAAGTACCGAATATATGGATTTGATGCTGAACAGCAACAATTTCGGAATTGACGGTACTGCAGAGCTGCTTGCAAATGTAATTCGTAAAAATTTCGGATTATAGATCTTCCTAGAGCGTGTTTGAAAAAGGCTTTCTGCAAGATGTGCGTCACAATTTGTGGGAGATTTTGTCCGGATGAGGGCGCCGTAGCGGGCTACGGCAACCGAATTCGGGCAAAATATACCGCAAAGTGGGGCGTGCAGATTGCGGGAATGATTTTTCAAACAGGCTCTAATGTACTTATGCTGACTCACGCCGCATATTTTACAGATCAGGCACTGGAAGATATGGTGCACAACTCTCTGATTGTAACAAGCCAATATTTTAAAACTATGAAAGAGCAGCCATAAGCAGTCTTCGTCAGCCCAAAAACTAAGAATCCCCTCCACAAAAGCAACTGCTGCATAGTGGAGGGGATTCTCATTTACTATAAAATTTATGGATATTTACTGCCTTGCACAATTTCCAGCTTCCCCGGTCATAATCTCAATACCATGGTCAAGAGCTCCAATAATGTATTCCAGACTCTCCTTTACTGCTTTCGGACTGCCTGGAAGATTAATGATCAGAGTCTTTTTCCGGATTCCGGCTGTGGCGCGGCTGAGCATGGCGCGTTTTGTGATCGTCATGCTGTAGGCGCGGATGGCTTCCGGGATTCCCGGAACCTTACGTTCTGTGATATCTTCGGTGGCCTCCGGCATAACATCCCGCGGGGAAAAACCTGTTCCACCAGTAGTCAAAATCAGTTCTGCCTGATTCTCATCTGCGATTTCCGCCATTCGTCTGGAAAGCATGGCACGATCATCCGGAAGAATATCCATAGATACTACCTGATAGCCTTCTCTTTCTGCGATTTCCTTAATTGCCGGACCGCTTAAATCTTCCCGCTTACCCTGAAATCCCATATCACTGGATGTGATAATTGCTACTCGTTTCATTTTTCTCCCCCCTTCGTTTTTATTTCTTTGAATAAAAAATCTCCACTCTTACCGCCAGTTTTCTCTACCAGGTGAATATCCGTCATCACCATATGCTTGTCGATTGCCTTGCACATATCATAAATTGTAAGAAGAGTCACCTGCACACCGGTAAGTGCTTCCATTTCCACGCCTGTTTTACCGTCTGTCTTCACAGTGCAAAAAGTGCGGATAATTCCATTTTCTTTTTCAATTTCGAAATCAATGGTACATTTGGTAACCGGCAAAGGATGGCACATAGGTACCAGATCCGAGGTGTGCTTCACAGACATGATCCCGGCAACTCTGGCAACGCCAAGAACGTCTCCCTTTGCCACAGTGCCTGCAGTAAGATGCTCCATGATTTCTGCTCCAACCTGGATAGAACCTGTTGCAATTGCAGTTCTGTGGGTAATCGGTTTATCCGAGACATCCACCATAACAGCATTACCATTTTTATCAAAATGGCTTAATTTATTACACATAATTCGTCCCTTTTTATAACAATATTAACCTATTGTATTATATTCCGGCTATATCAGATGGACGCTTCCGGTCAAAATCAGCAGATTTCAGATCCTGCCGGCATATTTTTTTCAGGGCTGACTACGCATACATTTCCCTCAGCATCCTCTGCGCAAAGGATCATTCCCTCACTAAGAATTCCTGCAAGTTTCGCTGGTTTTAAGTTGGTTACTACCATAACCTTTTTGCCAACCATTTCCTCTGGTGTATAGTAAGCCTTGATTCCAGATACGATCTGGCGAACCTGGCTTCCGATCTTAACCTGAGAGCAAAGAAGTTTCTTGGATTTCTTCACTGCCTCACAGGCAATAACCTCACCAACCTGGAACTGAAGTTTTGCGAAATCATCAAATGTGATCTCTGGCTTCGCCTCAATATCTACAACCTTCTCCTCTGGCTTTTCTTCCTTCGGCTCTTCTTTCGGTGGATGAAGCTCGTTTACTTTTTCCATAACTTCTTTGATGTCCATACGGGCAAAAAGGATCTCCGGTTTATCTGTTACCTTGTTTCCTGACGGATACAGTCCAAATGTCTTCAGATCCTCAAGAGTTCTCTCTGAAGCATTTAACTGACCAAGGATTCTCTTTGTTGTGTTCGGCATAAAGGACTCAAGAAGAGTGGTTCCAATGCAAATGCCCTCAACCAGATTGTAAAGAACGGTTGCAAGACGATCCTGTTTGGTCTCGTCCTTTGCAAGTGCCCATGGCATTGTCTCATCAATATATTTGTTGCAGCGTTTGAAAATAGTGAACACTTCTGTGATGGCATCTGCTACACGAAGTTTCTCCATCTTTGCATCAACCTTTGCAGGAACAGAAAGAATGAAGCTCTTCAGATCATCGTCAACAGGTTCTGTTACGCCTTTATTCTCTACCACGCCGCCAAAGTATTTGTTTGACATGGAGATGGTACGGTTTACCAGGTTTCCAAGAGTATTTGCCAGCTCGGAATTCATACGCTCTACCATCAGCTCCCAGGTGATCACACCATCGTTGTCAAACGGCATTTCATGAAGTACGAAATAACGGACAGCATCAACGCCGAAGAAATCAACCAGCTCATCTGCGTAGATAACGTTTCCTTTGGATTTGCTCATTTTTCCATCGCCCTGGAGAAGCCACGGATGACCGAATACCTGCTTCGGAAGAGGCAGATCCAGTGACATCAGGAAGATTGGCCAGTAAATAGTATGGAAACGGATGATATCTTTTCCAATAAGATGAAGGTCGGCAGGCCACATCTTGTTAAACAGTTCAGAATTGTCTCCATCGCAATCATAACCGATTCCGGTAATATAGTTGGTCAGGGCATCCAGCCATACATATACAACATGCTTCGGATCAAAGTCTACCGGAATTCCCCATTTGAAAGAAGTTCTGGATACGCACAGATCCTGAAGTCCCGGAAGAAGGAAGTTGTTCATCATCTCGTTCTTACGGGATTCCGGCTGAATGAATTCCGGATGTGTCTTAATGTGCTCGATCAGACGGTCTGCGTATTTGCTCATTTTGAAGAAATAAGCCTCTTCTTTAGCTGGTACGCATGGGCGTCCGCAGTCCGGACATTTTCCGTCTACAAGCTGGGATTCTGTGAAGAAGGACTCACATGGAGTACAGTACATTCCCTCGTACTCTCCCTTGTAGATGTCCCCTTTTGCATACATTTTCTTGAAAATCTTCTGAACCTGTTTCTCATGGTCTTCATCTGTGGTACGGATGAATTTGTCATAGGATGTGTTCATCAGATCCCAGATGCTCTTGATCTGACCGGATACGTTATCAACGAATTCCTTAGGTGTAACACCTGCTTCTTCTGCTTTCAGCTCAATCTTCTGGCCATGCTCGTCAGTTCCGGTCTGGAAAAATACGTCGTAGCCCTGCTGTCTTTTATAACGCGCAATGGCGTCTGCCAGAACCGCCTCGTAGGTATTGCCAATGTGCGGCTTGCCGGATGTATAGGCAATGGCTGTGGTGATGTAATATTTTGGTTTACTCATTGTATTTCCTCCTTTTCTGTGTAACAAAAAGAGCTGGTTAAACTTCTCCTTCCTGTCACAACATAAAAAAACGTCTTCTCAAATATACTGAGAAGACGAGTTATCCCGTGTTACCACTTCTATTCATTCCCGCCTCACGGTACAGATGGAAAAACCATCTTCGGGAATCTCACCGGGTACCTTCATACCCTTACGCTATAACAGGCGTTCCTGTCGCAGCCTAAATTACTTCAACTGCGCCCCTCCAAAGCCATCTTCCATCTGTTCCATACACACCCCCTCTCAGCCTGGAAAAGCAACTCTTAACTGCTCATCTCCCGGGGGATTCTCTGTAATGCGGTACGCAAATGTACTCTCTTTTTCTATGGGTTTGGCTTATAAATTCATATAAAAGAGCGTATCACATTTTAATGGGTTTGTAAACCCAAATTTATCATTTTACAGCGATGCATATGAACCATTTATGATAATGTCCTAATATACCACAAAGGAAAATGTCCCAATGT
>NZ_JAJCIA010000063.1 GCF_020554845.1 Blautia faecis | reverse complement strand
TGTTATAAAAAGTTCATTCATTTGAATGATGATTCGTTAAGAATTTTCGAGAATCATATGTGTTTCACTGTTTAGTTATCAAGGTTGTTTATCTGTCGTTGTCTGTCCGACAGCTTGTTTATATTACCACAAGCATTTTCGTTTGTCAACAACTTTTTTTAATTTCTTTTAAAAAACTTTTGAAGTTTTTCAAAATGAAATCCCGCTTCCTCAGAAGCGAGATTCAGTATATCATCAGAGTTGCCATTCGTCAACCCCTTTTTTCAATTTTTTTGATTTTTTTACATTATTTGACATTTGTGCTCAATTTCCGTAGAAAACACTCATAAACACTTTCACAAATATATTCTGATTATACAGGAAATTCAGTACTGTATCCTGCTCAACAAGAGCCATTCCCTGTTTTCCAATCGTAGTATCACAGAGCAGCGTCAGGATCAGAAACCCGATCCAGATAAAGATTATGCACTTCGCACCACCCACTACACCTCCGGCAA
Organism: Blautia faecis; assembly: GCF_020554845.1. Classification (GTDB taxonomy): domain Bacteria; phylum Bacillota; class Clostridia; order Lachnospirales; family Lachnospiraceae; genus Blautia_A; species Blautia_A faecis. Next base: position 12,355 of record NZ_JAJCIA010000063.1, on the reverse strand, counting down.
TTTTATTCACGCCCTTTATCACAGGAAGATTTGTCAGAACATTCAGTATATAACTCAACAGTCTGATCACGATTGCAGAAATTATAAAGGATAAAAGAAATGATATTCCATTTACGATCATGACAGCCAGCGAATCTGCTATATATTCCGCAAACGTACTGACTGCAAGATAGCGGTATGTCTCTGCAGTATTATTTTCCATAAGAGAAGTTTTCAATATGTCCGGAAGTTCCATTTTTTCCATTATCTGCGTCTGTTCTTCTTTATCCAGAGCTTTCTGGCTGCCTGTCTGTTCCATGACCAGTTCCTGGCAGTTACTCTGAACAATATTATAAACAGGTGTATACTCTCTCACAAATGTATTTACATATGGATTAATCACCCATACAAGGAGAAAGGATATGATCATAAAAAAAGCAGATACGATTTCTTTTACAAAGCCTCTGCGAAATCCGGAAGCGCATGCAAAAATAATCAGTGCAAGCACCACAATGCCAAGCCAAGTCCAGCTTATGTCCATTTCATTCTCCTTAACTGAGTTTTATCACATTTACACCAGTATCCATAACAAGCAAATACTTATTCCACCCCAATTTGAAAAAGTCTTTCACTGTTCCATCCACACTTCCAAAATATTTCTCGGAACCGTTGCTATTCAACACGCAAAGCTGGGAACTGTTGTACATAACAATATAATCATCACTCATTCTGATAGTGGTATATGGAATATTAAAATCCTTGCTAAATTTCAGTTTGCCAGCAGAAGAATATACCTGCATGGTATACTGTTTGTCTTTGCTGTCATTTTTAAATACCAGACCAATGTTGTTTTCATCATAAAAAGTACTGATAATCTCCTGCTCAACCTGGACTGTTTTCAGTTCTTTAGGAATCTGGCGCCCGGAATATATGGTAAATCCATCATCCCGAAGTGCAACTGCATTGCTGCCAAGATACTGAATCTGCGGAACTACTACTCCATCATACGTGTATCCGCTTACAATACGGTCATCTTCATTCTGTCCAACTTCTCCGAAATTATAAAAAGCTATGTAACTGGTAGTCTCGCTGCTGTCCACAAACTGATATGCCACCATCATCACAACGCCATTATCTGCCAGTGCCACATCCATAGGATATCCAGGATCCTGAATATTAGTCTGATTTTCTGCCACAAGACTTCCATCTAAATTGTAAAAATTGATCCAGGTGTGGTCGTCGCCATCCAGAATTGCTGCTGCCATTCCTGTTTTGGAAACTTTTGCCTTCACAATACTATAAGAAGTAGATACAGTCCCGGTAATTCCATTTTTGTCAAGAAAAACCATGGATGTCCCATCTTTATCAGCAATCACGGCACAGTCACCGCAAACATCTGCCACAGGATTCTGCATGTCATATGTCTGTGACCATACGGTTTCCAGCTTGTTATTTACAAGAGATACCTCGTCAGAGCTATAGCGCAGAATCTTACCTGACAGATAGGTGTACTGGGTGGAAACAGTATCCTCCTGCTCACTGGTCACCTGTACTTTATAGTTTCGGTAAGTTCTTTTTTCCAGAAAAAGAAAGCCTGCTAAGACCACAAATACAGCAATCAGTATCACGGCAACCGGTTTCAGCACAGCTTTCTTTCTTCGCAAAGCAGCTTTGATTTTTCTTCTCGCAGCTTCATTTCCACTAGCTCCGGCCTGGGCTTTTTCCAGATGGCGTTTCTCGGCCAGAAGTCGTTTCCGCCGCAGTTTCTTTTTGATATTTTTGAATGTGTTTGCCATAATTTAACCTTGCCTTGTATTTTCTATTTTTTCGATTATACCACATCCGGTCAAGGTAATACAATCATTTGCCCCGGATAAATCACCTGGTTTTCTTCCAGATTATTCAGGCGGCAGATTTCCGGGATGGCATCCATATTTCCATAATGGGAAATACTGATCTGGTATAAAGTATCGCCTGGTTTAATCACATAAGTTTCGTATATGCCGTCAGATGAGGCCTGTGCACTGGAATCCGTCTGTTCTTCTGCGTTAGTGCTCTGTTTCTTCATTTTCCGTTCATCAGCTTCCTGGGAAAAAGTTTCCGTCTGATCCACCGTTTCTGCCGGCTCCTCAGTTTCTGTCTGTTCTGCTGCTTCCGCCTCATTTGCAAAATCAGATTCGCTGTCCTGCCAGCTATTCCCGGTTTCATCACTTATTTCTGTATCGGCGGCTTCCTGCGTTATTTTGGGAGTCACCGAAGCATTTCTTTCCAACTGCTCTTCCGGACTTTTCTCCTGTTTGGAAACATCCTGTATCTGATTCGTGTCATTTTCTGCCTGCTTTTCTTCTGATGCATCTTCCTCTGTTTTTCCTGACATAACAGTCACTGCATAATCATCTTCAGGCTGCACCGGCAAGCCACTGTAATTTCTGTAAAAGCCCGCACCTACAGCTAATACAGCAAGTACCAGACAGGCCGTTGCTGCATATGAAAAAACAGAGGTACGCTCCATTTCCTCCTGGGGCTTTTCCTCTGTCTTTTCTGCTTTCTTTGTTTTCTTGTTCCGGATGATTTTCCGAAAAGATACAACCGCCTCGTCAGACACATTTTCTGTAAATTCCGGCGCAAAATCTTTATTTTTTTCAATCATGTACTCCTGCATCAGCGGATTTTTCTCATAATAAATGTAATATCCCCGCTGCCGGACCATAAGGCCATTTTCAAAGAAGAAGAAAGCTTCTTCTTTTTCTGCAGGTTCCATAAGCATAAGCACTTTTTCACCGCCAAAATACCGAAGATGGATTCGGGTCAGCAATTCGTCTGTTTCCATATACATCTGAGGGCGCGAAAAAAACCAGCCTGTTATTTCCTGTCCCGGAAAATATTTTGCCTGGTCTTCCTGTATTTTTGCCCATATTTTTTCAGAGAAATCAATATGATCTGATGCAGCTTCCATATCTTCCACCATCAAAGCTCCCCGGATGAAAAGATAGGTTATACCATTGTTCCATTTTGTTTCGCCTGTAAAAACAGCTACACAGCCTTGTTCTTTTCCGGAACCGACCGCATTCCTGGCAAGCCTTGTCAGAAATGTGTATACGTAATCTTCAATATAAATACGCATATTTCCGGTTGTCAGTCCTACCTGACGTATGTTTCTCGGCAGATTAAAAAGATTTTCCCCATTTTTCGCCTCCTGTTTCTCTTCTTTGTAGATAACTTCTATCATAGTCACATCACCCCTTCGGGTATGAGAATATCACATGAGAAATGCAGATTTTAGCGGAATATAAGACCTGTTTCACAGAATTTTGCGACAGTTTTTGCAAAGGAAATATTTGTCGGGATGAAGGGTACAGCGAACTGCTGCAATTGAATTCCGGCAGAATGTCACGTAAAGTGCAGCATATAGATTTCGATATGTTTTTTTGTACTCAGCCAGGTGCATATTTTTTCCAGATATAGGATAAGATGGATTATATCAGACAGCTGCAGCTGCAAATTATCGTTCATAAGTAATCGGGCAAGTTTGCTTATTTATGAAATTTTTAAAGCAGGAGAACTTTTATGCCTTTTTATGTAAATACCCAAAAACCAGATTCTTCCAGAGAAATTGCACGGCTTCTGGAAAAATGTATTAAGCGTCATAAACGAGACTGGACTGAAATTGTGTTTTTGTGCATTGGAAGTGACCGGGTAACCGGAGACTGTCTGGGACCTTATGTGGGCTATCGTTTAAGTCAGCATCAGCTTCCAGGAATTTTTGTCTACGGTACATTAAGTCAGCCTGTTCATGCCGTCAATCTGTCCGATATAACGGACTTTATTTCAAAGAACCATCCGTTTGCCCTTGTAATCGCTATAGACGCGTCTCTAGGCGATGAAAGACATTTGGGCTATGTGACAATCGGAAACGGTTCTCTTTACCCAGGTGCGGCTGTTCAGAAAGATCTGCCGCCTGTGGGGGATATTTATATTACTGGAATTGTAAATATTGCAGGAATTCTGGAATATCTGACTTTACAGACAACAAGACTGTCCACTGTGATCACGCTGGCTGACACCATTGCACAAGGGATTCTCGGAAATTTTATATAACAATACGGCAAACAGAAGCTTTCACTTCCATTTGCCGTATACTTATTTAGCATATCACTTTTTTGAATTTCCAAAAGGTTTTCTGTAAAAACAGACATAACACCTGCCGGCGCCAGCACCATATAGGAAAGGTACAGCCAATTAGATAAATGCCTTGATCTGTTTATAGATACCGGCTGCATCAAGACCGTATTTCTCAAGAAGAGCAACAGCCGGGCCAGACTCTCCGTAAACATCATTGATACCAATACGTTTAACCGGTACAGGCGCTTTCTCAGCAAGGCACTCGCATACAGCACCACCAAGGCCGCCGATGATGGAATGCTCTTCAACAGTAACAACTTTGCCTGTTTCTTTGGCAGCTGCTACAACAAGTTCCTCATCGAGAGGTTTGATGGTGTGGATGTTAATAACCTTTGCTTCGATTCCTTCTTCAGCCAGTTTCGCAGCTGCTTCCAGAGACGGAGCTACGCAAAGTCCGTTTGCAATAATGGTAAGGTCTTTTCCCTCACGGAGAACAATACCTTTGCCAAGCTCAAATTTATAATCCGGGTTATCATTGATAACCGGAACAGCAAGACGGCCAAATCTCATGTAAACAGGGCCCACATGCTCATAAGCTGCCTCTACCATTGCTTTTGCTTCAATATCATCAGACGGGCATGCAACAATCATTCCCGGAATTGTACGCATAAGTGCAAAATCCTCGCAGCACTGGTGTGTAGCACCATCCTCACCAACGGAAATTCCGCCGTGGGTAGCACCAATCTTAACATTCAGCTTCGGATATCCAACAGAGTTGCGAACCTGCTCAAAGGCACGTCCTGCTGCAAACATAGCGAAAGTACTTGCGAAAGGCACTTTTCCAGTTGTTGCGATTCCGGCAGCAATTCCCATCATGTTGCACTCTGCGATACCGCAGTCGATGTGGCGCTCCGGAAATGCTTTCTTAAAGATTCCGGTCTGTGTAGCTGCAGCAAGGTCAGCATCCAGAACAACCAGATCATCATGTTTTTTTCCAAGTTCTACAAGAGCGTTACCATAACTTGCTCTGGTGGCAATCTTCTTTACTTCTGACATAATGCTTCACCTACCTTTTCCAAATCTGCCATAGCCTGTGCGTACTCTTCATCATTCGGAGCTTTTCCATGCCAGCCAACCTGGTTCTCCATGAAAGATACCCCTTTGCCTTTTACTGTTTTCATAACGATCGCAGTCGGCATTCCTTTCACAGTCTTTGCCTCGTCAAAAGCAGCGCGCAGCTGCGCCATGTCATTTCCATCAGCTACATTTATTACATGGAAATTGAATGCTTCGAATTTCTTATCGATCGGGTATGGGGAGCATACATCCTCAATTTTACCATCGATCTGAAGACCATTGTTATCAACGATCACTACAAGATTGTCCAGTTTCCTTGCTCCTGCAAACATTGCAGCTTCCCATACCTGACCCTCCTGGATCTCACCGTCTCCAAGAAGTGTGTATACACGATAGCTGTCATTTGATAATTTTGCTGAAAGTGCCATTCCAACTGCTGCAGAGATTCCCTGTCCAAGGGAACCGCTGGACATGTCGACGCCTGGAATATGCTTCATATCCGGATGTCCCTGAAGGTAAGATCCGAGATGACGAAGTGTCACCAGATCCTCTTTCGGGAAATATCCTCTCTCAGCCAGTGCAGAATACAGACCTGGTGCAGTATGACCTTTGGAAAGGACAAAACGGTCGCGATCTGCTTTCTTCGGATCCTTAGGATCAATATTCATTTCCTCAAAATAAAGATAAGTAAACAAATCTGCTGCTGATAAAGATCCGCCTGGATGACCAGCTTTAGCAGCATGCAGTGCTGTTACGATGTCTTTGCGGACTTCGTTGGCAACTTTCTGAAGCTCTAAATTCTCCATTTTCAATTCTCCTTATTATTTCCCTTGATATCATGATGTGCGAATCACAACCGGATTGAATTCTTACGTAAAATAATTTCTCGGTTAATTATTCTCCAAATACAGCCTTGTAATCATTCTGGAATTTAACAATACCAGCGTCTGTCAGCGGATGATGAGTCATCTGCTCAAGTACTTTAAATGGTACAGTAGCGATATCAGCACCTGCAAGTGCGCACTGTGTTACATGCATTGGATGACGTACACTTGCTGCGATGATCTCGGTATCGATGCCTGCAACTGCAAACATATCAGCGATCTGGCGAATGAGCTCAACACCGTCTGTAGAGATATCATCCAGTCTTCCAAGGAATGGAGATACATATGTAGCACCAGCTCTTGCTGCAAGAAGTGCCTGGTTAGCGCTGAAGATCAGAGTTACATTTGTCTTGATACCTTCTTTTGAAAGAACTTTAACTGCTTTCAGACCTTCGCATGTCATAGGAATTTTTACAACCATGTTCGGATGGATTTTGGCAATCTCGCGTCCCTCACGGATCATTCCCTCTGCATCTGTTGTAGTAGCTTTAACCTCGCCGCTGATCGGTCCATCGACGATCTCTGTGATCTCTTTGATTACTTCATTGAAATCTCTTCCCTCTTTCGCGATCAGGGATGGATTTGTAGTTACGCCACAGATAATTCCCATATCGTTAGCTGCCTTAATATCTTCTACTTTTGCTGTGTCAATAAAAAATTTCATGATTTCTTCCTCCTAAATGAATTAGACTAGAGCGTTGCAGCGCTTCCTTTGTCTTGCACTGTTCATATGCTTTCATTATAGCAGACTTCATTTACAGGTCAAGGCAGAGAGCAAATTATTAATAAAATTTCAATTAATAATTTCATCTATTATTAATCATTCTATAGTTTGTTAGTATGGTATCAATCAATTTTCTACTGTATCAATCAGTTTTTCCAGCAATTTTACCAGATGTTTTTTTTAAATTATTACTAATAATTTCCAGTAAATTATTTATTTAAACTTATTTTCTTCGGATTTTTCGTTTATGGGATCCGGTTTATCCATACGTGCATAACCGGTGGTTTTTCGCACAATAATCTTGGGATTATACTCAATATTATATACACTTGTGGGACGGATGCCTTCCCCGAAACGGATGCCTGTATCGATTTTCCGGATGATAATGTCACAGGCATCCCTGCCCTTCAGATCAACGAAGTGATCAATGGTAGTCAGTGACACTCTGCGAATTCCGGAATAAAAAATATTGTCGCAGCCGATCACAGATACATCCTTCGGCACTCTCAGACGGGCATCCTGAAGAGCATCCACAGCACCAATGGCCATCATGTCATTCTGTCCGGCAATGGCAGTAAATCTGCTGCCATCCTCCAGAAGAGACCTGGTCAGGGCATAGCCCATAGAATACTCGGAATCCGTCTTAGGATTGCGACGGTCAACGGATTCGTCAGCAGCCCGGATGATCACATGTCCGGAAAGCCCAGCCTTCTCAAACTCACGGACAAAACCATCCACTCGTTTGGAACGCTGCCACTGTCTTCTGGTAAGCGGCGGCGTAATAAAGGCCACATCCCGATGTCCCAGATCCAGCAGATGCCTCGCCATAAGTCGTCCCACTTCTGTGTTGTCCTGATTAATAGCATCTACTGTACTGATTTTTTCTTTGTTGCTAATGATGACCAGCGGAATGCTTCTTGCCATCTCTTCTACCTGGCTGATATAGTCCGGGTGGGGATTGCAGGCATAAATGATCCCCTGGGGTGCCATGGCGCGTATCATGCGCAGATACTTCTCTTCCAGCCTGGCATCACGCTGGGTATTGCAGATGAAAACTCCGTAGCCACGCTCGTTGGCTACCGCCTCGATTCCCTGAAGGAGCATCACATAGTAAGGGCTGGTAATAGTTGGGCAAAAGACAACAATCATTTTTTCCTTTTTGTTCTCTTTTTTATTTTTGTGGCCCGGAAGCTGATAGCCCAGTTCTCTGGCCGCGCTTTCCACTTTTTCCACTGTTTCTCGGGAAAAAGAAACATTGTACTTATGGTTCAGAACCATGGAAACCGTTGCCTGGGAAACTCCCGCTTTCTCTGCCACATCTGATGAAGTCACTTTTTTGCGTGCCACAAAAATCACCTCCTGCCATCTTACAGTTCTACCCTGCCCTCCAATGCCCGAAGCAGGGTAACTTCATCAATGTATTCCAGGTCACCGCCGACCGGCACACCACTGGCAATACGACTGACCTTGATCCCGGTTGGCTTGATCAGCTTACTGATATACATTGCTGTAGTCTCTCCCTCCAGACTGGAGTTGGTGGCAATGATCACTTCTTTTACATCTCCCTGAAGTCGCATGATCAGCTCTTTCAGCTTGATATCATCCGGACCAATTCCCAGCATAGGGGATATTGCGCCGTGAAGTACATGATAAACTCCATCAAATTTACCGGTTTTTTCATAAGCAGCAAGATCCCTGGTGTTCTCCACTACCATAATCGTACTGTGATCTCTTTTGGGATTGCTGCAGATTGGGCACATTTCTTTATCCGTAAGGGTGTAGCAGCACTTACAGTACTGTACGTTCATCCGGGCATCGGTGATGGCATTGGTAAGCTGCTGCACCTGTTCCTTTGGCATATTCATAATATGAAAAGCCAGGCGCTGGGCAGACTTTGCCCCGATTCCCGGAAGATGGGAAAACTGCTCAATCAGTTTATTGATATGACTGCTGTAGTATTCCATCAGAATGGAAGACCCCCGCCAAGTCCTCCCAGACCTCCTGTAAGTTTGGACATTACAGCCTGGTTCTCCTGCTCAACCTTGCGAAGTGCTTCGTTGGTTGCTGCAACAATAAGATCTTCAAGCATCTCGATGTCATCCGGATCTACAACTTCCTCTGCAAGCTTCACCTTGGTCACTTCTCTCTTACCTGAGATAGTTACTTCTACAGCTCCGCCGCCGGCTGCTGCAGTAAACTCTTTCTCCTCGAGAGCTTTCTGGTTCTCTTCCATCTGGCGCTGCATTTTCTGCGCCTGCTTCATAAGGTTATTCATGTTTCCTGGCATACCCATGCCTGGAAATCCTCCACGCTTTGCCATTACAAAGTCCTCCTTTAACTGTTCTGATTTCATGCTGGATTCCGCATTTCTGATTTTTCAAACAGGCTCTATAACATTTGCGGCAGCAAAAATCATTTTTCATAACAATATTCACATTTTCTGCAAATATTATTAATTTACTTCTCGTTCGTCGCTTTCACGGCAACTCTTATGTTGCTGCACAAAAATCAAACAGCAACACTCTTATTCTTCTGCATCGTCAGGATCTTCCTCCACAACAACATCCATATGGATATTCTCCCGGAGAGCCTGATCTACAGTAACCTTGGCAAGATTGGTATGGTTGTGTTCTTTTGCCACCACCATCTTAAGTTCTACACTCTTGCCAGTCTGGGCCAGGATGATATTCTTCAGTTCTTCCTCTGCTTCCGGATTATCTACATAGGTTTTTCCAAGGAAATCCTGGAATTCAATGTAGAGAACCGGTTCACCGGTCTGGCCATTGTATTTGGGAATAGACTTCTGGAGCATCTGTTTGAAAATACCGCTGGTCTGACCTACGATCACCTTCCAGCTGGCTACAATCTTCTGCAGATCCTCGGGTGCCGCTTTCTCAGGTGCTGCTGCCATGGCTTCTGCACTGCCATCCGATCCGATTCCTGTACTTCCGGCGTTGCCAGTGGCTCCCGGCTGAACAAATACCTGTTGAACAGGCCGCTCGTCCATGCGCTGTTCCAGAACACGAAGACGATCCAGGACAGAATCCAGATTGGTCTCCATCGCCGGACGGCACAGTTTGATCAGGGCAATCTCCACCAAAACACGCTTCTGGGTGGAATAGCGTATCTGACTGGACAGGTCAGAAAAAATACGGATGTAGCGCATCAGCGTCTCTACATCCACCATCTCACTTTCTTCTCTTAGAAGTTTCAGATTCTCAGATGATACATCAATGGCTTCCTCCGGATTCTCGGAGGTTTTTACCAGAAGGAGATTACGCATGTACCAGGTAAAATCTCCCACAAACTGTCCAAGCTCTCTTCCGCCTATGATCAGATCCTCAAGAGTGCGTATCGCACCTGTCACATCTCCCTGGAGCACTTTCCTCAAAAGCTTGCTGAACACTTCCGTATCCACCGCTCCCAGAACCTCCAGGACTTTATCATAAGTCAGTGTCTGCCCCAGGTAAAAGGCAATGCACTGATCCAGAAGGCTTAGTGCATCTCGCATGGAACCGTCTCCGGCTTTTGCCACATAACGGACGGCTTTTTCTTCTGCCTCTACGCCTTCGATTTTCAAAAGTTCATCCAGTCTTTCCGCAATTGTATCAATAGTGATGCGGTGAAAATCGTATCGCTGACATCTGGACAAAATAGTGATCGGTATCTTGTGGGCCTCTGTGGTGGCAAGAATGAAGATAACATAAGACGGAGGTTCCTCCAGTGTTTTCAGAAGAGCATTAAACGCTCCTGTCGAAAGCATGTGAACCTCGTCGATAATGTATACCTTATAGTTTCCTTCAGTAGGACGATAGGCCACCTCCTCACGGATCTCACGGATATTGTCAACGCCGTTATTGGACGCTGCATCGATCTCGATCACGTTCATGGAGGTGCCAGCCTGTATCGCCTTACACATGTCACATTCACCACAGGGACTTCCATTTACCGGATGCTGGCAGTTTACTGCTTTTGCCAGTATTTTTGCAACGGTAGTCTTACCGGTTCCTCGGGTGCCGCAAAACAGATACGCGTGACCAATACGGTTATGCTTGATCTGATTGGTCAGGGTAGTTACAATGTGATCCTGTCCCTTGACATCGTCAAAATTATCCGGTCTGAACTTCCGGTATAGAGCAGTATAGCTCATTTATGGAAACTCCTTTCTAACAGCAGGGAATCAATCGCCGAAGCTGATTCCGATCTGCTTTGCAGCCTTAACGGTCTGGTCTTTCGGAGAAACCATTTTCAGCTTGCCGGCACATTCTTCAAGAGGTACTCTCTTGATTTTGCCATTTACAATACCGATCATGATGCCATATTCTCCGTCCAGAATAGCCTCTGCTGCTCCTGCTCCGATTCTTGTGGAAAGCACACGATCATATGCACATGGTGCCCCACCTCGCTGTGTATGTCCCGGAACTGTAATGCGTACCTCAGAACCAAGCTTCTGGGTAATCTTGTCTGCAATTTCATAGGATACGGAAGGATACTTCTTCGCGCGGTCTTCCAGCTTTTTCTTGTAATCTTTCTTGGAAAGAAGGGCATCCTCTTTGGAAATGGCGCCTTCTGCCACTGCAAGAATGGTGAAACGCTTGCCAGCTTTAGATCTCTTCTGGATAGCTGCAACTACTTTCTCAATGTCGTATGGGATTTCCGGAATCAGGATAATATCTGCTCCGCCGGCAATTCCTGCGTGCAGAGTAAGGCTTCCTACCTTGTGTCCCATAACTTCTACGATAAATACACGGCCATGGGATGCTGCTGTTGTATGAATGCAGTCGATAGCGTTTGTTGCAATATTTACTGCACTCTGGAACCCGAATGTCATATCTGTACCCCAGATATCATTGTCGATGGTCTTAGGCAGATGGATGATATTCAGACCTTCTTCTCTTAAGAGGTTGGCTGTTTTCTGGGTTCCGTTTCCTCCGAGGATTACAAGACAGTCAAGACAAAGCTTGTAATAAGTCTGCTTCATAGCCTCTACCTTGTCCAGTCCATTGGCATCCGGTACGCGCATAAGCTTAAACGGCTGTCTGGATGTTCCAAGAATAGTTCCGCCCTGTGTAAGGATTCCGGAAAAATCCTTGGATGTAAGCATACGGTATTTGCCGTAGATCAGTCCCTTATATCCATCATCAAATCCGTAAACTTCCAGGTCATCAATGCTGTTTGTAAGCCCTTTTACAACTCCCCGCATGGTGGCATTCAGTGCCTGGCAGTCACCGCCGCTTGTTAATAAGCCGATTCTTTTAATCATAGTACCCTCCATTTCTGTGTCTCTAGAGCGTGTTTCAAAAATCATTCCAGCAAGCTGCGCGCTCCAGTAAAAACTACATTTTGAAATTTGATCCGCGAGCTCTGTTCGTTACTGATCACAAAGTGAGCAGTGACCGCTGTTCTGTTACGTCTGGGCAGCGTAAAAATCGCGGGGCAAGTTTGTTTATATTATATAATATTTCCCGTTCTGACACAACAAGTAATTTGCAACCAGATATTTCTGGAGCCGGCTTGTTACTGTTCACTCCGTGACCAGTAACGCGCTTCGCGATGCACAGAAATCATG
>NZ_JAJCIA010000062.1 GCF_020554845.1 Blautia faecis | reverse complement strand
GATACTGTATTTGGTAGTTTTATTATAGCATTTTTCTTAATTGTTAGACAGTCTGGCGTACCGTTCGGTACACGGCGGTTTCAATAGTTGACGTGCACAGACTGATAGGCTGTGGCTAAATCATAGAAGCCACTGTTTATCAGTCTTTCTTTTGTCATGGCTTTCTTAACTGTCGTCAGATTGGCACAATACCAGTGTCCCCTTCGACAGTTTGCCGCCATGTTCGCATAATATTCATGGATTCCCATTTTTATCAGATTTCTCTTCTTTGTTCTGGGCAATTTCCATTGTTTCCATATACACATACGTATTCTGTGATAGAGCCATCCGTTGACGTCATCTATGTTGTTCTTCATACTTGCAATTCCGTAATAGTTAAGCCATCCCCTCGCATATACCTTAATCTTCTCAAGGCTTGGCTTGATTGACTGACATCGCTTACGGGAAGATAACTCCTTCAGTCTAGACTTAAACTTCTTCCATGACTTCGTATGAACTCGGACATAAATGCCTTTTCCGTTCCTTCCCAATGCAAAGCCAAGGAATTTAAAATTTCGGATTGCAAACACGCTGACAGTACGGCTCTTTTCTCGGTTGACTGTAAGTTTCAGCCTCTCCTCAAGATATTTTGTACTGCTTTCCAAGAGTCTCTCTGATGCTCGCTTGCTCTTTGCAAGAAGCACGATGTCATCTGCATATCTTATGCATGGAACACCTCTTTTCAAGAATTCCTGGTCGAACTCATTGAGGTAGACATTTGCCAGCAACGGTGATAGATTTCCACCTTGTGGCGAGCCTTCCTCTGTGTCAATGACTACTCCGTTTTCCATTACACCGCTCTTCAGATAGCGCTTTATCAGCTGTACTACACGTTCAGCTTTTACATTCTTTCGGAGAAGATTGATGAGAATTTCGTGATTAAGAGTATCGAAGTACTTTGACAAGTCAAGGACTACAGCAAATGTATAGCCTTGTTCGGCATACTCCTTAACCTTAAGTATTGCGTCTTTTGCACTTCTGTTCGGACGATAGCCATAGCTACCCTCTGCAAACAGCGGTTCATAGATTGGCACTAACTGTTGGGTTATTGCCTGTTGAAGTGTACGGTCTACCACTGTTGGTATGCCAAGCTTTCGCACACCACCATCTGGTTTGGGAATCTCAACTCGTCTTACTGAAGACGGAGTATACTTTCCACGATAAATGCGGTCGGTTATCTCTTGTTGATGTTCCTTTAGATATGGAAGAGCCTCCTCAATGGTCATGCCATCAATTCCTGGCGCTCCCTTGTTTGCCTTGACTCTCTTATACGCTCTGTTAAAGTTGTCTTTATACAGTATCGCTTCCAAAAGTCTCGGCTGTGCACTGTCTCTTTCTTTCCATATCCGATTGAATGACCTAGACGCTTTTGCATACCCTTCGTGTTCCGCACTATCTCTCTGCGAACAGTCATTGTTTTCAATGTTTTCTGCCATAGACGGTCATTCCTCCTTTCTCGGTCATACTTAAGATTCCTACTGATTCGGTCCTTCACCTCTCGGCTACTATGACCTCTGCTGACTTCTGTGCGTTCAGCATTGCTTTATGCAATGGTTACCTCTTTCAAGGCGTACCGCACAGACCTCCCTGGGTACCACACGTTTCTTCCTCTCCATCCATCTGCCTCATTTATCACGCAGGATTCCGTGTAGTTATTGGGCTTTGACTTGGGTGGCAGTCTTACCCTCATGCATAACCTTATATGAGATTTCTGTTCGTCAGACCAGAGATTTGCCCGGGGTTAGTCTGTTCCCACATCCGGCTTCCTTCAGATTCCACCTCACGATGGACACCCTTGCCTTCGGCTATATCCTTCCCACTACCGGGCGGATTCGGGACTTTAACCCGTTAGAAACGTGCGCCGCCAGGCGCACCACGCAAAAAAACGGAAAGGAAACCGTAGTTACTGTTTTCTTTCCGTTTTTTACTATAATTTCTTTTTTTAATTTTACACAACTTATCGTTTTTCACACATATAAAGCGGACATCCGCATTCGCTTTGCAACCTGTCAGTGGGAGCTGTACCGTACGGAATTTTCAGTTCAGAAAATTCCTACCTGTGAACAGTTACTACAATTCTACCATATGTTTTGTGAAAAAGTATTTCGCGGCTCCAACAGCTGACGCTTCTTTCTTATACGAACAATTTTTCAAGTATGAAACATCGTGCTCAAAGCCATTATATGCTATCACTTTTTCTCCCAGTGGTATCATATAATCTGACAATACACCTCCCACATCACCTCCTAGTATGATATCCATATCATATGCCATCCGCAGATTTGATATCAAAACAGCAAGATGATCCAGATACTCATTCCATTTCTGCAAAATTTTTTCATTACCACTTTCAATTTTTTCCATAAATGCATCCAGTGACTGCCTGTTATCTTTTGTCAGTACACTTGCAGCACAATATGCATCTGCACATCCTGATTTACCACAATAACACTTTCTTCCACCGGGAACGAGTATCATGTGACCAAACTCCCCTGCTTTCTGGTTCTGCCCTCGAAACAGCTTTCCATCTATGCAGAATGCACCTCCTAATGTGTGGTTCAAAGACAGATATATCGCATTTGGATACTTTTGCTTTTTTTCTGCAAGCATTGCAGCATTAGCATCGTTTTCAAAATATGCTGGAATTTCCAGAGCCTGCTCTAAAAAGCGCAGACTATAATTCTCTATACCTAAAGCATGGGATTTTAAAACAATCCGTTCTTTCTGATCAATAATTCCTGGAATCGCCACTCCAATCCCAAGTAGCGTGTCCTTCGCTACTTCGCCTTCCAGAAAAGTTTTGACCTTTTGTGCCACCTCTGTACAATAAGATAATTCAGCCGTAAATTTTAAACGGATGCGATCTTTTTTTATAATCTCATCTCCAAGATTTACTAATACCATTTCTATATGATTCGCTGTAATCAAAATTCCCATTGCATGACAGTATGACTTATTAATCCCTATACTTTTTGCCTTCCTTCCACCGGTTGAAGCATATTCCCCAGTTTCTTCCAACACCCTTTTTTCTAACAAGTCATTCACATTTGCTAACACAGTCGGCATACTCAAGTTTAACTCTTTTGCGATTTCTGCCTTGGATGTAACATGATTGTTTAGAACATAATTAATTATTTTTTTTCTTGTTATATTTTTTTTATCTTTATTTTCCGTTTTCTTACCCTCTTTTATTAAATATATTATAAAAGAATTATATGCTTTTTTATTCTTCTTGTAAAGTAATGTTCTATAATAAAAATTTGCTGCATTCAGAAATAGTTACTGTTCCCTCCGATTTTCGTATGCTTATCTCACAGCAAAGCAGTACCACACCGGTACAGCCTGCTGAATCAATCAATACGAAAACGGAGGTATTTTTTATGCGAGAACTCAGAAACACAAAAATCATCGCTGTAGATCATGGCTATGGCAATATGAAAACAGCAAACACCGTCACGCCAACCGGAATCAAAGCCTATGAAACAGAACCACTCTTCTGCATCATTCCATATTTCCCATGAAGAATGTTGTAAATTAGTACTATCCACAACGATAACAGGTAATTTAATTATTCGTATTTTTTCCCAATAATGTAAATCGAAACTACCATACCACCTAATATCATAATTAAGAAAATTTTATTCAAAATATCCCATAAAGCTATATTGAAACAATTGATTATTATAATACCTGCAAGAGGATATAGAACAACCGTTGCAAGTGTCCATATTTTTAAAGTTGTGCAGATGTATATCCAATTTTCATTGTTAAAAGATAAACCAACTAGATGTATTCTAAAAATTCCTTGTGAAACATAATTTATCTTATTGGCATCATAATATGTTGGTAATATGTCTTTTGCAAAGAAACAAAACCATGCACCAAATAAAAGCATTCCCCCTGTAACCAGCAATATATCCCCTTTCATCTCAGCTAACGAACTTTCAGATACAACTAACATAATAATTTCTGTAATAGATATAAAAAAACATAACAAATATGCTAATATCCAGTTTTTTCTATGCTGGTGAATAGAATCCCTAACAGCCATATCGAGAGAGCCTACCACCAATTCCTCGATTTCTTTTTTTTCAATATTTTTCTGTGTATCTATTTTTTCTCCACGTAACAATTCTGTAACGGTAACATCTAATATATCAGCTATTGGTATGAGTAATACGACATTGGGCATACTAAGACCACGTTCCCATTTGCTAACTGTTTTATCTGATACATATAATTTTTCAGCCAAATCCTTTTGAGTTAAATTCTTTTCCTTTCTTAATTCGGTTACAAATAAACCGAATTTTTCATTACTAATCTGATACATATATCCACCTCCTGCACACATATTATAATGAGAGTGTGCATAAATCAATCGACCAGCAGTAGAATTGCAGAATATTAGCACATAATTCATCAAATAATCTCCCCATTATGATTATTTCTATAAAGTTATATTCGAATATTTTTTAAGCCATACTATGGAATAATTAAATCGTCAACTTATAACTATGACGGAAAAAACCAGCCTTCCGAAACTTAGAAAAGATCACTTTCTATAGAATTGTAATTTGCTTCTTTGGCCCCTTATAAACACAAAAGCTGAACAAACAGGATTTTTCGTCCTACTTGTTCAGCTCTTTGTTTACCTGTAAATCAGTTCTTTTAACACAATCTCTTCTGCTGCATTCCGGATATTATTTACAGCTCCAACCCACACCATCTGATCACGAGCTTTCAATTCTTCCGTAACGCCTTGCTTCTCCATCATCTGACGCACCAGAATATCCATCCTCTCCTGTGCTTCATCGTCCACAGCATTCAGATGTTCTGTTAATCTGTCTTCCAACATATACAGAGAATACATTGCCGGACGATGCTCCTTCAGATACGTTTTCCGAATCATTCCATATTTCCCATAATGCGGTTCTTCATCTGTACTGACAAGATTCGGATAGTAAATTCCGTCTGCTCCCAGTGTGTAGGTTCCACCTATTTTTTCAAATGTGCTTTTCATGTGTTATTCCTCCTTGAAATCAGCGATATTCTTAGATCATCGCAAAATATTTCAGGACAGCCTTGATAGCATACAAAATGGAAGTTATCTATTTCTCCTCTTCGTTAAGACCTAGTTCATTACATATTACTTGCTATCCCTGATACCTTATTCTTTCTACCAGCGTTTCCTTTTTCAGATTACTGCTTAAAACGAGGGAAAGCACAATCTGCAAAAGACTGACCAGCAAAATCATAGCAAGAATTGGTGTAATTGGAACATGATAGACATTCATTCCAAATATTCCATTATGCTTTGCATAGGCAAAGAGCGCATAGCCAAGTGGCAGACCAACGATAAGTGCTACACATATGGTGCCAACCGTAAAAATCAGTCCCTGTAACTGCAGGCATAAATTTAATTGTTTATTTGTCATACCCACAGCCTGTAATACACCATATTCCTGCTTCTTCGTGGTGATATTGATGATCATGGTGTTTGCCAGATTCATAAACCCAATGAGACCGACAATTGCCATGAACAGATAGCAGCCAAGCTTCATCATACGGCTTGCGTATTCTGCAGTTTGCAATTCTGCGTGATAGGTGTTCAGCTTGATATGAGAAGTATCGGAGAGCAGGTCATTCAGGCTTTGCTCTACAGATGCCACATCTTTTTTAGCACAATCCACCCACAGGTATCCATAAGATGTCCCTTTCGGATCTACAGAGCGGTATACTTCTTCCGGAATGACCAGATAAGTGTCCGCGCTTACAAAGGAGCCTGCGATTTTTCCATGATAGGTATAGGTTCCGCTTCCGTTATCAAAGTTGAATGTAATCGGTGCACCCGCAGAATACCCGTCAGCTTCCATCCACATGGACCAGCCAAAGAAAACATCCCCGTTTTTGACAGCCTGTGCATAGTCCATGGAACCGATATCGCCATCCCCGCGCATCATTTCAAAATCCTCTTGATTTACGATTGCAACCGGAAATTTTGTTCCGTTCAGATCTGCAGAGACGATTTCTCTCGTCAGTACATCCGTTACACCGGGGATGGATTTGATTTCTTTAATCAATGAATCATTCAGTGGGTTGTTCTGTAGGATTGTGTCCAGATTATTCTCCGAATAGGCTTCATCATAATTCTGGGAATAATCCAGCTGCAACTCAAATTGTCCATGGTTGATTGCAATCCGCGCCTCGTACTCCGGGTCAATATTTCCAACATAATTAGAGATAATTACAAACAATACACAGGAAAGCCCCATGGTAAGAATCGTAGCAATGGTTCTTTTCGGATTGCCTGTCACATTTGCCATTGCCATGGAGAAAACGGTGACATCTTTTCTGCCTTTTCGTCTGCCCTGTTTTTGCGTTTTGGAGCCGTCAAGATACCGTGTCGCTTCGATTGGTGAAATCCGGGAAACAATTTTCATGGGTTTGCGCAGAGCCAAAACGACCGTAAGAAACGATACAAAAATGCAGATGAGCATAATTGTTAGTGAAAACAGAGGCACCTGATGGTTCTTGATTCCGGACGATACCAGATTTCCCTGCTCCACCAGCCAGTTGAAACTGACTTTTGCAATCAGGAAACCAAACAGCAGCCCCAGCGGTATCGAAAGAACCGCCAGAAGAATGCCCTCACGAAAGATCAACTGCTTCATCTGCTTTCTGGTTGCACCCAGCGCCTTGATTTTTCCGTACTCCTGAACCTTCTGGGCGATCCCGACCTGGAAGATATTATAAATGACCACAACGGAAAACAGCACGATTCCGAGGATCAGGGTTCCACAAACCACAATCATTTCATAGCTCGGCTGCAATACCCACTGCAGGTAGAGGTCATTGATGATCACGTTTTTCTGGTCAATGCCGCAGAAATCCGCGATTTCTTTTATAACAGGCGCAACATTATTCATAGATACATTTGCAGAATCGCTCAAGGTAAAATAGATATTATATTGCCTGTCACCCTCCGCAACACGCTCATTATAAAAATCCTGCGAACCGAATACAACATAGGAAGCCTCGATGGTATATTCATCCCGGTCATATAAAATCCCGCTGACAGTAAATTCCACCGGTGCGTATTCCGACTGCATGCCGGAACGGTACTCCAATGTTACGATGTCTCCGACCTTTACATCATGGTATCCCACTGCATCAAAGAAAGCGCGTCCTGCGGCAATTTCCTGCGCCTTTTCCGGATAGGTACCTTCCTTCAACACATATTCCTGATTATAGGGAAGCATTTTCCTGACCGTTTCATCCGCACTGACAAAGCCGCCATTTTCATTTCCTTTCAGGATGCCCTCCGTACACATGATGCCGATATCAGATATCTCAGCTCTGCGTTCCACTTCTTTTAATTGCGTACCATCTGCGGCGATAAACAGGCCATAATTGCTTCCATATGAGCTTGCCGCCTGACTTTTCTGCAAACGGATCATTCCATTTCCCACAGTACTGATAATCACAAGCAGCATCGTAGTCAGACATATGGACATCATAATCAGTATACTTCTTGTCTTGTTCTTTTTGGCATTGCTATATGCAATCCTGCTTATTGTCTTCATCTGAAATCCACCACCTGTCCGTCCTCAATCACCAGAATACGGTCAGCGACCTGTGCAATTTCGTCATCATGGGTAATCATTACAATTGTCTGTCCATATTTTTTTGCTGTCATCTTAAGCAGAGCGATTACCTCATCACTGGTCTTAGAATCAAGATTTCCTGTCGGCTCATCTGCAAATATAATTTCCGGACGATTCACCAGTGCTCTTGCAATTGCTACTCTCTGCTGCTGTCCTCCGGATAACTGATTTGGCAGATTATAAATCCGGTTTTCAATCCCCAGAGTTGCAATAATATCATTTACATACGCTTCATCCACTTTTCTTCCATCCAGCCCCAGTGGCAGTACAATATTTTCCCAGACATTAACAGATGAAACCAGATTAAATGCCTGAAAAACAAATCCGATTTTTCTTCTGCGGAAAACAGCAAGGGCATCTTCCTTCATCCTGTATAAATCTTTCCCTGCTAAAGTAACACTGCCTTTTGTCGGGGTGTCTAGCCCTCCAAGCATATGAAGTAATGTACTTTTACCGGAACCTGACTTTCCAACAATTGCGACAAATTCTCCCTGCTCAATCTGAATGTCCACCTGATTGACCGCTTTGACCTGATTCTCACCTGCGCCATAAAACTTACAAAGCTGCTTGGTTTCTAATATCACACTCATGTGTTGCCTCCTTTTCATCCTACATCCAGATTGTATCAGGACAATCTTTCATTTCA
Source organism: Blautia faecis (assembly GCF_020554845.1). GTDB lineage: Bacteria > Bacillota > Clostridia > Lachnospirales > Lachnospiraceae > Blautia_A > Blautia_A faecis. The sequence continues at coordinate 4,854 of NZ_JAJCIA010000062.1, read as the reverse complement.
CTTTCAAAAAACGAGCAGAAGTCTTACAGAATTGTAAGATTTCTGCTCACTTAAAATTTAACCAACATATGGTAATTGAATCACAAACGTGCTTCCTTTTTTCTTTTTGCCGGAGGTTACCGTGATCGTACCTGCGTGTTTTTCGATAATTTCTCTCGATAGAAAAAGTCCGATTCCTGTACCACTCTTTTCCATGACCTCCCTGGAACTTCCTCTGTAAAATCGTTGAAAAATTTTGTGATACTCATTCTGCGGAATACCAATTCCCTGATCCTCAATTTCCATTCTTACAAGATCGTTTCTTTTTTGTAACCGGATAAATATTTTTGAACCACACGGACTGTACTTGACCGCATTATCCAGAACGTTGATCACAGCTTCACCAAGCCACCTTTTATCCTGCATAATCGTGCATGTTTCCAGCTCTTTTTCATAGTCAAAAACGAATTCAATTTCTTTCTCATCCGCTTTGGGATAAGTGCGGTTCACAGCAGATATGACAGTATCCATAAGCGGAAGCTTTTTCTTATTAATCTGAATCAGTCCAGTTTCCATCTTGGATATTTCAAGAAGCGACTGCAATAATGTCTCCAGTCCATCCAGAGCACTCCGACAACGGATACGAAACTCCTCCTGTTCTGTGGCACTTAAGTCATTCTGCATCAGCACACTAAAACATGTATCCAAAGCTGCAACCGGTGTCTTTAACTGGTGAGAAATATCAGAAACCATTTCTTTCGTGTTCTCCTTTTCTGCCCTTGCTTCTTCCTTTATCAACTGAATATGATGTCCGATTGCTTCAAGCTGGTCATTCAATTTTTCCAGTTCTGCATGATTTTCCGTTTTCAGTAAATCATCAAATTTATTTTCACGGAATCTGATCAGAATTTCTTCCAACTGGTCTAAAATTTTCTGATGACACGCATCTTCTTTTTTCTTCCAATAAAGTAAAAAAGTCAAAAGAAGCACGCATATCACAGTGCTTACAGCACCGGTCACCATAACCTGATGCCGGAATTGCGAATAAAATGCATTCCCTTTATTCCCCCAGTATCCATATTGCTCCAATAATCGCCTTCCCTGTTCGTTGGTTTCAATATCCTTATCCTTAAGCAATTCCGAAACAGCATCCAGCCCGGAAAATTCTTCCTTTGCAGCAATCTCTGTCATAAGATTCATTTTATATTTATAATCTTCATAAAACACATACGTGGTAAAGCAATTTAATATTGCAAACAATAATATGACAGGTAATACCAAGGAGAGCACTACTGTAATCTTCTTGCGATATCTCTTTGTCACTGCCTTACCTCCTGATTCCATATATACCCAAGACCTCTGATATTCTTTATATAGACCGGTGCAGCCGGATTGTCTTCGATTTTCTCACGGAGTCTTCTGATATTGACAGCAATTGTATTTTCATCCACAAAATCCCCTTCCAGATCAAACACATTTTCCAATATTTGTGTTTTTGAAAGAATCTGTTTCGGATTCTGAAGAAAAAAAGTCAGCATTTTCAACTCCGTTTTTGTCAGACTGATTTCACGACTCTTTATCAGGACTTTCATTTCTCCTGCGATAAATACGATATCTCCCGAAATCATCTTTCCGGCTTCCGTTTTCTCCTGTCTGCGACGGAAATATGCTTCTATTTTCAAAAGAAGTACCGAAAGACTAAACGGCTTTGTAATATAATCATCTGCCCCTGCTTCATATCCCATGACCTGATCCATCTCCTGATCTAGTGCTGTAAGACAAATAATGTATGTATTATAATTGCATCTCATCCACCTTACAAATTCCAGTCCATTCCCATCCGGAAGATTCACATCACAAATGGTAACATCCACATTATTATCACTTGCAATTCTTTTCGCTTTTTTCACTGATTCTGCTGAAAAAACCTCATATCCGGATTTTTTCAGTGAGAATGTAATTCCACGATTTAAATTTTCATCATCTTCAACCACGAGTATACCTGGCATAGCATCTGCACCTCTCTTTATTAACTATTCATCTTAAAATGCTTCAATGCCTCCACAATTGCACTCTCTTTATCTTCTGGACACTGCGGTTGCCTGCTATCTTCATTTTTAGGTAAATTATAATTCTTTCCAACCTCAATTCCGCATTTTCTCTTTACCTGTGAGATATACAGATTGGAAACCTTCATGCCGGCATTATGTTCAGCCACATATTTCTTTATCTCATCATATGTAGCCTTAGTCTCTGCAGATGTTATATCATATCATCAAGTTCAATCGTGACATTAATCTAATCATCCGGCTTTTGTTTCAGTTGGGACAAAAGAACAACCGTCTCCACCGACACCGTATTCGGGAACATATCAACCGGGCAGACTTTCTTCAATTCGTAGCCTCTTTCACAAAGATACTTCAAATCCCGTGCCAGAGTTGCGCTGTCGCAGCTTACGTAAACTACCCGGTCGGGCTGCATTTTGATAATGGTAGAAAGCAAGGTCTCGTCGCAGCCTTTTCTCGGCGGGTCTACTACAATCACGTCAGCACGCTCACCAGTGCGGGCAAACTGCTCTGGAAGCACTTCCTCTGCTTTTCCCACAAAAAATTCCGTATTATCAAATCCGTTCAGGCGCGCATTCTCTTTAGCATTCTCAATGGCAGCAGGAATGATCTCCACGCCCCTTACCATCTTTGCCTTCTGTGCAAGAAACAGAGAAATTGTTCCAATTCCGCAGTAAAGATCCCACACAGTCTCATTTCCGGAAAGTTGTGCATATTCCAGTGCTTTTCCATAAAGACGCCCTGTCTGGTAAGGATTTACCTGAAAAAAGGACAGCGGCGAAATCTGATAGGAAATCTCTCCGATCTTGTCTGTAATGTATGGCTGTCCCCAGAGCAGCCGCACCTTTTCCCCAAGGATCACATTATTTCGCTTCTTATTCACATTTACCATCACACTGACAGCCTCCGGAATCTGACGAAGGGATTTCACCAGAGCCTCTTCGCCAGGAAGATTCTCCCCGTTAATGATCAGACAGACCATCATCTCGTCCGTAAAAAAGCCATATCGAATCAGCACATGGCGCACTAAGCCCTTGCCAGTATTCTCATCATACGGCTGGATGTGGAACTTCTCCATATGAGCGATCACACGATCCAAAACCTCCTTATTCCGTGTTACCCCAAGAGCACAATCCCGGTTCTCAATAATACTGTGGGTACGGCCGGCATAAAATCCGGTAATAATTCTGCCGTCTTTTGACTTTCCAACTGGAAACTGCGCTTTATTTCTATAGTGGAAAGGCCGGTCCATTCCCAGGATTTTCTCCATAGGAATATCTGTAAAGCCGCCAATCCGCTCCAAATGTCCCCTGACTTTGGAAGTCTTAAATTCCAGCTGCTTCTCATAAGAAAGGGCCTGCAGCTGGCAACCTCCGCATTGTCTTGCGAACTGACACTTCGGCTCCACACGGTCAGGAGATGGGGTGATAATCTCCTCCAATCTTCCGTAACCGTAATTTTTCTTCGCTTTCATGATCTTTGCGCGGACTGTGTCTCCGATTACTGCATCTTTGACAAAAACGGTGAAGCCATCAGCCTTTCCGATACCTTCACCGTCAATTCCGCAATCTTCAATCTTTAACGTAACAATATCATTCTTACGATACTCCATAAAGATTACCATTCTCCTGTCTTTCTTAAGTTAGATTCAAATATTCTGTTAAATCCAAGCCATTCTTTCTTGCTCTTATCTGCTGCAAAAATCTCGGTAAGAGTCTCCATGCGGGCATCTGTATTATCTGCAAGATTCAAAGCAACTGCCTCTACCATAGCAGGTTTCTTAGGGGAACCGTACTCAAGTTCGCCATGATGTGCCAGAATACAATGTACCAGCTGGTTCTCCAGATCCAATGGAAAGTCCGGTATCTCCTTAATCAGATCATGAATCATCTGTGCTCCGATTATAATATGGCCCAGAAGCTGTCCCTCATCTGTATAATCATTCAGTGGAAAAGAAGAAAGTTCTCTTGTCTTTCCTACATCATGAAGAAGTGCTGCTGTGATCAGCATATCTCGCTTGATCACCGGATAAGCAGATGCCATATAATCACAAAGCCTGGCAACACTTAAAGTATGCTCCATCAGCCCGCCTATAAAGCCATGATGTACGGTTTTGGCTGCGGAATGCTCCTCGAAAGATTTCAAAAATTCTTTATCCTCTATAAACAGTTTCTTCAAAAGTGTATTCAGATAGGTATTCTTCACAGTGCCGATCATGGCAACCAGCTGGGTATACATATCATCCGTGCTGTTCTCACTTACCGGAAGATAATCTGCCGGATTGTACTCACCCTCGCCTGCTTTGCGCACACGCTTGATATTCAGCTGCATAGCTCCTGCAAAGCTGGTCACGTCTCCCATGACTTCAATGTAATCCAGTGCGTCAAAATCATCAATTCCAAGAGAATTCGGATCCCAGATCTTTCCATCCATCATTCCAGTCTTATCCTGGAGTATAATATTCTCATAAGGCTTTCCGTTCTTGGTCACAGCCGGCTGCTTCTGCTTACACAGATAAATGCCACTGATCCGGTCGCCTTCATGCAACTCATTTAAAAAACGCATAATTTCCTTCCCTTTCTAAAAAAGACACGTCCGTTTTCCCAGACATTACAATCTTTTGTATCATAACAAATATTTATGAACATTTTATGAATTTCTCCCCACTTTTTCCTTTTCAAGTCCTTGAAAATCATGTACAATAAGGTGTGCAGTAATTATTGTTTACAAATTTGCTATTTAATGTGTTGGTCATTATCCCGGACGCGATTTCACAATGTATATTCACCGCCGCGCGTCGCAACGTTCC
>NZ_JAJCIA010000061.1 GCF_020554845.1 Blautia faecis | reverse complement strand
GCGGTGAATATACATTGTGAAATCGCGTCCGGGATAACGACCAACACATTAAATAGCAATCGTAAAAGTTTTCGAAAAAATTTAAAAAAATTATAAAATTCCTATTGACTTTTGTCCTACACTTGATATATAATACATCTTGCGTTGAGGAAATAACAAATCAACGAAATAGGAAATGCGCCTTTAGCTCAGTTGGTAGAGCACCTGACTCTTAATCAGGGTGTCCAGGGTTCGAACCCCTGAAGGCGCACTGAAAGCACTGTTTTTGCGGACAAAGCGATTGCCGCGGGGACGGTGTTTTTTTGTGCCCTTAAAGCCAGTAAAATCAACTCTTGCCGCTTCACATCCTTCTCTAATCAATCTCTCCAATCGTTCCGACTCCAGTTCCAATACCTGTCCACCCATAATCTCACCAATTCCTTTCTTCACCCGGGGGGATTCCTTGAAAATATAATCTGCAATTCTGTCAATCAATTCAATCAGATCTCGATAGTGTTTCTCTTTTCCCACATCCAGAAGTTCTTTCTCCAGTCTTTCCCCGATAAGTCTATATTCCTCCATCAATTGCTGAAATATGCTATCGTCTTCATCAATTTCTTTAACTCGGAAAACTCCGATATTTATCTTTTGTAAAGTAAAAAATCCCTTCCTCCTTATGCCCTATTTTGCATGAATACATTTTATTTTTCTATCCCAATTTTTCAGAAACCTAGAGCGTGTTTGAAAAATATTACTTTAAGCTTGAATCTCTTAAATAAAACCAATATACTCATATTAGAATTTTTCTGTATCGTCCAAGAGGTCGAAGCTGCTTCTGCAAAAATGAACAAACTTCAGGTTATACCAAAAATTAAGGAAGATCAGAAAACAAAGGAGGAAAAGAAATGCTTGAAAAAGGAAAAAAATTTTTAAACATCTGCTTAAGCACGTTCCTGTTGCTGTCAATAATATTCCTGTTCAGTGTACAGAATGTAAAAGCAGAGGAAGAAACGGATACGATCAATCCAGATGAAATCCAGATGTCAGTAGACAGCCTGCTCACAGGCATCAGCTCCAAAGGATTTCATCCAAGCAAAAGAAACTATCTTTCCATTCGTGCTGGAGTATCATTTAACACCGAACAGGACCTTGAGGGCACAGCCATCAATGTACGTCTTAGGATTCTAAACAAATCTGGTAAATATGTTTATGAAAAAACATACAAAAACATTGGCGGAACAAATTTCTGGGGCGATCCGGTCACTTCTTTTGAACATAAAACCATTCGCCTTGACTGGAACGGAAAACCCTCAAAAGGAAATGAAGCTGGGAAAAAGCCCACAGCCTACGCATCAAATGGCACTTACAAAGTTGAGCTTTTCTATTATGTAGAAAAAGACCAGATCTGCATAAAATCTGTCACCAAAACCAAAAGTTTTAAAGTATCTTCCAAAGCCCCATCCGGAAGCAAAGGTCTCGCAGCTTCCACCACAATTCCAGAATACACCGGAGTCGATACTGTAGACTACATGGCAGAAAAAATGATCCAGTCAGCCAAAATAAAGCTCACTATGAGCCAGGATGAAAAAGTTCGACGTATCTACCACTGGATGACTGTAAACTTCAAGCATAAACACGCCGATGAATTTGTAAAAGCCAAAAATTACTACGATCTCACCAGCACCAAAGCCCAGAAGCGGATTAAAAACTACAAGAAAAAGACTCTCCAGAACTACCAAAACGGCAAACTTATTTTCGGTGGCTCCTCCTGGTCATCCTTTATGGCTCCTTATATGCAGAAACGCGGCGGAGTCTGCAGCGACCAGGCCGCAATCTTTGTCATCCTCTGCAACCACGTAGGCGTAGATGCCGGTGTCTGCAACGGCTACTATAAGAATCTGGATGGCACCAGAGCCGGCCACAGTTGGAACTATGCCATCGTAGATGGTAAAAAATATTACTACGATGTAGACGTAGAAATCCAGAACTACAGTAAAGGTCAGGGCGATTACTACTGGTATAAAAAAACCTTAAAACAGGCAAAGAAAAATCATATCTTCCAGTAACGCCAAAATAATATCAAAAACATTATAAAGAAAGCCCTTTGCAGAGGAAATTTTCTCCGCAAAGGGCTTCTTAATATAATTCCATATTTTACCAGAATCTCATTGTAACTTCTCTATAGTTTTTCGGAGCTTCAGACAAAATATGCCCTGTAATGAACAATTTATTTTGTCAGACATTTTATGTTTTTTATCTCTAATTGTAATATTTTCCGCGAATATTCTATAATATTTTGATTTTGTAAAAGTCAATACCTTTTTGCCGATTTCTGTCGAATTTTACATTTTCATAACAATAACCAAAACATTTGTTTCGATTCCCATTATGTAAATCAACTCATCCACATGCTTTTCCATGTGGATAATGTGGATAACTTTGTGCATAACTTGATTTTTCAACATTTTTTCATATTTTTGAAAGTGGAAAACTTTCTACCTATTAATTCACCTATCCACATTTTTTTTAAGTCTTTGTGCAATCTGCTAATTTCAACACTTTTCGACATTTTCCCTTGCAAAATATCGTATTTACAATACCTTACAAAATACACACAAATCAATTTTATTCTCTCACCATTCCCCTTTGTATTGTGGCATGGTTACCGTTCGCAACCTTCACAGTAACAAGCTTCGCAATGCACAAAAATCATGCTTTGCATGATTTCGCGCCGCAATTCTCGGGTTTTCTGCGAACCTTGTTCAAAAAAGCATCTCGCGGAATGTTATCAGCGAATAACAACGTGGCAGACTCCCGTCACTGTACAAAAAGGCCGGGGAAACCTTCCCCGGCTGTAAATGTCAGAACAGGATAACCGGATTTCATATCCGTTTTATCAAATGCTCCGCTCCCTCACTCTTATTCACTAAAGAAGCCGTCCGCTTCAATGTAAGTTCCTACTCCCACAGGCGCCTCATAATCATAGTTGGAAATCTTGATTCCAGACGCAGATGTACTTGCATGGATAATCTGTCCATTTCCAATGTACAGTGCCACATGGCTGATTCCGCTTCCATAGAAAATCAGATCTCCTGGCTCCAGATCTTCCACGCTTTTTTTCGCTGATTGATTATACTGATCTGCTGCTACTCTGGGCAGTGAATAGCCAAACTGTGCAAACACAGACATTACAAACCCGGAACAGTCTGCTCCGTTTGTCAGACTTGTCCCACCGTAAACATAAGGATTTCCCTCAAACTGCAGCGCAAAATCCACGATTTGCTGACGAATCTCTTCCTCAGAAAGTACCTCCTCTGCCTCTGCAGTCTCTGTCATCCCAGCTACAAATGCCTCGCCCGCCTTTTCCACAGCAGCCTTAGTCGCTGCAAACGCAGTCTGTGGAAAAATCATCTGAGAACAGACCGTTATACACATTGTCATTCCGCAGATCAGTTTTTTCATTTTATTTTTTAACATTCATACACCTCTCAATTTATATAAAATCGCCCTTCAAAATGTTACATTTATATTAAGCATATGTAACAATTACGCATAATATCACAACAATCTGTTACCGTCAATTTTGCTCCCACAAATAAAAAAATCGCCTTTTCCGTGAAATCCAACAACTTCCCCATGACATCCCCAACTAATTTCGTCATTCCCGTCAGTCTTGTACACAAAATACACATAATCTTAAAGCCATGGAACCAAATATTTCGCATACTACACTGAAATTCTCAATAATATAGTAGAAATCCCCCAGAGCAGAGGGCATCCTATGTCAAACAGACCAAAATTCACCGCCGCTATTCTGGCTTTTTTTCTTATTATCTGCTTCACATTTTCCTGGCTTTTCAGTCATGTCTTCTCCGAAAATGCCCGCTTCGAAAACTTCGCGGAGTCCATATTTGAAAAAGAGGTTTCCGGAAACGCCCTGAATCTTCATTATTCCCTGGCTTATCCGGAAAAACAGGGCATCTCACGCACCCGCGCTACCCTTGGCACAATACATCCCAACAATGAAAAAGCCTCTGCCCAGTGCCAGGAATATGTAAAAAAGCTGAAAAAATTTTCCCAGTCAAAGCTCAGTACTTCCAATCGCCTGACCCTTGATCTGCTCCTCCTTTACTACCACACCGAAGCCTCTCTGGGCGACAATTATCTTTTGGAAGAGCCGCTTAGCCCAAGCCTCGGGATCCAGGCGCAGCTGCCTGTACTGCTGGCCGAATACTCCTTCTACACCAATCAGGACATCACCGACTACCTAAATCTGCTCTGCAGCACAAAAGAATATTTCCAGAGCATTCTCGCCTTTGAACAGACAAAATCTGATGCCGGATTTTTTATGTGCGACGAAACTCTGGAACGCATTCAGGACCAATGCCGTGCTTTTATTCAAAACCCGGATTCCAATTATATGCTGGAAATTTTTTCCCAGAAACTAAAAGCCTATGGAAAGCTTTCCGAAAAGGACCAGGAACAGCTGAACCTGACCCATAAACAGATTCTGAAAGAAAAGGTTCTCCCCGCATATCAAATGCTGATAGAAGGTCTGGAGCAGCTTCGGGGAACAGGCAAAAATACCGGAGGACTGGTCAATTTTTCCGGTGGAAAGGAATATTACCAATATCTTCTAAAAAGCCAGGTGGGAATCTACATACCTGTGGAAAAACTGGAAAAGCGCCTCACCCAGCAGCTTTCCACCGATTCTCAGGAAATTTCAGAACTTTTGAAACAGCATCCACAACTTCTCACATTGCTAAATGAGAAAATGGATTTGCCAGATATGGAGCCCACACGGGTCATGGAGCTTCTGGAAAAAAATATTCAGCAGGATTTCCCCTCCACTGCTTCTGTAGATTTCGAAATCCGGTCTGTACATAAATCCATGGAAGAATTTCTCAGCCCGGCGTTTTACCTGACACCGCCAATGGACACAGGAGCGCCAAATGTTATTTACATCAATCATGGACGGCAAATTTCCAATCTGGAGCTTTTTACCACGCTGGCGCACGAAGGCTTCCCCGGTCATCTTTACCAGACCGTTTATTTCGGACGACAAAGTCCATCCCATATCCGGTATCTCATCGATTACAGCGGATACGTGGAAGGCTGGGCCACTTATGTGGAAAGTTACGCGTATGATTATGCAGCAGATTATCTGTCTGCCGGCACCTTATCCTCACAGGAAGCTTCTGCTTGCACGCGACTTTCCTGGCTGAACCGCAGCGTGAATCTGTGCATTTACTCCCTGTTGGATGTGGGAATCCATTACCACGGCTGGACTCCTGCGCAAGCCGCCCGCTTCCTGAAACTTTTCGGAATCCGTGATGCTGCTGTCACGGCCGAGATTTACCGATATATCACCGAAACACCTGCTAATTATCTGAAATACTATGTGGGATATCTGAATTTTCTGGATCTGAAAGAAGAACAGCAGTCCCTCCTTGGCGAAAACTTTGATCTGAAAAGTTTTCATCAGAAGATACTGGAAATCGGCCCTGTGCAGTTTCCGGTTTTGCGAAAATACATGAACGAGAAATTATGATTGCCTCTGAAGCTGCAGTATTTTCGCCCGGCTTCTGCCTGCCAGATCCACGCGCAATATTACCCGAAAATTCCCGAAATGCTGTAACATTTTTTTAAATATTTATGTAATAACTTCTTTCTTTGAGCACAATAATTTGCTATAATGAACTCACATTGAAAATATGCAGGAGCAATCTGATTTTCTGATCCTGCTGGTCATATTTTCCTACATTAGAGAAGGGCAAAATCATGAAAAAACGAGATAATCTCCCATTAAATTATAAAGAACGCCTGAATTCCAGAACCAGCTTTCTGGTATCCATCGCGGTTCTGGTGGTTCTCTGCCTGGTGTTTAACCAGATGGACTACACCATGATCCGCCAGCCAGCCGCCCAGGCGAAAAAAGCAGCTGACTTACAAAAACAGAAGGAAGAAGAGGCAGCTGCCACCACCCAGGAAGTCACTACAGCCACAGTTCTTGCAGTTGGGGATAACCTGGTTCAGCCAAGTCTTCTTGCATCCGGTCAGTCAGAAACCGGCGCCTGGAATTATGACAGTGTTTATGCTAATCTGAAATCCGATATACAGGCTGCCGACATTGCTATGGTCAATCAGGAAACACCTTTCACCACAGACCACAGCGCAGTCAGCGGTACCGCGCCTTACGCCACTCCTACAGAGATTGGCGACGCACTTGTAAATGCCGGATTTAATGTGGTCACATCTGCCACAGCACTGATCGATGACAATGGTTCTTCCATGATCAACGAAACTTTAAATTACTGGGAAACCAGCCATCCGGATGTCACTCTGGTTGGTATTCATAAAAACCAGTCCGGTATAGACACTCCGAAGATTGTAGAAATTAACGGAATCAAGATTGCGTTCCTTAACTATACCTTCCCGTCATATGGAAGCCAGACTGTAAGCTCCGGCGACAGCACTGATAGTTCTGATGGTTCTGCAAACGACTCTGCCAGCTCGGATACTTCCGGCAGTTCAACAGGAGATGCAGACAGCTCTGGAAGTACAGATACATCCACTTCCGGAAAAGGCTCTATGATTGACACGTTCAGCACTGCCGATGTTGCAGCCGCCATCAAACAGGCCAAAGCTTCCGCAGACTGTGTGATTTTCTCTGCAAACTGGGGCAAGACCGAAGAACCAATGCCTACCGAATACGAAAAAGAATGGGCCAACTTCCTTATGGAGCAGGGTGTTGACGTTGTGATCGGAACCAATCCGAATGTGCTCCAGCCATATGGCTACCTTACAGATGACTCTGGTCACAACATGCTGATCTACTACTCCCTTGGCAACTTCGTTACCGGTCAGGAAACACTGAAGCAGCTTCTTGGCGGAATGGCAGCCTTTACCATTCAGAAGACTGTAGACGGCGACCAGACCAGCATCCAGATCCAAGATGCCACACTGACACCGCTGGTTATGCATTACAGCTACGATACCCTGGAATATGCACCATATAAGCTGGACGATTATACAGACGCTCTAGCATCTGCACACAGCGTCCGCCAGTCCATCGGAGATGAATTTTCCCTGGAAAACCTTCAGACAAAATATGATGAAATCATGTCCATGAACGTCACACCATCTACTAAGACGGATCTTCTGGATGTCACATTTGATTCCGACGGAAATATGCTGGATTCCAACGGAAATTACGTGGAGGATAATGATTCCATCACCTCCTCCTGGTACTATCAGACACTTGCCACCCAAAGCAGTTCCAGTTCTGACGGCTCTGGATCAGACCATTCCGGAGCAGACGCATCTGATGACAATTCAGAAGGTTAAATGTCACTGTTCACCGGTAACGTTCCGCGAGGTGTTTGTGTGAACAAAGTTCATACAAAACCCGAAACCTTTGACGCGAAATCATGCGAATGCATGATTTCTATGCATTACGAAGAGCGTTTCTGTGAACAGAGTTAGCAGAACCAAAAATAAATTACGCCCCATACCAGGTTCAATATTACTAATGACAAAATCTGCAGTACTATAATATATAGGCTGCAGATTTTTGTTATTCCGGCATTCCAAACATTTTTTTGTCATCAAATGGCTGGTATACAATTCCTATTTACTGCAAATCAGATAGTATCTATGTCTTATTGTCACGAAAACCAGTCATTTATCACATATAGGTTGTTTTTTCAGACAAAATCAGATAAAATTTATAGTAGAGTAGTAACGATTCCGCACATTCACAGTGATATCCTTCTGGATACACAGAAATCATGTTTTATACGATTTCGCGCCGCATTTCTCGTTTTTTCTGTGAACTTCGTTCACAAAAACACCTCGCGGAATAATGTCTGCTGAATCGTTATGTAGAATAATTAATAAAATCATTTTCGGACAATAACTGTACAAATTAACGAAACCACTATGTCTGCTCACACAGGCACCACCAGATATGAAATCCATGGTTTCTGCGCCAATGCACTCCTGCTATTGGCATCAGGTGGCATTCGTTTACATAATTTTTCCAGTCATTGACCGGTCAAAAAGAAAGGAGTTACAATATGGGACTTATTAAAGCAGCACTTGGCGCCGCAGGCGGTACACTTGCAGATCAGTGGAAAGAATTTTTCTACTGTGATGCCATCGACAATGACGTTCTGGCAGTAAAGGGGCAGAAGCGCACATCCAAACGTTCCTCCAATACCAAGGGAAGCGACAACATTATCACCACCGGATCCGGAATCGCAGTCGCAGACGGACAGTGTATGATGATCGTAGAGCAGGGCAAGATCGTTGATATCTGCGCAGAGCCAGGCGAATACACCTACGATGCTTCTACCGAGCCAAGTATTTTCTCCGGAAATCTGGGCGACGCCATCATGAACACTTTCCACACTATTGGCAAGCGTTTCACATTCGGCGGTGACACTGGCAAAGACCAGCGTGTTTACTATTTCAATACCAAAGAACTGGTGGACAATAAATTCGGAACTCCGAACCCGATTCCATTCCGTGTTGTAGACCAGAACATCGGACTGGACATTGATGTTTCTGTCCGCTGCAGCGGTGTTTATTCCTACCGCATTGCAGACCCGCTTCTCTTCTATTCCAACGTCTGCGGAAACTTTGAACAGCAGTACGACAGAGAGCAGATCGAGGGACAGCTGAAAACAGAATTTATCTCAGCTCTTCAGCCGGCATTTGCCAGCATTTCCCAGCAGGGAATCCGTCCAAGCGCACTTCCGGCTCATGCAATGGAGCTCTGTGATGCCATGAACCAGGCTCTCACCCAGAAATGGAGTCAGCTTCGTGGTCTCGTGATCGTATCTGTTGCCATGAATCCGATCACTCTTCCTGAGGAAGATGCCCAGATGATCAAAGAAGCTCAGCGTATGGCTATCCTCCGCAATCCTGCCATGGCAGCCGCTACTCTTGCAGGAGCACAGGCAGACGCCATGAAGACAGCAGCAGGCAACGCTGGCGGTGCCATGACCGGTTTCATGGGCATGAATATGGCAGGCATGACTGGCGGTTTTAACGCACAGAATCTTTACGCTATGGGACAGCAGCAGACAGCTCAGGCACAGCAGATGGCACAACCACAGCCAAATCCGGCCGTATCCCAGGCTCAGGCAGGCGGTTCTGCTCCGGCAGCTGACCAGTGGAAATGCTCCTGCGGTGCTATGGTTTCCGGTAATTTCTGCCCGGAATGCGGCGCGAAAAAGCCTCAGACACCTGCAGCAAATGCAAGCTGGACCTGTTCCTGCGGCGCTGTAAATACAGGCAAATTCTGCACCAACTGCGGTTCTCCGAAACCGGCTATGAAGCCTCGGTACCGCTGTGACAAGTGCGGCTGGGAACCGGAAGATCCAACCAATCCACCGAAATTCTGTCCGAACTGTGGCGATCCATTTAATGAAAACGATACCCAGTAAAAAAGCAGCATAAAAGGAGATGAACTATGTCCGATTTACTTGAATATAAATGCCCCTGCTGCGGCGGAGCAATCGAATTCAACAGTAAGCTCCAGAAAATGAAATGTCCTTACTGTGACACTGAATTTGATATGGAAACCGTCAAAGAATTTAACGAAGCAGCAGCTAACCAGCAATCTGATGAATTGAACTGGGAAAGTGCTTCAGACAACTCCTGGAAGGAAGATGAAGCCAGCGGAATGTCCGTTTACATATGCCAGTCCTGCGGCGGAGAAATCGTTGCCGATGAAAGCACAGGTGCTTCCTCCTGCCCATTCTGCGGCAATCCGGTAGTAATGTCAGGCAAATTTTCCGGTACCCTGCGTCCGGATTTTATCATTCCGTTTAAGCTGGACAAAAAGGCAGCCAAAGAAGGTCTGACCAAACATCTTCACGGCAAGATCCTTTTACCCAAAGTATTTAAAAAGGAAAACCACATTGATGAGATCAAAGGTGTCTATGTGCCTTTCTGGCTTTTTGACACCGATGCCTCTGCAGATATCCGCTATCATGCTACCAAGACCCGTTTCTGGAGTGACAGCGACTATGATTACACGGAAACCAGCCATTACTCTGTTTTCCGTGCTGGAAACATCGGGTTCGACCAGATTCCGGTAGACGGTTCTTCCAAAATTGACAATGATTTAACAGAGTCTCTGGAGCCTTACGTAATTTCTGAGGCTGTGGACTTTGCTACTCCTTACCTGGCAGGATACGTTGCGGACAAATATGATGTATCCGCAGAAGAATCTGCTGAGCGCGCTAACCAGCGTGTAAGAAAAGCCGCTGAGGATGCTTTTCGCGATACGGTCATCGGTTATGACAGCGTTACCCCTGAAGATACCCGCATTCAGTTAAAAGGCGGTAAAACCCACTATGCCCTTTTCCCAGTATGGCTCCTTTCCACCACCTGGAAGGGCAACCACTATCTGTTCGGCATGAACGGACAGACTGGTAAATTTGTAGGAAATCTGCCTGTAGATAAAGGTATTTTCACTAAATGGTTCCTTGGACTTACTGCAGGTTTTTCCGTTGCTGCTTACGCCATTGCATGGCTGATTCACACATTTTGTTAAGGAGGAACATGCCATGAAAAAACAATCATTTGGAATTATTCTGGCGGCAGCGCTGGGAGCAGGAAGCCTTTTCAGTGCAGTTATTCCAGGCACAGATGCGCTTTTTAATACTGCTTTGCCAGGTACGGGAGCTGTTACGGTACAGGCCGCAGCTTCCAACAGCTTTGGCGGATCC
Organism: Blautia faecis; assembly: GCF_020554845.1. Taxonomy (GTDB): domain Bacteria; phylum Bacillota; class Clostridia; order Lachnospirales; family Lachnospiraceae; genus Blautia_A; species Blautia_A faecis. The sequence goes on along the minus strand of NZ_JAJCIA010000061.1, from coordinate 2,541 downwards.
GACAGCGAGGAAGATGACTCTTATCAGGACTTTGCAGCCTCCGAATTTTCCCTTGTCCTGGACGAGGCAGATCTTCTCACAGATGAGGAAGAATCCCAGCTTCTGGATAAGCTGGAAGCCATCACCGGGGAATACAACCTGGAAGTGGCAGTTGCCACAGTAGAGTCTAAAGAAGGCAATGAGATGAACTTCTTTACAGACCATTTCTTCGATGAGAATGGATACGGAACCGGCGAAAACCACGACGGAATCCTGTTCATGGTCAGCATTGGCGACCGTGAATGGCACATTACCACCCACGGATATGGTATGACTGCGTTTAACGATGACGGACTTGCTTATCTGAAGGAAAATGTAGAGCCTCTGTTAAAGGATGAAAACTTCTACGGCGCTTTCGATACCTACGCAGATCTGTGTCAGGATCTGTTGGAAATGGCTGCTAACGGGGAGCCTTATACAGAGCCCTTTTCTCCCATATGGATTCTCATTTCCCTGGGAATCGGTCTTGTGCTTGCGTTTCTGTGCACCATGGGCATGAGAGCCCAGCTGAAAAGCGTACGGACACAGGACAGCGCAGTGGATTATGTGCGCCAGGGAAGTATGGCACTGACAAGATCAAACGATATTTTCCTGTATCACACAGTTACCAAAACAGCGAAACCGAAGGATAGTGACAGTTCCTCCGGCGGCTCAGACAGCGATCACGGAGGTACAGGCGGAAGCTTCTAAAAAGATTCCTTCTTGCAGAATTGCACTGCGGCAGGTCGCCTCGAACGACACCTCCCCTTCCGCCGCAGTGCGATTCTGCCTGGTAATAGGAAATTCCAACAGCATTTCCTATTACAACATAAAAAAGAACTCGATTCATACATGGCAAATAAATGTACTTAGAGCCTCTTTGAAAAAGACTCCCGCATTTATTTACTTTGAATCGAGTTCTTTTTATATATCAGCTAAACAGACATTTCACCTTCCGGCAGCATCACCATATAGGAAAGCCAGCCGGATCAGTCGTCTTCCATCTCCTCTTTCTTCTTTGCAGTCTCAAACACATAGTCATTTCCCGGAAGAACGGCGTTCAGCAGGATTCCTACAATTGCAGCAAGTGCAAGTCCTGTAAGAGTAATATGTGCGCCTGCGATGGTAAATGTAAGTCCATCGGAAATGCCAAGACCACAAACCAGGATAACCGCTGTAATAACCAGGTTACGAGAACGTGTCAGGTCTACTTTGTTCTCAACTACATTACGGACACCAACAGCAGAGATCATTCCATAAAGAATAAAACTGATACCACCGATGATCGCAGACGGAAGGGAACTAATCACCTCAGCCATCTTCGGGATAAAGCTGAGGATAACTGCATAAATAGCAGCCAGACGGATTACCTTCGGGTCGTAAACACGGCTCAGAGCAAGAACACTGGTGTTCTCTCCGTAAGTTGTATTTGCAGGTCCACCGATCAGTGCTGACAGAGAGGTTGCAAGTCCGTCACCCAGAAGTGTACGGTGAAGCCCCGGGTCTTCGATGAAATTGCGGTCAACCGTTGCGGAAATAGCAGAAATATCGCCAATGTGCTCCATCATGGAAGCAATTGCGATCGGTGCCATTGCAAGGATTGCAGTAATGTTAAATTTGCAGAGGAAGAATTTCGGAACACCTACGATCGGCGCACTTGCTACTCCTGCAAAGCTGAGGATAGCACTTCCATCTGCGTTTGTCATACCCAAGGCATTCATGATCAGGGCAACCACATAAGAAACAACAATACCCATCAGAATCGGAATAATACGGAACATTCCAACGCCCCAGATGTTGAAGAAAATAACAGTTCCAAGTGCGATCAAAGCAAGGATCCAGTTCTGGGATGCGTTGCTGATTGCAGACGGTGCAAGGCTAAGACCAATACAGATAATAATCGGACCAGTTACAACCGGAGGCAGATAACGCATGACGCGCTTTACGCCAATTACCTTAACGATCATTGCAAGTACCAGATACAGAAGTCCTGCTACAAACACACCACCGCATGCATATGGAAGCTTCTCTCCATAAGACATGTTGGCAAAAATTCCGGTGTCAAGCTCTGCAACGGTGGCAAATCCGCCAAGAAATGCAAATGATGATCCTAGGAATGCAGGTACCTTCAGCTTAGTCAGTACATGGAACAGAAGTGTTCCAAATCCGGCACAGAACAGGGTTACCTGAATGGATAAGCCCTCGCCGTGAAAATAGTTGTTTACCAGGATCGGCACCAGAATGGTAGCGCCAAACATGGCGAACATATGCTGGAGCCCCAGAATCAGCATCTGTGGGATTCCCAGCTTTTTGGCATCATAAATGCCCTCAACTCTGAATTTCATAAATATAGTTCCTCCTTTTCCCTTAGAGCCTGTTCACAACCTGACTGGTAACGCACTTCACACTGCACAGAAATCATACATTCGCATGATTTCTTCCAATACGGTCTATACTGTGAACAGCAATCGTTACTGTTCACTGGTAACGTTCCGCGAGGCGTTTTTTGTGAACAAAGTTCAC
>NZ_JAJCIA010000060.1 GCF_020554845.1 Blautia faecis | reverse complement strand
TTGGCTTAACAGTGATAAGGAACTAATTTACTTATCAACTGTTAGCTGACGGTTTCCGGGGTGCATACGGACAAATCCCGTCTGATTTCTAACAGAAAGTCAGACGGGATTTTCGCTTTATATTACGAATTATGGAGGACATACCATGAAAACCTTAATATCTTGTGCCTACAATATGGATAATTGCTGTGTGGAAGTGAAATTCAGCGACGGCAGTATGATTGCGATTGACACTATCGTCGTTGAGAACGAGATTGCTGACAATATGTATCAGCGGTCAGAGCTGGATTATTTGATCTACAACGCTCCTTTGGAGTATGCAGACCTTATCTTGAACGGCGATCCCGAAACCTATTTGAAAACTGTAACAGAATACAAGCCTTGGGATAGCTGACAACACGCTGCCCGCAGGAGAAAATCCTGCGGGCGTTTTTCTGTTTATATTATTTCCCTCCGTTGGATCTCAATTTAGGAAAGAAGATGACAATCTTGAAGCTCTTTCCCCACTGGGAAGCTGCTTCCAGATGAAGATTTAGATCATCGGCCATCTTCTTAACCAGGTAAAGTCCCATACCGGTAGCCTTCTTTCTGCTGTCAGTAGAATCCCCGGTAAAGCCCTTTTGAAAAATGTACGGCAGATTATATTTTTTTACGCCAATGCCGTTATCTTCAACAGAAAGGATATCTGCAGTCTCCGAATGTATCACGGAAATTGTAAGCATGGGACTATCGCTGCTATATTTGATGGCATTGCTAACGATTTGTCCCAACATAAACTGAAGTCCTCTACGGTCTGTATAGACTGTTTCAGATTGCAGTTTGTTGAGAATGACAAAATGCTTCTCTTCAAGAAGTGGGGCATAGTCCTCCAGAACTTCACCCAAGCAGTCATTCAAATTGACATCCTCAAATCGGTAATCCTTTGTACTGCTCTTCAACCGGGCATAGTACAGCATCTGCGTGACATCCTCCTGAAGCTGACTGCGGACATAATCCAGCTTTGCTTGCAGGGAAGGAGAGATTTCATCGTTCCGGTTATCCAAGAGCATGGTCAGCAACGATAGGGGCGTTTTCGCTTCATGTGCCCAGCCCTCCACGTATTCTTCATAGTCCCGTAGGGCATCCGCCATATTGTTACTCTCGTTTTTGTATTCCCGTAAAACCGAAGCCAAAAATCGGACAGATTCTCCTTCTTTCTGACTAATGGCACTGAGCAGCCGTTCTTCATTGCAGATGGTAGGATCACTGAGGAAATCTCGGAACAGTTCCATGTGGGTGTTCTCCCTCTTGTTTAGTACAAACAGAATCGCTGAAAACAAAAGGATGCTCGTCAGAACTACTAACCCGATCAAGGTTTGAAATACCTGAATGTCAGAAATCCAAAGAATGACAGCGCAAAAGCAATCCACGCCCAGCAGCAACAGAAGCCAGGGGTAGTACCGTTCTATCATGTGCCAAAGCTGCTTCATAGAGACACCTCCGCTTCCAAACGGTAGCCCATTCCTCGAACTGCAACGATTCGCTGCTTCATTTCAAGGGCGGACATCGTTTTTTTCAGCCGGGTTAGGTTAACCTGCAAGGCATTTTCATCTATGTATTCCGTGGTTCCCCATAGTGCCATGCAAAGCTGCTCCGTCGTGACCAGAGCATCGCCGCCGGACAAAAGAGCGACCAACAGTTTTCCCTGATTTTTTGGAAGCACCACAGAGGTATTATGAATATAAAGCGTGTAGGTCTGCTGGTCTAACAGGAAATCTGGTCCCTCTATGAGATTGGTACGGCCTTCATACCTTTTGAGAATATTGGATACCCTGGCAAGAAGTCGATCTTTTCTGCACGGCTTCGTCAAATATTCATCGGCACCCAACTGGAACGCTTGCAGTTCATCCTTTACCTGATCTCTGGAAGTCAGCACCAGGACGGGGATAGCAGTTTTATTCTTTAGCTCCTGGCAGATTTGAAAGCCACTGATCTCCGGCAAGTTCAGGTCTAAGATCACAAGGTCAGGGCGGAGGGCTGCCAAGAGCCGAGCGGCATCTTCAAACTCGGTAATTGCCTCCACAAGATAGCCGTCCTTTTGGAGCATATCGCAGAGTTCTTCCCGCATATAGACTTCATCTTCCACAACAGCAATTCTTTTCATGACAGCACCTCCTTCCAAATTATTCTTCTCTCTGCGGCTGCATCAGTGTCAGCAAATACCGATCACTGGAGCGCTTGACCACTCTCATATAAATATATTCTATCACGCAAAGTAGTAAAATCATAGCAGCAGATACAAGCAGCATTTCAGACACTGTCCCACGGGTTCGGGACGAGAGTATCCCTGTAAATAACGCCCTGACTCCAAACAGACTGCTGACAGCCGCAACCAATACAGGAAGTCCCATAAACCAGGTAATTTGCTTTCCAGCAGACTGGCAAAGGGTTTCGTAAGTAGCTCCCAGGCGGATCAGGGTCTGGTATCTGCGCCCGGTTTTCTGCTGACTCATCAGGAACTGAACACCCACGATGGTGTTGGCAACTACCAGGAAAACAATCGCAAGATAGAGGGTAATATAACTGGATGCTATGGTGTAGAAAAGCTGACGACCTATATTCTGAAGATAGCTTTCATATTCAATGCCAGTTTCGTCCAGCTTCTCGTTCAAATCCAAATATGCAGTCATAAGGCTATTTCCATCCAGAGCCTGCTCACTGAGCACCGCATTGACATAGGTATCATACATTCCCTGGCTATAATATAGGAATGCTTCATCCGGAAGAATCAATGCAAAGGACAAGGTTATAGAACGGTCCGTGACCAAATTCACAGACTGAACCTCTCCTGTAAGATGAATCGGACTACCATCCAGTTCCACCTTGGGCTGTCCGGCCAATACTTGGTTCAGCATTGCGGTACGACTTACCGTAGTAAACTCTGTATCAATATAGACAGCGGCCTCCTTTTCGCCTAATTGGAGAGCCGGTTTGCCGGACAATTCCAACAAACGATTATAGTCCGATAGACAAATCAAATATGGGTATGTGGCATAACCAAGATTGTTCAGAAGGACATCCCGGTCTTCCGACTGGGGCAGGCTCCGAAGAGAGTCCATAACAGCGTCCATGCTGTAGGCATTATCATAATCTTCTGTGGTGCGAATACGCCCAACCCTCATTTCAAAAAGCTCTGAAAATTGATTTTCCAAACCGTTTTCTTTCAGGGCTGCCTTTATATTCGGAAGAACCTGCGATGAATCTTCTGCAGTATGATCTTCAAAAGTATAGTCGATTACATGGCCAGAAGACAGGCTATTCGTTCCTGCAATTCCTACGCCCGCACCAAAACAACACAGCGCCGCCAGAATCAGCAGGGAGCTGATGGCCATGGAGGTTGACTGATGAATAACATTCTCCTGAATCTGCCGGAAGGTAAATACATGAAGCTGCTTATTTCCTTTTCCTTTCTTAACAATCAAAGCAATCAGCGCACGCATCCCATAGAAAAGCAGCATCGTACCAACTATGCCCAACAGCAAAGTCAGTCCCATCATACTTACCTTTGTCCATGCAATTCCCTGAATCGCCATGTAGTAAGCCACTGCCAACATCACACTTCCGCATATAGCAGCCAGTCCATAGATAACAGATGGCATTTGCTTTTTGGGGCGGTTCGTTGGCTGGGATAGCAAAGTACCGATCTCCTGGCGGCTGATTCGTCCACTCAAAATCAGAAGTGCCGTCAGCTTAATTGCCAGAAATCCTGCCAGCGTCCATTCAATTGCAGACCAGGATAAAGAAAACTGATGACCGATGATCCCCATGCCTACCAGCTTGGCGGTGACAAGACTGACAATTTCTGAAAGCACCACAGCCACAGGTAAGCCTATGAGCATGGCAAGAATACTGGTCAGGAAATCTTCCGCCAGAAGCATACCAAACAGTTTACTTCTACGCATCCCCAACATTAGATAAACACCAAACTCATGCCGTCTGCGCTCGAACTGATACTTGCAGGCAAAATAGATCAAAAAGAACAGAATACCGAGGGTCATCCCATAAAACGCAGGAATCAGAAGCAGGAGTTTGTCAACTGCGTCACTCTCCATTTTCTGCAAAAAGAGCATCACATCTTGAGTGGAGATGGAAAGAATCATGTAAAAGGCAACAATAGAAATCACCAGGGAGCTGAAAAACAGACCGTTTTCCTTTCGGCTGCGGTGGCTGTTCCGAAGAATGAGATTAGAGAACATTTGCGCTGCCCCCTCCCAGTTGCGCCATCACCTTCAGGATGCGCCCGTAGAACTCCTGCTGGCTTTCGTCTCCACGCCGAAGCTCATGAAAGATCACGCCATCCTGGATGAACAGGATGCGCTTACAGAAGCTGGCGGCATTGGAATCATGGGTTACCATCAGGATCGTAGCTTGTTCGTCACGATTCAGGCCGGACAGCTTCTCCATAAGACTTCTTGCGTTCTTAGAATCCAGCGCACCCGTCGGTTCATCGGCAAGGATCATTTGGGGATGTAAGATCAGAGCCCTTGCTGCCGCAACACGCTGACGCTGGCCGCCGGACATCTTGGACGGAAACTTATCCAGAACATCAGTGATTTCCAGATAGTCAGCCAACTGCTTCAGCCGCTGGCTGCTTTCTGCTTCGGATACCCCATGCAAGGAAGTCGGGAGCAGGATGTTTTCCCTGCCAGTCAGGTTGTCCAGCAATTCAAAGTTCTGGAATAGATAACCAACTTTTTTGCCACGGTACTCTGCAAGAGCCTTTCCCCTGAGGGATTGCAGAGTATCGCCCTCCACCTGAATGCTTCCACCGGTGGGCTGAATCACAGTTGCAATACAGTTGAGAAGCGTGGATTTACCGGAACCACTGCTTCCCATAATGCCGAGAAACTCTCCCGGCATCACCTGGAGGGTGATCCCATTCAGTGCATTTGTTTGACTTGGCACATTGCCATAGATTTTTGTTAAATTTTCAATATTCAAAATGGGTTTCATGTGAATACCTCCTATCATTTGTAATAAAATGATAGCATGGGAACACAGCAAATACCACTTACAGTTGTTGTAAGGATTCAGGATATAAGTGGCGGCTCAAGGGGGACGAGCATATATTTTTTAAGAGCATCAGGCGACAATGATAAAATATACCGGATCGCCTCATTGGCAAACCAGTTCGTTTTAATTGTATCCCAATCAGCAAGCCGAATGATTTCTGCTGTGCCGTTCTCAAAATCAACTGACATTTCGCCCCATTCGCCGTCGCAGTCTGCCTGGTATTCGTAGATTGCGGCGGTGATTTTCTTTTTGCGCTTGGTTTTGGATTTCTGTTTCAGCCGGACTGCATGGATAGCACCCTCGGCAACCAAAAACTCCGTCAGCTTGTCCACTGCTTTCCGGTAGGCTCGCTCTGCACCGCTGGCTGTGCTGCCCTCAAACATAACCGCCAGTTCTTCAAAGGTGGGGCGGTTCTTCCATGAGCCGACACGCCCACAGGTCATACAGATCGCCAGCCGCTTTTCAAGCAAGGTTTGCTCCCGGTAATTCAGTTTCTCAAATGCCCGCTGCACCTTTTCAGCCTGTATGCCGTTCCAGAGGATGTCGGTATAGTTCCATGTATCATCAAGGGCAACATCTTCACCTGTTTCCTCGCCATCCTCGTCCGTTACATAGAATGGCTGCTGATTGCGGATGCCACGGACTACTTTCAGGTATCCTTCCGCAAGGGCAAGGTCGCAGTTGTATTTCTTTGCAAATTCACTGACCGCATCCTTGGTGTTATGGTACAGCCACGCCATTGACCGCACCATTTTGTAATTGGTCAGAGAGGATACCGACCATTTTTCTTCGCCCATGCGGAAACGGAGCATAGCATCCCGAATGAACGGAAAAATGTATGTTGCATACTCCGCACCTTTGGCAGGAGCATAGTCCATCAGCTTTTGGAGCATTTGCTCCCGGCAGGACAGTTTTATATCCAGAAAACGGTCTGTGTCGTATCGATTGCCGCCATCCACACCGAGAAAGGTTTTGATGCGCTTGTTAAGTTGCAGCTCGTAGTGGTGGAGAAAGAATGAGAAATATTTCAAGTCTTTTTCCCGTAGGGCAGACAGGATATATTCGTTCGGATTGTCTACTGTAGGCGGTTCCGGTTCCAGCTGGAAGATGCGCTCTGCAACATAGGGTGGGATGCCATCATCGGATGGATTGACAGCGTGTTTCGGTATGTATCCGGTCATATTCCATGAAAAATCATTCAGCATAGCGCACCTCCTTCCAGTTTAGTAATACTCATAAATATCCCGTGATCAACTAATGGGTTATTTATTACTTTATTTTCTTTAACATACGGTGATAAATAGGTGCATTTGGTGCAGGAGTTGTGATTGGGAGCAGAAGTCCCTCTTTGATAAATTGTTCCACACGCAAAGCAATCCACCCATCACCGATCCCTAATTGATTCTTTCCAAGAACCTGTCCAACAAGCACGCTTTCCCTAAACTCGTCGTCCAGTGTATCCAATTCTCGAAGAATAAATGTATCATACAGAGTTTCTGATACGCTGACCAGTTTGCCGTTTATAACAGCACGAAGAGGAGAATTTTCCTGTTGGAGTTCTCTCCAGCGGTTAGCCAAACTACGAAGGTAATTTGTTGGCAACTTCTTCCCAAGAGATGCCATCCGTCCCAAGTGATAAGGTTCAACTTCTCCCCAACCGTTATACTGGACAATGCATCCATCTGGTCTTGTTTCCCACATTGGAAGCTCCACAATGGTAATATCCAATTTTTCAAAGCCGATTGGTCGTAGTTGTTCCAGAAGCCAATACAATCCGCACACATCATCTGGGTCTCGTCCGACCCAAACACGAATCGGCTCTCCGTTTTGTGCTTTTTCCAGTAGTGTAGCATAGTTCTTTCGGGATGTATTGAGAAGTTCAGTTACGATTTCAGATGCCATATCGGGCAGTATGCTTAGTAGCAAAGATAATGCCGACTCACGCTCCAAACAAATTCCTGCTTCGGAGATGTTGCCCACAGACAATGCCAGCGGAAGATTAACTATGTCCTTACGATTTCCTTCCAACGGTATAGCATTCTCCCAACCAGAACGCTCCCGTTCTTCTGCTTGATGCTGGAACTTTTCTATTTCTTCTTTTGAAACTGTCCCATCAGAGATAATTACACTGGTTGCTCCGCCTAAAAAACCCTTATGTCCAATCGCAACCGCCATAGTCCCTGCGGCACTGTCGCTAAATACTACTTCTAACATAACGTTGCTCACCTCTTAGCTAAATTCAAATTCTTTTTATTGCTTCTTTCTTCAACGCAGCCTGTCCCATTTCTTTTTCATAATCACCCTTGGCGTAAGCGACATTGCCCAGCGCCCGAAGCATCTTATCTTTCGCCAGTTTTTTCATAACCTCTGCAAGATCAGCGTCCAGAGCGCCACGCTTCACATAGCGGTTTATGGTATTCAGTCGCTTCTCATAAATCTGTTTCAGCGGATGATCGTCCGCAAGTTCCCGCTGTTCTCTGCCTTTCAGGTTACCGATCTGCCGGCAGGTGCGGTGCAGCTTGTCCCCCGGAGCGTAGCCGCCGCAGTATTTGGTGTGCCTTGCATTGGTGGTCAGAAACCATTTGCCGCAGATTTTGCATTTTTTCGGTGCATGGCCAACACACAGGCCCTCAAAGAGATCAGACCGGAACATCCCCACAAAGGATACATAGTGCATCCGCTTGACCAGCTTCGCAACTTTTTCGCCGGGACGGATGACGGATACATACTGAACGGAATTATTCAAAGTAGACATCCAGGCATTGCCCTCCGTGATAGAGAACTCCGGCGGAAAATAGTCGCCGAACATTTTTGCAAAACCCTCTGCGGTGCGTTCTGCTTCATTGCCGTCTGATTTTTCTGCAAAATCAAGCATGGCCGTTTGGTATTCCCCAAGGGAGTATGCCAGATGCCCGAAAACTGCGGTATAGCGTTGGAGCATCATCGCATCGGCAAAGTTCTGGATTTCTTCAAATTGCAAAGAATTGGTTGCGGCTTTTATGGCAAACTCCACATATTTCAGCGCATTGTCCACAGTAAAGACTTTTTCAATCCGTTCTCTGTGCTTTGAGATATTCATATAGGAGAACGGCGGTGTTTGACTGAGAATATCAAGCATCGTCAGAGCAGCTTCCGTTGCAATAGGACAGAGTGCAGAAGCATCCTGTCCGGCGTTTAATATTCCAAGCAGCAGATTGATTTTCTCGCATTGCTCGTTCATCTTTGCGATGGTATCCGCAGGGACATTCAGCGCATCACAGGCAAGAGCGCCGACAGGAAGTGTTTTTCCCTCATATATGACCGTATCCTGCCAAAAATCCAATGTCATCAGTTCTTGGTTCATGCTTGCCCCTCCTGTCCTGTTTTTTCATTTTCTTAATTCTATCATGCTAATGTAAAGAAATCTACATCTATCCATAAGTTGTCCTGTTTTTTGAAACGGGGTTGTCCTCCGATTAGCCTGTTTTTTGAAAAATCCGGCATAACCATAGTAGAAGGAGCCAAACCCCTGCCAATCACGGCGGGTGTTTCGTGCTTTCTAAATACTATGAACGGAGGTTTTTCTATGACAATCTATGAAATCATCAATGCGGCAATCAGCGTAAAGCAAGCCGCAAAACACTACGGGCTGAATGTCAACCGCAATGGTATGGCTTGCTGCCCGTTCCACAACGACAGGCATCCGAGCTTGAAGCTGAACGAGGATTATTTCTTCTGCTTCGGCTGCGGAGCCAAGGGGGATGTAATCGACCTTGTGGCAAGACTGTTCGATCTGAGCAGTTATGAAGCAGCGCAAAAGCTGGCTGCGGACTTCGGGCTTGACCCGAAACCGCCCACTGCCGCAGCTATGGTCAAGCCAAAGCGTCCCTATATCCGTCAGTTCCGGGAGAATGAAATGCTGTGTTTCCGGGTGCTGACGGATTATCTGCATCTGCTGGAAGATTGGAAAATACGATACGCACCCAAGACACCGGAAGATGCTCTGGATGACCGTTTTGTGGAAGCCTGCCAGATGCACTGCTATATCGAATATATGGCAGATGTGCTGACGGTGGGTGATCTGGAAGAACGGGTGGCATTGGTGGACAAGCTGATGCAGGACGACAAAATTGCTTTTCTGCAAGAGTATACCGCACGAAAGAAAAAGGAGGTGGCGCACCGTGGCGAAGAACCGGAAAACGCCTAATATGAATTTTCCTGTCTGGTTTGACGGGCAGAACATCAACGAAGCTCTGTTTTGTGAAGAATTTCTGCATGAGCGCAGAATCATCTTCGCAAACGGAGCTTTTTTCACGCCCGATGGTCGAGTGACGGATGACCTTCCTCTGCGTGGGGAGATTTACGACAAGCTGAAATTTTGTGCCGTGAACAACATCCCACGGAAGATCACCAACATTCTGGAAGTGCTGAAACTGGAAGCGCAGGTGTCTGACTTCCCTCCGGAGCAGGATCGCATCCATGTTGCCAACGGTACGCTGCTCTTGAACGGCACTTTCACCGAAGGCAGACCGGCTATCGTGCGAAGCCGTCTGCCTGTCGGCTATAATCCCGATGCTCCTGCACCGGTGATCTGGCTGAACTTTCTGGATGGGTTGCTTTACGCCGAGGACATTCCAACTTTGCAGGAGTTTATCGGCTATTGCCTGATTCCCTCCAACAAGGGGCAGCGCATGATGGTGATTAAAGGCAACGGTGGCGAGGGTAAATCTCAAATCGGTGCGGTGCTGTCCACCATCTTCGGCACGAATATGAAAGACGGCAGCATCGGGAAGATTTCTGAAAACCGTTTTGCCCGTGCCGATCTGGAACACATCCTGCTGTGCGTGGATGATGATATGCGGATGGAAGCTCTGCGTCAGACCAACTATGTAAAATCCATCGTGACTGCACAGGGCAAAATGGACTTGGAACGCAAGGGCAAGCAGAGTTATCAGGGCTGGATGTTTGCCCGGTTGCTGGCATTCAGCAATGGTGATCTGCAAGCCCTATATGATCGCAGCGATGGTTTTTACCGCAGACAGCTTGTGCTGACCACCAAAGAAAAGCCCATGGACAGAGCCGATGATCCTGACCTTGCAGAGAAGATGAAAGCTGAAGCCGAGGGTATCTTCCTGTGGGCATTTGAAGGCTTACAGCGGCTTGTTGCCAACAACTTTAAGTTTACGGAGAGTGACCGTATCCGGAAAAACCGGGAAGCGGTCAAGCGTGACAACAACAATATCTTTGATTTCATGGAGTCGGAGGGATACATCCGATTGAAAGCGGATGCTTCCATCAGCTCTAAGGATTTCTATGAAATCTACCGGATGTGGTGTGAGGAAAACTCCCTTGCACCGCTGAAAGCCCGTAGCTTCAGCGATGCCATGATTGCCAATGCCGGGAGATTCAATCTGGAGCATTGCAACAACATCACCAACTCTGCCGGACGGCGGGTGTGGGGCTTTATGGGCGTGGAAGCTGTGGCAAGACCTCATATAAATGGATTTTACGATGTTTCGCCGTGTACGTACGTACCGGAGGACTGGCGGGATTGATTTTGCCAGTCATGCTCTGTACGTATGTACGCAGCATTTACCCCTGTTTTCTTCCGTTATAGGAAACAGCAGCTTTCAAAGCTGACCTGTTTTCGGGCATTAAAAATCAATGGTAATGGAAACAGCAAAGTTTTTGACCGCAGGACGAAACTATTTCACGAAATCGTGCTTCTCTGAACCGTGTACCCTGTTCACGGAACAATGGGTGTTTTCACTGTTCCAGACCAAACCACACAAAACGGCAAAGTGGGATATGGTCATATATGGACAGGACATCACAAGCGAAATTCTGAACGGATTTCGGAGATTGCAGATTTTTCACTGTTCGGTGCATCCACTCCACCTTGGAGCGCAGAGGTTGCACCGACACATGAACTGAATTATGGAGGATTTTATCAATATGAATATACGCAACGAAATAAAGGCACAGATCATCCGTGCCGGGATGACCATGCAGGAAGTTGTTGACCTGCTCTCGGACGAGTACGGATGGAGCGACAGCGTTTCCAACCTGTCCGCAAAATTACAGCGGGAAAGTATACGATACAAGGAAGTATTGGAGCTTGCCGCTGTGCTTGGTTACGACATCGTATGGCAGAAAAGACGGGAGAAGTGATACCCCGGCAACAGCCCTCCGCATCTCCCGTCCCCATAGGCGCACCGCAGTGCTGCCCATGGACAGGCAGTGAAAGATACGGTTTTCGCTGCCATCGTCTGCAAGAAATGTTCCGCAGAACAGCTTCATGCAGACGGGCTGACCAAGGTAAAAGGCGCAGACATTTTGCCTTGGTCAGCAGAGGTCACCGCAGTGACCGCATTCCCCCCTCGGGAGAGCCCTCGGAGAGCCCACGGCACTTTGTAGCCAGCATGGATGAAAGTGTAATAGTGGGTTATTACACTTTGAAAAAGTGCCGTTCCTCAGCCCTCCGCTGTCTGCAAATCTTAAAGAAAGGACAAAAATCTATGGCAAGAAATGATGGAATTGATCGTACCTTAGCCAGAAATCAGGACTTGGAAACTCCGGATGATGTGACAAAAGTACAGGAACACAATGAGCGTGAAAAAGACCGTTATTCCAATGTGGACATCGTGCCGGAACGTACTGCGCTGAATGTTCACTTCAAGTCTCCCACTGACGATTATGTAAAAATGTTTGAGCAGATGGAGCAGGACAAGATCATCTCCACCAGAGGGCTGAAACCGGATGCCGTCAAATATGGCGAGTTGGTTTTCGATGTGAACTCCGCTTATTTCTACAACCACGGCGGCTATGAGTTTGCAAAACAGTTTTATGCCGATGCCTATAAAGCCGCCGTGGAGATCGTGGGCGGTGAGCAGTATATCCTCTCCGCTGTAATGCATGCCGACGAACGCATCCGGGCAATGTCGGAAGCTCTGGGTGAGGATGTGTACCACTATCACCTTCATGTGGTTTATATCCCGGTGGTGGAGAAACAAATCCTGTGGTCGAAGCGATGCAAGGATGAATCCCTCCGGGGAACGGTAAAGGAAACGATCACACAGGTCAGCCGCAGTAAGAAGTGGGAATCCAAACCCGTTCTTGATGAAAACGGAAATCCTATGTTGAACGCAAAAGGGAAAAAGATTTTGAAGTCGTCCTACAGTGTGCTGCAGGATGACTTTTTCAATTTCATGCGAAACGCTGGTTATACCGATGTAGAGCGTGGAGAATGTGGCAGCACCGAAGAACATCTGACGGTGACACAGTTCAAGGTACAGGCCGAACAGCAGCGTTTGGAAGCTGTGACCGGACAGGTGGCACAGGCCGAGCAGAGCTTAGCGGATGCCAAAGCTGCCACGGAGAAGCAGAAAAAGAAACTGGAAGCTCTGAAAAAGGAAACTCAGGCTGCTAAGTCTGTTGCTATGACTGCACATGAGATTGAGTCGATGGGCAAGAAAAATCCCATTACGGGAAATGTTACCATGACGGCGGATGAGTGCCGCACGCTAAAGGATTATGCGGTCAGCAGCTTTGCGGAAAAGTCTGAGAAGCTGAAATACAAGCAGAAATTCGAGCAGGCAGATAAAAACGCAAAGATATGGAAAGACCGTTTTGAAAAACTGAACAAAGACTATGAGGAGCTGAAACAAAAAGCCCAGCCTTTCCTGGATGCGATTGAGATTGCATCTGAAAAGGTCTGGGCTTTTATCAATGCCATCCTCGCCAGGGGAAAGGAACTGTATGAACACAAACACCCTGCCCGCAATCGTGGACAGGACATGGAAATTTAAGAAAGGAACTATTTGCCTATGAAGAAAACCGTAGATGAAATTAACAAGATGATTATGGAAGATGCCCCGATGGAAGAAATCAACGATGCCATCGGCTATATTGATATTTGCTCCTGCTTCGATCCGATTTTTGAGCCGCCTATTGATTTTCTGGAAGAATGCCGCAAGCGTTGGGAAGCGGCACAGTCCTCTTTCTGCAAAACCATTGAGTGCAAGATCGGAAACACATGGTATGTGATTGAAACGGAGTGTGATGGAAATGAGCCACTTACCGACAAGGTAAAACGGCTCATTTTTTCTGACAAGGGGGTGATTTGTTAATGACTGCGACACAAAAGCATGATATAATTCCAATATGCACAACGGTACTGTCGGCTGACCAACCACCGAAGGAGGATATTATGTTGGATCAGCAGAAAATTACCATTCTCTATTGCCGTCTGAGCAACGAGGATGCCCAGGAAGGCGAGAGTAACAGTATCGCAAATCAGAGAGAGTATTTAACCCGATATGCCCGTGACCACGGGTATACAAACCTGAAAATTCTGGTGGATGACGGTTATACGGGGACGAACTTCAATCGTCCCGGTGTGCAGGAAGGCTTTGAGCTTGTCAAGCAGGGGCTTGTGGGCTGCTGGCTGGTCAAAGACCTCAGCCGCTTTGGTCGTGACTATCTGACTGTTGGACAATATACGGATATTATCTTTCCGAGTTATGATGTCCGCTTTATCGCTATAAATGATGGCGTAGACAGCAACCGGGGAGACAGCGAGGGCTTCGCCGCAATCCGTAATCTGTTCAACGAGTGGTATCCCCGTGATACCAGCAAGAAAGTCCGTGTCAGTTTGCGGCAGAGAGGAACCAGTGGGAAGCACATGGGCAAACCGCCCTACGGATACCGCTGTGACCCGGAGGACAAGGATCACTGGATTCTGGATGAAGAAGCGGCTCCGGTAGTCAAGCTCATCTTCGACCTTTGCATTGACGGCAAAGGCCCGGAGCAGATTGCAAGGATTCTGGAAGAAAAGCAGATTATGACCGCAAAGGCACTCTATGCCAAGCGAAAGAAAAAGCCGATGCCGGAAAGACCGTACCACTGGGGCAACCAGTCCATTGCAGGGATTTTGGAACGGCAGGAGTACACAGGCTGTACCTGCAACTTCAAGACTTATTCCAAGTCCTACAAGCTGAAAAAGCGGATTCCCAATGAGCCGGAGAATATGTTTTATCTGCCGGACACACAGGAAGCGATTGTATCTCAGGCACAGTTTGACAGGGTGCAGGAACTGAGGAAAAACAAACGCCGCCCCGCAAAAGCGGAACGGCAGGGATTGTTCTCCGGGCTTCTGTTTTGTGCCGATTGCGGCGGCAAGCTCCACTTTGCCACAAGCAAAAGCTTTGAGGGCAAGCAGGATCACTACGTCTGCAACAACTACAAGAGCAACCGTGGTACTTGTACTGCCCACTATATCCGGGAAGATGTGCTTCGTGAAATCGTTCTGGAACGCATCCGGGCAGTCAATGAGTATATCCGAAGCGATGTGGACGGTTTTCAGGAGGAATGGCTGCAATGCCGCAGGACTGACCAGGAGCGCAGCATCCGGGATGACAAAAAGAAGCTGGAACAGGCAAAGAAACGCCTTGCCGATCTGGATGTCATCATCGCCCGGCTGTACGAGGACTATGTTCTTGGAAATCTCAATCAGGACAGATACAGAAAGATGTCTGCGGACTATGAAGCGGAGCAGGAACGGTTAAAGCTCGAAATTGAAGTTATCGAAGAATGGGTGGAACAGCGGGAAGAAATGAACGACGGTCTGGATGCCTTTATCGCCCTGACACAGAAATATGTGGATGTGGAGGAGCTGACACAGACCATCGTGAACGAGTATATCAAGAAAATCATCGTCTATGCCCCGGACAAATCCAGCGGCAAGCGCAAGCAGAAAGTGAAGATTTTCTTCAACTTCGTGGACGATGTAGATATTCCCGTTATTTCCGAGCCTATCATCACGCAAACAACCTATGAACACAGAAAAACGGCGTGACCTTCGGGTCACACCGTTCTCTGCGACAAAATAGTTACTTGTCACTATTAAGCCTT